>JARIBI010000141.1 GCA_029257435.1 Sporosarcina sp. | reverse complement strand
ACGAGAAGTTCTGAAGAACTTCCTTGGTGATTACAAAGGAACAATCATTTGTGATGGCTATTCTGCATACGGCGGTTTACCAGGTGTCACCTTTGCCAACTGTTGGGCGCATGTTCGTCGTTATTGGCTGAAAGTCGACAGTAAGAATGGTAGGATTGGCGTCGACTATTGCAATCAACTCTATCGACTTGAGAACAAATTCAGAGAAATGCGTCCTGGCAAAAGGCGACGAATGCGAAAGAAGTATTCCAAACCGATTGTGACCGCCTTTTTTAAATGGATAGAAGAAAGTCATTTCTATGGGAAGAATGCGATTGCCACTGCAACTGACTATTCATTGAAGAGAAAAGATGAGCTTCAACGTTTTCTCTTCGATGGGCGGATTGAGATTGATAATAATCCAGCTGAAAACGCCATCCGTCCCAATGTTCTGGGTCGAAAAAACTGGCTTTTTTCCGTCAGCGAAGCAGGTGCTCAAGCAAATGCGATCTGTTTGAGTTTGGCTGAGACTGCAAAAATCCATGGAATCGATTTCTATGCATATTTGAAAAAAGTATTAACGGATTTGCCGTCTCTTCATTTCCAGCAGACTTCTGAACTATTGGATGCTTATTTTCCGTGGTCGCCGCAAATTCAAGAAACATGTAAATTGAGATAGCCCTTCGTCTTCAAATTATTGAAGAGAAGGGCTATTTGTAGAGCATGCCGAAAGGCTGTGCTTTTTTATATTACGGGCTTACGTTTCATGTGTAATTTTAAGTGAAGAAGAAAGTAATAAACATATTGATTTTTACAATAGAAGATTGAGTATGAAACGGATTTCTCTAATGCTTTCAATTGTTTTGAACGGAAGTTTAGCTGCCTGTTCTACATCCACACCAGATGAAACAGACAATTCAACTCAACATGAAACCAACGATACCGAGCAAAGTGACAAAAATACAAACGCAAGCGGTGAAAATAAGACATCCGAGGATGAAGTGGCCCAAACATATGAAAGACAAGATTCAGAGCAGAGCAATGAACCAGTAAAAGGTGAGGATGACAAAAAAACATCTGAGCAAGATAGCGCTGAACAACAATCAATTGAAAAAGACCAAAAGCAAATGGCTATTGATACATTAAACGGATTGGTTGAAGACGGAAAAAAAGGTATAGTGTATCATTTAAATGACGGATTTTACATAGGGAAGACTACACAAACCGACGTTTATAACACAATCGGAAAACCTGAACGCGAGGACACGTTCGATCGCTGTACGGGGTCAATGGGGCAAGCTTCCTATGATCTTAGATATTACAAAAAAGGTCTGTTGGTTGAAGCGCGGTATCTTTGAACAAATGTTGAAAGACAAACAAATTGAGGCGGTTTCACATCAACGGGCGTAAAAGAGCAATCGGGCGAACCTGATGAAAAACGAACTCTTAAAGAAACCCATCAAAACAGTTATATTTATAACCTCGGGAAGTACGAGATCCAGTTTATCTTGAATGAGAAAGATCAAGCAGACCATGTAACTTACTCGCCATCAATTAAAAGAAGCCATGCGGAGACCCGTATGGCTTTTTAAAATTTTTAGGACTTTAAGTGATCAATAATCTCTTTTACATAGAACATGGTGCGGCTTGCGGCTTCCTCAGGAGTGGCGTCAATCCGATTATTTAGGAAATTCATAAGCATACCCTGCCAAATTAGAATGGTTACTTCGTTGAGCGATTCGATTTTTTCTAAGTCCAGGCTGCCTTGTTCGACTGCTCTTTTTAAAATTGGATTGCCTCTTTTTACTACATTCTGTTCAAGCAGGCTCATTCGGATTTCTTCAGGAACGTCTACAAGATCCGCAGGGTAGAATTCATAATACTTCTCCAGCAAATGATCGGGATTATCTCCTAAATCACGGATGAAAACAGATTGGAAGATATCCGGCTGTTTAAAAGAATACTCACAGAAGCATTCCCAAGCAGTCAAATATTGATCTAATGCACAAGTTTTATCGTTCATACGTCTCGTTACTTCAACCGTATACTCTTTCATTAATCGCATGGATGCAAAAAAGAGCAAATGTGAAAATTCATCAAAATAATTGTAAATGGTTGCACTGTTATAACCTGCCCGGTCTGCGACTTTACGAATTGTAACAGCTCTAGCCCCTTCTTCTTCAATAATTTCGGTTGCAGCTTCCACAAAATACTTCCACATTCTACTCTTTTGAAGCTTTTTCTTATCCAATTAAAGCGCCTCGCTTCTCTCAATTATCAGTTGTTGTACAATTCTACCAGTCTTATTCAGTATGCACTATACTTGTACTTGCAAATTTATTCTGATAGTATAAACCTGTTCACAATATAATCATGATTATAAATTAATAATGATGAATCTGCAATTTTTTTGACTAGTCAACCTTGCTAGAATATAGAAGGACTATATTATTTGAAAGCGTTATCAAAGTTGCGTTTGTGAAACAAAAAAGGGGGTTGAAGGATGCAGAAAACGAAATTAGATCCTTTCGTATTTTGGACGTCAATAGGATTTATTTTATTGGTAACCGTTTTACTTGTAGTATTTAGAAAAAGTGCAGAACCTGTCCTGGATGATGTCATGACTTTCATTACATTTAAAATGGATTTGGCATTCCAGTTTCTTACTTTCGGTCTATTTGTATTTCTAATATGGCTTGCATTTAGTAAATTCGGACGCATTAAACTGGGAGAGGGAAAACCTGAGTTTTCAAATTTCAGTTGGGGAGCCATGCTGTTTACTGCTGGAATGGGAACAAGTATCATGTATTGGTCCATGATTGAACCGATTTCGTATTTTTCAGGTCCGCCATTTGGAATAGAGCCCGGTACGAACAAAGCTGCTGAATGGTCGCTTACATACGGATTATTTCATTGGGGAATCTCAGCTTGGTCGTTATATGCCTTCCCCACAGTCGTAATTGCATACTCGTATTTCGTAAGGAAAAGACCTTCCTTAAAAATTAGTACAGCTCTAAGTGGCGCGCTTGGCAAATATGCCGATGGATGGGTAGCGAAACTTATTGACGTCCTTGTAATTTGGAGTTTAGTTGGCGGTCTTGGAACTTCACTAGGTCTAGGTGTTCCGATGGTCTCTGCAGTTGTAGGCTCCATATTTTCGATTGAACCATCTTTAGGATTGGACGCCGTTATCGTCACGCTCATTACAATTATTTATTCTGCCAGTGCTTACTTAGGCTTGCAAAAAGGGATTAGAAGACTAAGTGATTTGAATATTTACTTGGCGATTGCCCTTGCTCTCTTTGTTTTCATCGCAGGACCTACTTCGTTTATACTTACGTATTTCTCGAATAGTTTTGGAATGATGTTCCAAAACTTCACATTTATGAGTTTCCACACGGATCCGATATCCAAAAGTGGATTCCCTCAAGGCTGGACAGTATTCTACTGGGCTTGGTTTGCTGCAACTGCTATGTTCATGGGATTATTCGTCGCCCGAATTTCCAAAGGGCGAACGTTGCGTGAATTGATTACTCACATGCTTTTGTGGGGGTCAATCGGAGGCTGGATCTACTTCATGGTCTTCGGAGGCTATTCTATGAATTTGCAATTACAAGGAATAGCAGATGTCGCAAAAACACTTTCTGAACAAGGCGGACCGGCTGCAGTAGTAGAAATTCTTCGTTCGTTGCCATTAGATGTACTCGTGTTGCCATTCTTTGTGATTGTCGGTGTTATTTTCCTTTCGACATCCATGGACTCGGCAACATACATTTTAGCGGCTGTTGCTACCAAAGAATTACAGCCTGGAGAAGATCCTCCACGCTGGCACCGAATGATCTGGGGTGCAATACTTGCGATATTATCGATATCGTTACTGTTAGTGGGCGGACTTCGTGTCATACAAACCTCAGCAGTTGTCGTAGCTGTACCAATCTTCATCATTTATATTCTGCTTCTGGTTTCACTTATCAGATGGTTGAGAGAAGACTTTCCGAATCAAAAACTAGACAAATAATTGGAGGCATTTCCTATGGTATTTAATGTTAGAGAAACGAATCGTACAATCCGTACTAAATTTCCGAAAGAAACGAAAGAATTATCGAACGTCATGATTCCACTCTCAGATGGAACTCAATTAGCTGCACACATTTGGTTGCCGACAGACGCAGAAACCACACCGGTGCCAGCCGTTCTTGAATATTTGCCGTATCGTAAAAATGAATTCACTGCACTGCGTGATTCACTTCGTCATCCTTACTTTGCAGGTCATGGGTATGCGAGTATTCGTGTTGACATCCGCGGTACAGGAGACTCAGACGGTATTTTGTATGATGAATACTTGAAGCAAGAGCAAGATGACGCCCTCGAAGTATTGGACTGGATTGCAAAGCAACCTTGGTCTACAGGTAGCGTCGGGATGATCGGTAAGTCATGGGGCGGATTCAATGGACTCCAAATTGCCGCGCGTCAACATCCAGCATTGAAAGCAATCATTACCCTATGTTCAACAGATGATCGTTATGCTGATGACGTTCACTATAAAGGGGGCGCGATGCTTGCTTCTGATATGCTCTGGTGGGCAAGTACAATGTTTGCATATAATGCACGTCCTCAATACCCGGAAGTCCGTGGGGATTCATGGAGAGAAAATTGGCTCGAGCGTATGAAACTGACTCCTCCATATGCAGAGGAGTGGGTTCGCCACCAGCGTTACGATGCGTATTGGAAGCACGGCTCTGTTATTGAAAACTATGATGACGTGACAATTCCAGTCTTTGCAGTGGGCGGCTGGGCAGATGGCTATACAAATGCAATTCCAAGATTGTTAACCGGCTTAAAAGGACCTAGAAAAGGATTGATTGGACCGTGGGCGCATGAATATCCGGAAATGGCGGTACCGGGCCCTCAAATCGGCTTCTTGCAAGAAGCAGTCCGCTGGTGGGATGAATGGCTAAAAGAAGAGAAGACGGGGATTATGGATGAGCCGATGCTTCGTGTCTATATGCAAGACAGCGTTCCGCCGCAAACTGATTATTCATATCGTCCTGGACATTGGGTCGCTGAACAGCAATGGCCGCCAGCGAACGTTTTGGAAAAGCAACTGTTCTTGAACGGAAAGTACCTAAGCGAAACAGCAGAGGGCAAAGAAGTGATTGTCTCGTCAGTCCAGCAGCATGGATTGTATGCAGGTGTTTTCTGTCCATTTGGCCAGCCGGGCGATTTGCCAGCAGACCAACGAATAGAAAACGGCATGGCGGTTGTATTCGATGCGGCGCCAGTTGAAGAAGATCAGGCAATTCTAGGCGAAGCAGAATTCCGCTGCAAAATCAAATCTGATAAAAAAGCTGCGCACCTAGTGGTCCGTCTTAATGACGTTGCACCCGATGGCTCTTCAACTCGCGTCACATGGGGTGTGTTGAATTTAACTCACCGTGACAGCGATGAACATCCAAGTTATTTGGAACCTGGAAAATCATATAACGTCACAGTGAAGATGAATGTCATTGGTCACACGCTGCAAAAAGGTCATCATTGGCAACTTGCGATTTCACCGAACTATTGGCCGCACATTTGGCCATTCCCGGAAGCAGTAACCTTTACTATAGAAACCGGTGAAGAGACGTCACTAGTCTTGCCGCTTAGAAATCCTAAAGATCTTGACAATACACTAAAACCTTTTGCTCAAGCGGAAACAGCTCCAGTACTTGAGAAAGATATTATGCGTGAAGCGGGTCGTACACGAGAAGTGAAACAAGATGCAGCGACTGGAGTTTGGACGCTCGATGACTTTTCCGACGAAGGCAAGCGCAAATTGCATTGCAATGGCCTTGAATACGGAAGTACCAATCGAAATGTCTATACCATTCGAGAAAATGATCCACTCAGCGCTCGTGTAGAATGCGATTGGACGGTAAGTGTGGGGAAAGACGAGTGGCAGACGTACTTGGAGACGAAGAGTACGATGACTGCTGACGAAACTCATTATTATCTTATGAATGAGTTGAAAGCATGGGAGAACGATAAAGAAGTCTTTTATAAGAAATGGGAAGAGAAGATTGAGCGCGACTTCACTTAATTGAATAGGTGGGTTATGTAAGATGAGTTGCTTGGGGAATCAGATAAATATGGTTCCCCCAGCAGCTTTTTTACGAGGAACTTTCCTATTAATGCTTGCGGGAACTAATAAGAATGGTGATATATTCCTGCATGTGCTCATAAATCCTGAAAAGTGATCATAAACCTCTAAGTGTGCTCATAAATCTGAAAATTTGCTCATAACCACAGAAAAGTGATCATAAATACAAAATTTCGCTCATAACCCTGAAATAATGCTCATAAACACTAAGAAACCGCTCATAGCGTTGCTCCTCCCGCATAACTAACACATTATTCTCAACTACCAATTAGGAAATCCTTTAAGAATACTTGCATTGAACATATAAATAGTGCTGCTTGCCGCAGAAAGCATGGTCCACTCTTCTACACTCTTATTTTTACCGGTAGTCTGTCTGCTTTTATTATTTAGAAAGTAATTGTAAGTTACACTTTCAATTATTTTGAATTGTGGTAACATATATTGAAATCGAAAAGCGATGAAGAGCCAAGTACATATGTCGAAGCATGACAGAGAACTCCGTTAGCTGAGAAGGAGAATGTAGATACATGTGGAAACAAACCTCGAAGCTGCACATAGGATATTTTATTTTCATGGAATTGATTGTGTGCCGGGTTCTCCCGTTATAGAGATAAAGTACTTTCTATACTGAAATCGGTATGCGTACTTGAAAAGGTTTTTGTGGTGACACAATAACAAACTGTGGTGGCACCGCGAACTTCTAAATTCATGAAGTCTCGTCCTCAAGTCTATTGATCTGGGGGTGAGATTTTTTTGTTGTCTTCAAATAATGAATTCAGGAGTGACAGCCATGATGAATTTTAGGGAAATGAAAAACCCCTTATTACTTCTGTTAGGGATTGGTGTATCAAATCTGGGTGGCTGGGTTTATTTGATTGCGCTTAACCTGATCATCCTGGATATGACGGGATCGCCATTCGCAGTATCGGTTCTTTATATACTGATACCCACTGCTGCATTATGTACAAATTTTTGGTCTGGCAGTTTTATCGACCGATTAAATAAAAGGAAATTAATGATTTCACTCGACTTGATTAGAGCTTTTTTTATTTTTTTACTCCCGTTTATGAATTCACTCACTTTAATATATCTATGTGTGTTTATCATAAATTGTGCAAGTTCGATTTTTGGTTCAACGTCTATGGTTTATATGACAAAGCTCATTCCTAAGACAAATAGACAAAGATTTAACGCACTTAGAAATTTTATTAATTCAAGCGGCTTTATTCTGGGACCTTCTATTGCAGGTTTTCTGTTTATTATGGGCACCCCGTATCTAGCGGTGCAACTAAATTCCCTGGCATTATGCATGTCAGCCATAGTCGTATTCTTTCTTCCGAACTTGGACATCTTAAACGAGAAACCTGTTACTTCTGAAAAAATGAGCATCAAAATAATCAAAAATGATTGGCTAGAAATTTTGGATTTCAGTAAATCAAATAGGCATATTTCATGGGTTTATGTACTTTTTTGTGGAATTACTGTTTTTATGACGGGGCTGGATTCTTTAGAAGCAGCTTTCGCAACGAATGTGCTATCTTTATCGGAAAGTACTTATGGATTTCTTGTGAGTGTTGCCGGACTAGGAATAATTGCAGGATCTTTGACAAATGCTTTATTTGCTAGTCGGTTTAAAACGAATGTGCTGATTAGTCTGGGTGCGATATTTACACCGGTCGGCTATTTGATCTTTGCATTTTCGCAAAACTTTATGGCGGCATCAACAGGTTTCTTCATTTTGACATTTGCGTTGTCATTTGCAAACATTGGATTCTTAACTTTTTATCAAAATAATGTGCCAGTATCGATCATGGGGAGGTTTTCTAGTGTTTTTGGCGTGTTAGAAGCATTGCTAATAATAGTATTTACTGCACTAATTGGAGTTTTAGCGGAGTTCTATGGGATTCGTGCTGTATATATGATTGGGTCTTTTAGTTTTCTTGTATTAGGATTTCTTGTGAGTGTAATTGTTTTGGATAAATCCAAAACAATCTATTATTAATAAGGCAACAATGAGATTAGAAAAAGCCATTGTTTACAACCCCTGGCTAAAAGGGAATACTCACCGGAGTACCTGAAGGAGGTGGCGTTATGAATCATCCATCATCGCTAGAAGCATTTGTGAAACATGCGTCGAAATTGCAAGGGGATCAGAAGGTCTTGTATGTAACTCAATCTGACTACACACCGGAAGAGATCATTGTATCGGATGAAGATACTGCGGGTGGAGTTAATATGCAAATGATCCGTTTGCTTGCTTCATCAGATATGGACGCGGTTTATTGGGAAGAGCCATTTTACGATAGCGGGAAATTGGAGCAAGTTACGATTCAACTCGATTCACTTAAGTCATTCATTCGCAAAGTAATCCCATTGCAAGAGATGGAAAAAATGAAATCACGTTTCGGATTGGAATCGGATGCTATTCAAGGTGAAAGGGAACCATCGTAACATGTCTTTTCGCACTCGCAGCAAATACTGTTTTCGTTTATAATGGATACTAGATGATTAATAAGAACAGGTTCAGCCATTTTTTAATGGCTGACCTTTTTTTACGGACCGAAAGAAGTGAAGGCAATGAACCGGGATACGTTTGAAAAGACGGTAAAATGTGAATTGACCATGACAACGAGTGCTCGTAATGGGATTGAAAAAATCGCTAAGGACGAACACGCTTTTTTTGCTATGCAAAAATCTTTCGCTGTACATATTGAAAAAAGACCTGAAAATCAGCAAGGGAGCCAAGCGTTTTCGTTTTTCTTTGACCCTGAAGAAAATGTGAAACTGAAGGAACTGCTGGATGGCCGTGTCCCTGTATTAGAATGTATTGTTAAAAATGATGGGTTCCTCGCAACGGGATTTCATGTGCGAGGCAAACGAGAACCAGCAGCGACAAATCGCCGGCTGGGGGCGAACGTCAAATTCAAATTGGGCAAAAGCTCTGGGATTGCATTGCCCATTGACTTTGCCACGCTTTTACGTGAACTTCCAATTGCAGAAGAGCGTTCGGAATACGTAAAAAAGCGAATTGGCGGCTGGGAAGGCTATTTGCGCATCATGGAGAAAAATGCTGATGTTGAAGATATTCACGCCCGTGTCAAATCTGTCACGCTAAGTGAAGATTTCCGTCAGGCCTCTATCCGAATCGATGGTCTGCCTAACAAAGCTTGGAGAACGATCACAGGATTCTCTGCAAAATTTGCAGGAGTTTCTTTTGATCTGGGCAATGTGGTCAACGCGGATAAGAAAACAAACCGTATAGATGTAGAGCTCAAGAATGGTGCTGTACAAAGTGCGCGAAAAACAGGATTTCAAGGAAACGATTTCGAGTCAATTGTTTTCAGTAACTTTGCTGAACTGAGTCAAGTTAGAAGACTGAGAAGAGGATTCAAAGATCTTCAAGATGGGCTGGCTGCGAATGCTAACTTAGAGAAAATCTTGTTTGAAGAACGCCCAGTTGTGAAAATTACGAATCGAAGAGAACCGCTAGAGTTCGAAACGTCTTTGAACAAGTACCAACAAGAAGCGGTTAATGGAGCCATGAATGCGAATGACTTGTATGTCATTCAAGGCCCTCCGGGAACGGGGAAGACAACTGTTATTTCCGAGATTTGCAATCAAGCTGTAAAAGCAGGCTTACGCACACTCGTAGCATCACAGGCGAATTTGGCAGTAGATAATGCCTTAGGAAGACTCCTGAACAATCAAGACATACGAATTCTCCGTTATGGAAGAACTGAAAGCATTGAAGAAGAAGGACGCAAATTCATTGAAGAAAACGTTGCGGAGCATTGGCGGGCTCAAACGTTAGAGGCGATGGAGTTCCAGATTGACCAACACAATCAGCTCGAGGCTACTCTTCGAAAAGAGGAAGTAACAGTACAAAAAAAATCTGTTGCACTAGTAGAGCAGCAAACTGAGTTACTTGAACAGCAGACCGCATGGAATGAAAACAAAGAAAAGCTTCGTACAATCCAACAAGAACTAAAAGAAGTGCAGCAGAAAAAACAGGATGCACAACTTGCTGTCGAAAAAAATGAAGCTGCGAGGAAATCAGCAGAGAGTAAGCTCGAAGAAACTATGTCTGAAATTAGTCGATTAAAGAAATTAACGACTGAAATTTCTTCAGGTACCTTAAAGTTGACTGAACTGAAACAGGAACGCCAGCAACTGCAAGACAGAATTGACCTACTGAAAACGAGTCAATCGTTAGCAGAAATGTCAGCTCAAGTAAATGAGCTGCAAACAACGATTAACCATACCGCGGAACAAATTGAAACTTATCAAGGAGCTCTCTTTAAAGTAACGTCTGTAGGAAAGCTGAATGATTTGAAGGATTTATTGGACGAAGTAAACTTTGTTCCTACACCGGAACTCGATCAGAAGATGACCAATCTGATTCGCCAAATTGACCGGGTTCAAGAAGTTGGCGGGGAAGAGAGCTTTTCAGCATGGTCTAATACGGTATTGCGGATCGATAAAGCAATCGCTACTGTAACGAAAATTCTGGAGGAGCATCAGTTCCATAACCGTATACGCATTCCGAAAGGGTTCAGGAATCGCCACACGCTGGAGTCGATTCACGAAACGGTTAGCAGAGTTGGCCGTTATTTAGTTCAGCCAAACGTTAAAAAGATCTTAAGTACAACATCGTTTTCAGTGGAGTCTTACGACTGTCTTGAAAATTTAACGAAAGCTGTTGGACTGCTGCATGATCGAAAGAACTTCATCTCTGCATTTCTTCTAGAAGCGCAATCTACAGCGTCCTTGTTTGAAGAAATTAAAAAAATTGCAGCAGAAATACTTAATGGGAAACTTATTGAACTAACTGCTAAACAACAAGGCATACAAGCCCGTTTTAATCAGTTAAACGGACAACTAATAGAAGTCCGAACCGCAAGTGATGAAACACAGTCACCTGAAGTGATAACTGATGTCCTTAATGTAGTTGAAGCCTCTCATATTGCAATATCTACAACCATCAAAGAACTACTTGAAACAGAGGAAACTTTGAAAGTTGTTGAAGCAGACCTTGAAAAAGCCCATCAACAAAGGGAAACAATTCGAGCTGACATCCATTCATGCACCAAGGCAGAAGAAGAACAAAGCGAGGAGTTAAATGGATTCATAAAATTATTGGCTGATAAACAAAGTCAGGAAGAGATACTTTCGCAGGCATTATTAACTGACCCCGCTCCTCTTTTGTCGGAAAACTCCAGTAACCAAAGAGAATTGAAACAACAGATGGAGCAGATTACAAAGCAACTTGAAAATGTCCCAGCAATCCAATCCGTTCAAAAGATGTGGCATCAGATGCTGACAGAAGCAAGCCCATATGACTTAGATGAAATCCGGAAACTATATGTTAAACATGCAAACGTAATTGGTACAACGTGTGTTGCTTCTGCTCGAAAAGAATTTGTAGAAGAATATCCGGTTTTCGATTTAGTCATAATAGATGAAGTTTCCAAAGCAACTCCGCCTGAACTGTTACTCCCTATGCTAAAAGGGAAAAAGATTGTGCTTGTAGGAGATCATCATCAGCTTCCGCCATTAGTTGGTCAAGAAACGATGGAAGAGTTTTTAGAGGAAATGCCTGATGATGAACAGAAAAGAGATATGGAACGTTTGTTGAAAGAATCTCTCTTTGAACGATTGTTCAGGACTCTGCCAAAACAAAATAAGACGATGTTAGCGATCCAGTATAGAATGCATGAACGTATTATGAAGTCCATAACCCCGTTCTACAATGAAAATGGTTACGAGCTTGTTTGCGGGCTTCCTGATTCCGATTCAGCACGCGCGCATCATCTTGAAACCAAAACCATTAAGCCGGATGACCATTTACTTTGGATTGATCAACCTAATACACCTGATTTCTATGAAGCGAAACCAAAAGGCGGAACAAGCCGTTATAATGAAAGTGAACTGAAAGCTATACGAGACATGATACTGGATTTAGATCAGGCTGCTGAAAAAGCGATTGAACAAGGGAAACTGCCTGTAAATTCAAAGAAACAAGTAGGAGTGATCAGCTTCTACGGCGAGCAAGTTAAACGTATTAATCAGATGATTCAAGAGGAACTGCAGTCAGAGCATCTTATATTCCGAACTGGTTCTGTCGATAAATTCCAAGGCATGGAAATGGATATCATCATTGTGAGTTTTGTTCGGAATCATGGGGATGCAAGTGGTGAAATAGGCTTTGCTAAAGACTACAGACGTCTCAATGTCGCACTTTCCCGTGCGAAAGAGCTTTTAGTGATTGTCGGAAGTTCGGAAATGTTCATCAACAAACCAAAATCGAAATTGACTCGTGATATGTATCAACATTTGTTTGAGGAAATCAGCAAACAAGGCGGCATCCGTTCACTTGTTGAATCGGGCTCGTAACGATAGGAGTGCAATCTTAACGTGGAAGAACTTAAAAAAAGGCTGAAAAAAGAATTACAACAATCATTGGATAGTAAAGTTCTGTCTGAACAATCGTGGACTTTTACAGCCCATAAAGTCCTGGTTTCTTACAATACGGTAACGAAAACAAAGATGGATGTTCTGATGAAAATGATGTTGATGACTCTTCAAAAACTTAACATTGAACGTCCTGAAGAACTTGCACAGATGCTCGGGGTTGAATTATTATTTATTGAAGATTTGCTTTCGATTATGAAAGGTGCAGGACTTGTTGTGAATAAGGACGGCTGGTCAATTACACAATTAGGTATTGCACAGTTGACGACGGGCATGCTTCTTCACGAAACCGAAATTGAAGAGACTGAGCTGCTGCTAAGTCCGCTTCATGACGAATTCATAGATGTAGAGAAATCCCATCCATTACAAGGAAATCTGAATCCTTTCCGATACGATCGGGATGCCAAAAGCTGGTCTGTAGACACAATTCCTGCAGATTTGTTGCAGACGGAACTTTCTGCAATAGTAGAACAGGACAATACGGCAGAGCGACAACGCGTTGTAGAACAAGTTTTGAAAGTTGCTGCAATCGGGGAAGTTCAGATTCCGTGTTTCGAGTTTCATATCCACAATTTAAATCAAGATGCCCTGTATGCGAGAATTTGGAATACCTTTAGCGATCAATGGGATGAAACGTTAGAACAGCTTGTAGTTGCAGAGGAACGCTCTACTTGGCGAGACCGTTATTTAAGAAAAGAGGAAGTTGCTCATGAAACGTAATGCAGCGTATTGGAAAAAACAATTACTGCTAGAAACCCATCCTGAAGGTGGCAGCTTTGCCGGCTCGTATACAGCTGGAAGTACAATCGATACATCTTCGGGAACAAGACCGCTTTATACAAGCATCTATTTCATGTTAGCGGACGGAGAAGTGTCCCATTTTCATCAGCTGCAGTCAGACGAACTCTGGTATTACCACGATGGAAGTGCGCTGACTGTCCATATGATTTCAGCTGATGGTGAGTATTCAGCAGTGAAATTAGGATTAGACATGGAACAAGGTGAACAACCACAAATACTTGTCCCTGCAGGGGCTATATTTGGTTCATCTATGATTGAAAGCGGCGAATATGCACTTGTAGGCTGCATGGTTTCACCAGGGTTTGATTTTGAGGATTTTAAGTTGTTCACTGGAGAGGAATTGGTAGAGCAGTTCCCGCAGCATGAAACGATCATTAAAAAGATGACGCCATAAAAAGACGTTCAGCCATATAGGCTGAACGTCTTTTTAATTAATTTATTCCTGGTCTGTATTCTTTTCAATATTTTTATCCGACGGTGTGGACGTGCCAGATTTAGATGACAAAAAGTCATTAAGGGCCTGTGTGTTTTCATCAAAATCGATAGTTAGTACTTGACCGACACCGGGGATCCTTTGATTTTCGTCAAACGAGCCATCGATCGGCAAGCGCATAGATTCAATACCAGAATCTTTATTGTCCAATAGGCCCTTACCTATAGAAAGCATCGTTTTTTTATCTAGGTTTGTCGTCACATAGCTATCTGCCATCCCAAGTAATTTAGGAAGGCTAAGCAAGCTGTGAAGACTGACAGCTTCTGCTTTAAGTTTAGCAAGTGCTTCTTGCTGACGTTCTACACGTCCGAAATCACTTTTGCTGTCATGACGGAATCGTACATAACCTAGCAGTTCATTTCCGTGCAGACGTTGAACTCCTGGTTCGAGTGTCATGTTAATGCCGTGCGACATCCGATAGGGGATATCTACTTCAATGCCGTCTGGTGCTACTACATCGACCATTTTGGGGAATCCATCAAAATTGACTTCTGCGTAATAATGGATGTCGATTCCAAAGTTCTCTTTAATTGTTTTTCGTACAAGTTCTGGTCCGCCGATAGAGTAAGCGGCATTCATTTTATGTTTTCCGTGCCCAGGGATCTCTACATAAATATCACGCATCACAGAAACGGTTTTCAGTTCTTTAGTATCCTGATTATAATGTGCAATCATCAAAGAATCGGATCTTCCTTCATCGTCTTTAGGACGTGCATCAGAACCTAATAATAAAATATTGATCTCTCCATATTGAGGTTCAGGAGCGTTAAATATATCTTCTTCACCTTTACCGGGCTTTTCACCTGCAAGGGATTGTCCTGCTTTAAACTGATTAATCCCGAAATAGGCTGCACCGCCGATAAGGAGGAATAGTATAAGCAAGATTATCCAGACTTTTTTCTTTTTTTTACGTGTTCTGCGTTCAGAACGGTTCATAGTGCCACCACCTGTAATTGGTTCCGCAATCGTGCGGTTTACTGCTTGATAAGTAGGACGCATCTTTAAGTGAAATGTTTTCTCTAATTATTTATTTGTCTCTAACTAATGAAGCATACGATGGAATTCAACATTTTGCAATACTTAATTGCTTTCTCTTTGATTGGGATTGCGATTGCATCCAAAGGGTATGCTAGTTATAATAGCAATTGAATAGATGCATGACTCACCCTTTTATATGGGTGTGACGGACTGTCCCTGTCTTTTCCGTCAGACAGGACTTTTTTTATTTCTCTAATTCGAATTTAAAATCTGGATGGTATTGAAAGGAGATGTACGATGTTTTTTATTGAAGCTAAACGAATTGTTACCGTTATTTTAGGTGCGTTATTATTATCGGTATCACTGAACTTGTTCCTCATTAATGCAAACGTTTATGCAAGTGGTTTTGCAGGGATTGCCCAGCTGCTTTCGAGTGTTCTCTCGGACTTTGCCGGGATAACTGTTTCTACTGGAATACTGCTCCTAGCATTGAACGTTCCAGTGTTCATATTAGGGTGGTTTAAGGTAGGGAAGGGCTTTACCATTTACAGTATCGTGTCTGTAATCTTCACAACAATTTTCATGGGTATTATACCAGTCATGTCATTATCTGATGATATAATCCTTAATGCTGTATTTGGTGGAGTCATAGGTGGGGTCGGTGTTGGTATTTCATTGAAACTAGGAGCTTCAACGGGTGGTATGGATATTGTTGCGATGGTATTGTCCCGCTTACAAGATAAGCCGATAGGTACTTATTTCTTATTGTTAAACGGAATTATTATTGTAGCGGCTGGATTTTTGTATGAACCCGAAAATGCGTTATACACAATGGTCGCGCTTTATGTTTCAACAGCAGTAATTGATGCAATCCATACACGTCACGAAAAAGTGACTGCGATGATTGTTACTCGAAAAGCGGACGAATTGCAAGCGGCGATACATGATCAAATGGTCCGCGGAATAACAATTATTCCAGCGAAGGGCGGCTATACGAAAGAAGAAAAGAACATGTTGTACCTGGTGATTACAAGATATGAACTGTACGACTTGGAAAAGATTATAGGTGAAGTCGATCCGAACGCGTTTGCTAATATTGTTCAGACGGTAGGCATTTTTGGCTTCTTCCGTCGAGAAGGTCAATCAATCACATAACATCAGAACACCCTGCTTTTTAAAGAAGCAGGGTGGTTTTTACTTTCTCTTTTGGTTCTCGGATTTTCTGAAAAGCTCCTTTAGCGCTTCACGCTTTTCACCATACGTGGAATAATCTTCTGAAAATTCTTCCCGCCCCGGTAAAGTAGGGGGCTTATTTGTCTTTTCACCATCAATATTACGTTTAGCCATTATTTCCACCTCCCATTCTTCGAAGTATGCGCCGTAAAGCATGCTTTTAGTCACCGGTTGATGCTGGGTGCCATACTTATAGAGTGAAAGGGGAGGATGGGTTGGTAACCGTAACTTCAGTGCAGATTGAAGGGTATAGTTTTACAGCTGTTTCTGTTTCGCTTCCGAAAACTACATTGCTGACAGTTTCGAACGAAAATGGGTATATTATGTGTGGGGCACTTGACGTTGGACTATTAAACCGTCTGTTAAAAGACCGTAAAATTGTGGCGGGACGTGCAACTGGTGTGAAGACAATTGAAGAGTTGCTTGCCGCTCCGCTCGAATCAGTAACCTATGAAGCAGAAGCTTGGGGAATTCAGGCAGGAATGACTGGAGAACAGGCATTGTTGAAGATGATTTAACGTATATAAGAATGCAAAACGAGAATTTCGGTGATCCATCGAAATTCTTGTTTTGTTTTTGACACATTAACTCAATTATTTTGTTTGGAAACATGGATTATTGTTGCGAATCGGCACCTGATGTTTTATGATGAGAATGAGAAACAATCTCAATGACTACATAATCGCCATGCGGTCAACTGTGAAATGTCTTTCTGCATGGGAAAGGTGAGTGCTATGAAAAAAATCATTATTGCTGCAATAGTATGCGGCGTAGCATTAGCGGCTCTTGCAACCAGTACTATCTCAGGAGCTTTCACTGACGGTCTGATCTCTGGGCTGCTGGTTATTACGATTTTAGCAAGCTCATCGGCCATCATTGCAATTAAAGACCGCAGGAAACAAGCATGGCATTGAACAAATGATCTGAATGTAGCCGGCAGGTGATTTCTGCCGGCTTTGCTGTTTATAATGCAACTTTTTTCATTCAGTCAGATAGGGGATAGTTTATGAATATTCATGTAACGTACGGAGATGTATCAGAACTAAAATCAATTAAAGACAGTTTAACAACAGAGCATCTGGTTCTGATGGAATTTGGAAACGAAGCCGCACTTATCCAGGAAAACGATGGCTCTGCCGGGTTTGCTGAAGCAGATTCCTATACAGTACTCGATGCTTCGGGTGAAATCATTGATGGAAACTATGCAGTTTTAAATAATATTCCAGTCACTCAAGAAGGAAGAGAAGTTTTTGAACAACGCTTCATGGGACGTGCCAGAAAAATTGAAGACACAGAAGGATTTTCTGCTATCCGTGTTTTGCGTCCACTAGAAAGTGATACGTATGTTATATTGACAATGTGGAATGATGAAGCATCTTTCAAAGCATGGCAAAATTCTCAAGCTTACGCAACTGCACACCAAAAGCGTGGTACAGATGAAGGTATTGATAAAAAACCAAACATATTTTCACGCCCCTCGTTTGTAACAACTTACAAAAAAGTAGATTGAATGAACATTTTAACCGATTTCCTGCTAATCCCAGGGAATCGGTTTTTCCTTTTGCATTATTTAGATGTTTAAAAAGGGTACTTGAGTGAAAGAGAACACTATAGGTTGAACCAAGGAGGCGTAAAAATGAAGACAAAGCTAACAATTCTTCCTTCAATTGGTCTTATGTTCGCTTTAGCAGCATGCGGAGCTGAAGATAATGCGGATCAGGTGACACAAAATGGAGACGTAGAAAATAGTAATAAGGTATCTGAATCAGAAAGTGAAATGCAACAGAAATCATTTACAGTTTTAGTAGATTTAAAAGATACAGATGGCAATACAACTGGGACTGCGGAATTGAAAGATACAGATGACGGTGTCAATGTGCATGTGAAGGCAGAGGGTCTTCCGGAGGGAATGCATGGTTTCCATTTCCATGAGACTGGTGTTTGTGAGGCACCGGATTTTGAATCTGCTGGAGGTCACTTCAACCCGGAAGAAACGAAACACGGACTCGAAATGGAAGGAGGACCGCATGCAGGCGACATGCCGAATTTAGAAGTAGGTGAAGATGGTTCAGTTGATGATGAATTTACAGCTAAGCACGTAACATTGGAATTGAATGAACCGAATTCTTTGTTAAAAGATACAGGTACAGCACTTGTGATTCATTCAGGTCAAGATGACGGTAAAACACAACCGTCTGGAGATTCAGGTGAACGAATTGCATGCGGAGTAATTAAATGAAAAAATGGACAACCTTAGAATCAGGTTGTCCATTTTTATAGAATTACATGAGTGATGCGATAATTCCCCGTTCGTCATCGAGCAGGAATTTAATACCCGTTGCGTAAGGATCTTGATGAAGCTGTTCTTCAATCCACAGTCGCAGTGCTTGTGTCATATCAAAAGTATTCATGTTGACGGTCATCCCGTTAACAGCAGCTTCTGCAAAAAAACCTTCATCCTCTTCATAGAACAGTTCAACTTCAACTTGTTCAGGAGTAACGGATTTGTTTTTAGCCTGCTGCAGGCAAATAGCGTTAATAATGTCTTGTTCTTCAATCATTAGTTCTGCCATCTGTGCATGTCGTCCTTATCTTGTTTCTTTTTCTTGAAGTACATGTAGGCCATACGCAGAACACCTATAACCGCGATGATCGCAAAGACATTAACAAGTAAACCTAAAATGGAACCTAGGATACCCATGTTAGCAAACAGGCTTCCGAAAAGAATACCCGCTAGTCCGCCTAGCATAAGTCCTTTCATTAGCCCTTTGGATTTTGGTTTAGCTGTTTGTGATCCATTGTTTTTAGTGAAGGACGCATTATCTTTCTTCTTATCCACTGCTGGTTTGTTGAAATTGTTTTGGTTAGGTGAAAATCCTTTTTTACCGGATTTGTAGCCCTTCGCTTCAGCCGATGGAGAATGGTCGTTAAACACAATCGTGCCAATCGGTGAAAGAATAAGCGTTAGTGCTAAAAACGCTGCCGCAATTTTTTTCATGAATTAGTCAAACCTCCGATGAAGTAATGGATTGTTTTCAATCCTCTTCACCATTGTACAGCAGAATGATTAAAAGTTAAAATAGTTTACTTATCACACTTGAGGCACAAACGTTTTGCAGTCTGTTTCACTGCTGGACTTCGCGTGATTGCCTTTCTTGCTGACGACATAAATTTCATCCGCGTCACACTTGTTTCCTTCAGACCAAAACTTGCAGTTGTTCACTTCACATCGAATTCTTTGTCCCATTTACAACACCTCCTTTTTCTCTAGGATGTGCTAGAAACAAGTCACTATACTGCGAACATAAATATTGATTAAATGTCAAACTAAAAACTTGAAGTATATGAAAAAGTGGCGTATAGTGACTTGATGGTAATCAGATTAGGTAATTGTGACATGCGGATATGTAAAAGTTCTTCTTAATTATTCAGCACATAGTTTACCTAGTTCCTGAACAAAATACATTAAACTAAAAAAGGGGATTTGCACATGACTACGCCGCTCAATCCTGAAGAAGCAGCAAATGTTGCTACAGAAGGCACTCAGCTACCTTCCGATCAAAAACAAGATATTTTAGACCAGTTGCTAAAACCAGAAGTCCAAGAATCGTTGACGACTCTTGTTGAAAAACTTCCGCAGCTAACAGAGCTCGTTGACTTAATGACAAAATCTTATGATGTTGCTAAGGCAGTTGCAACAGACGAAGTATTGGTTAACGATACAACTGAATTCATGAAAGAAATTGTAGGACCCGTAAAAGATTCGGCGAAAAATATGGCAGCAACGGTTATCGAAGCAAAAGATCTTGCATCAAAAAGCACAGAAACAATCGGTTTGTTTGGTCTAATGAAGATGATCAAAGATCCTGAAGCTCAACGCATTTTCCGTTTCTTAAGTGCTTATCTAGAAATTGCTGGACAACGCAACCATACAAAATAATTCGAACTAACTATTTAGTAGAAGGGGACTAGACAATGACCAAACACATCGTTATTTTAGGAGCAGGTTATGGCGGTCTTTTGACAGCACTAAACGCTCGTAACTTCCTGTCAGAAAGTGATGCAACCATCACACTTGTCAACCAAACACCAACTCACCAAATTATTACTGAGCTCCACCGTTTAGCTGGAGGAACAACTAGCGAAGGTGCTGTTGCACTTCCTCTTGAAAAACTTCTTGCTGGTAAAGGTGTAGAGCTGAAAATCGCCACAGTTGAAAACTTCGACGTTAACACGAAAAAAGTAAACTTAGCTGGCGGAGAAACACTTACTTATGATGCTCTAATTGTAGCATTAGGCAGTAAAACAGCTTACTTCGGAATTCCTGGACTTGAAGAAAATAGTATGGTCCTTAAATCTGCTCGTGAAGCAAATGCAATCTTTAAACACATTGTAGATCGCATTAAAGCTTACGCAACTTCTCATGATGAAGCAGATGCTACAATTATGATTGGTGGCGGTGGACTAACTGGCGTTGAGCTTGTTGGTGAAATCGTAGACAACATGCCTAAAATTGCACGTGAGCACGGTGTAAACCCTGCTGAATTAAAGATTATGCTAGTTGAAGCAGGTCCGAAGATCCTTCCAGTACTGCCTGATCACTTGATCGAGCGTGCAACTGAAAGTCTTGCAAAACGCGGCGTTGAATTCTTAATCGGACTGCCTGTTACAAATGTTGAAGGCAACGAAATTTCATTGAAAGACGGTCGTGTCATCAAAGCGAATACATTCGTTTGGACAGGTGGCGTTACTGGTAATCCACTCGTTGGAGAATCTGGTATTGAAGTCGACCGTGGCCGTGCAACTGTAAACGAATTCCTTCAATCTAAATCACATCCTGATGTATTTGTTGTTGGTGACAGTGCTGTTGCTTTCCCTGCAGAAGAGGGAGCACGTCCTTACGCACCAACTGCTCAGAATGCTTGGCAGATGGGCGAACTAGTTGGTTACAACGTTTACGCAATGCTTACTGGAAAATCTATGGAAGTGTTCAATCCAGTAAATTCTGGTACACTTGCTAGCCTTGGCCGTAAAGATGCAGTAGCATCAATTGGCGGAAACAATACTTCCCTAAAAGGTATGCCGGCTTCATTGATGAAAGAAGCAAGTAACATCCGCTACTTGACTCACATCAAAGGATTATTCGGTCTAGCTTACTAAAAAATAATAAGGGCTGACAGGGAACTTCAGTGCATACTGAGTTCTCTGTCAGCCTTTTTTCATGATTTTAAGAACCATTTTGTAGGATGTTGTATAAGATATTCTGATTATGATTCATCACTAATAGTCAGAACGATTTGTCATTTGACAGAAGAAAACTAGATTCGCTATAGTAGGCAATGACGGTAATTTTGTCCGTGCAAAAAGGAGAGTCGGATGCACGTAAAATACAGGAAACCAATTAAAGCGCCAGCGCCGAGGAAATCGCACAGATTCTCGGCAGACGAGGTGGAGGTTCATCGAACATTCGGCGGATGCCTCCTGATCGCAGATACCCGATCACATGCAGTTCCTAAAACACGGAGGTAACTCGGTGACACAAAAGGGATGTAGCAGGTATCATACAAATTTAACGGCCAGTCCGGGCAGAACTGCCTGAACGACCTATACAGTTTTGATTCCGGGCTGCCTGATGCGGAGGAACAATTATGTGCGGAATTGTAGGCTATAACGGAAAAAACCAGGCAGCAGAAATCTTATTAAAAGGGCTGGAGAAGCTCGAATACAGAGGGTATGATTCTTCAGGGATTGCTTTTCAGACTTCTACCGGCGTGCAAATGTTCAAAGAAAAAGGACGTATTGCGGATTTAAGAGATGGAGTAACAGAAGAGATTGATGCACATGTCGGGATCGGCCATACGCGCTGGGCGACACATGGTGTACCTGATCAGAAAAACTCTCATCCACATAAAAGCGCGTCTGGACGTTTTACACTCGTCCATAACGGTGTTATTGAAAACTATGAAAAACTGTCTCGAGAATACTTGCAAGATGTTTCATTTGTTTCCGAAACAGACACTGAAGTTATTGTACAATTGGTTGAGTACTTTGCAAACTCTGGAATAACTGCTGACGCAGCATTTCGTAAAGCGTTATCGTTACTGCATGGTTCCTATGCGATTGCGATGTTAGATGAACAAGATCCGGATACAATTTATGTTGCAAAAAATCGGAGCCCGTTGCTAGTTGGCGTAAGCGAAGAGGCTAATGTTGTTGCTTCTGACGCGATGGCGATGCTTCAAGTGACTGATCAGTTTATTGAATTGCATGACGGGGAAATCGTTTTACTTGGGAAAGACGGTATTGTAATCGAAACCCTTGCTGGAGACAAAATTGAGCGAGCGCCTTATACGGCTGAACTGGATATGAGTGATATCGAAAAAGGAACATATCCTCATTATATGTTGAAGGAAATCGACGAACAGCCTGGTGTGATACGGAAAATTATCGCTGCCTACAGCACAGAAGAGGGTACGTTGGATATTGACCCGTATATCAAGCAGGCGTTTCAACATGCTGACCGTCTTTATGTAATTGCTGCAGGAACAAGTTACCACGCTGGACTGATCGGCAAAGAATACTTTGAAAAACTATCGGGATTGCCTGTAGAAGTCCATATTTCCAGTGAATTCGGTTATAACATGCCGCTTCTTTCGAAAAAGCCATTGTTCCTGTTTATAACACAATCTGGTGAAACGGCAGATAGCCGGCAAGTACTTGTAAAAGTGAAAGCCCTTGGGTATCCTTCCATTACAATGACCAATGTACCAGGATCTACTCTATCACGTGAAGCGGATCATACGTTATTGTTGCATGCAGGACCAGAAATCGCTGTTGCATCGACTAAAGCGTATACGGCACAGCTCGCAGTTCTTGCAATCACAGCTTATGCAGTAAGCGGCAATGCTCACAACGTGGACTTGAAAAAAGAGCTCGCAATTGCAGCGAATGCGATTCAAACAATGACGGATGCTAAAGAAGAGCTCGAAAAGCTTGCGGATGAGTTTTTAACTGACAAACGAAACGCCTTTTTCATCGGACGCGGACTCGACTATTATGTCAGCTTAGAGGGTGCATTAAAGCTGAAAGAAATTTCCTACATTCAAGCAGAAGGGTTTGCAGGAGGGGAATTGAAGCACGGCACGATTGCGTTGATTGAAGAAGGAACCCCTGTCATTGCACTCGCAACTCAATCGAGTGTTAGTCCGAATTTACGCGGCAATGTCAAAGAAGTTACTGCACGCGGTGCACATGCCTGCATCCTATCGATGGAAGGCAACGATGAACCTGAAGACGGACTCGTATTGCCACATGTCCATGAGCTTTTGACGCCGCTTGTATCAGTAATTCCACTTCAGTTACTGAGCTATTATGCCTCATTGCAGCGAGGCTGTGACGTAGATAAACCAAGAAATTTGGCCAAAAGTGTGACAGTGGAGTAAGAAAATCAAAAAAATAAAATTGCTAATACCAACCTCTTTGGATAGAATTGTCTAAAGAGGGTTTTTCTATTTGTTTTATATTGGTTTAATGAATGCAAGTGAATACTTTAACTGAGCTGTATCTTTGGTCAATTTACTAGCAATTATGTAAATTTTACAAAACTATAAATACAACATATTCGGAGGTTTAAATGAAAAACATAAGCATCGTAATTCTGACTATGTTAATAGAATTAGCATTGTTGTGGGGCGTATCCATCCTCATCCATTGGGAGCTCATGGAATTTCTTTTCCTAGGAGGACTATTAGTATTTGCGATTCCTTGGTTATTGTTATATTTTACAAATCATAACCAAAATGTCTATTACGCAAGTGTAAAAGGAATGACGGGAGCGGACGCTGGAAAAGTTAAAGTGTTTCGATTTCGTTTTTCGCCCATCATTTTAGGACTCGTTTTGTTTATGATTGTAAGTTTAACTGTGACTGTTTTTTATTACTATGAGTATTTTATTTAATATTTTTCAACTTTTATAGATCTTCGAAGCAACTAATGCCCTTGAAAAACCTTTCTATAGCCACAGCCTTTTTGTTAACTCCAGCATGTACTCTTGAAATACCTAGTTTTCTTCACTGACCATTGACTTATTTATGATTAATTCCCGTTTTGAAATAATAAAAAAGGTGGAAAGGGATTGCTTATGACTTCGTATAAAATAGAAAAGTTAAAACTCGAGGACTATAATAAATGCAGTAATATTTGGGATATGAATGAGAAACCAAAGCTGGCAAAGATGTTTTATGACGATCTGGTAAGTGGAAACAGAGTTACGTTCATTTATTTAGAAAACAATGATTTTAAAGGAGAGGGCTCGCTGGTTTTTAATAACCCGGATTCTGATTATACTATTCCAGATAAACGGATTTACCTATCTCATATGATTGTTAAAGAAGAGTATCGTAATCGTGGAATAGGCAGCATTATTGTTGACTTTCTAATAGATTACGCTCAAGCGCTCGGCTTTGAGGAAATAGCGCTTGGTGTAGATATAGATAACATGAATGCAAGGCATCTATATGAAAAGAAAGGATTCACCGATGTCCTATATGTAGGTGAGGACATCTATGGGGAATATGTAAAGCTCTTAAAGAAATTAGAATGATACACAGGATTCAGATACCTGACACTATGCAATACACTAGTAAGAATTTTTTGAATTGTGATATATCTTAAATGGGTTAAAGCGAAATTGTTGTCATTAAGGAGATGGTGATAGATGAACCGAATCAATCTTATCGCATTAGGTGTTAAAGACATACGGCAGTCATTGGATTTTTATAAGAGTATCGGATTTGAAGCATCTGTGACAGGCGATGATGAAAAACCTGTTATTGTTTTCTTTAAAAATGAAGGATCTATACTAGAGTTGTTCCCGTTGGAAGAATTAGCAAAAGATATTAACAAAGAGAACCCGCCTGAAATTTCAACAGGAGGTTTTCCAGGGTTTACGCTCGCCTATAATGGGAAATCCGTTCCTGAGGTAGATGACATATTTAAGAAGGTAGAAAAAGTGGGAGCCAAAATTGTTAAACAGCCGCAACCACTTTCCTGGGGAGGCTATGGAGGATACTTTGTTGACCCGGATGGATACTATTGGGAAGTTGCGTATGGCGCTGACTGGAAGTTTGATGAGAACAATATGTTGATCATTTGAGACTGTGTAAGGAAATAATGTAATACCAAGTAAAAAGAACTTCCCAGGAGTAAACCAGGAAGTTCTTTTTGGGTTCTAAATTTAAAATTTCAAGCAGTAACGAAATCATTAATGCCTTGCAACATAAGTTCCGCCTACAAAATCGTGTATGCTTCTTTTATCTTCACGAAACAGGATCATTCCTGCACTAATTATAATGGATACACCAAATGTAAGAGTTCCAATCACATAGTAACCAACGATTTCTCTCATAAACATATTGGATAGCGTGACATTCCCGTCATCCAAACGTTTCACTCGAATGCGGCACAGACGTTTTCCAATGACATAGCCGCTCCAAATAATCGGAATTACCATCAAATAGAGAGTATAAATGGATTGCCATGCAACCCCGTTAGCAAAACTCAAAGAAAATGATCCAGTGAGTAAATAAATAACGGCACCAATAATTGATGCGAGTATTATAAAATCCAGAAAACTAGCAAGGACTCTGACTCCTAACCCTGCCCGATTTGTATAGTTCATTGCATCCATTCCTTTACCAAATTTATTTTTAAATTTCCAAATAAATAATTGTGCTATCGAAATACTCTGATAGAATATGAATTAGGATAATTATGGGGATTATATTTATTGATCGGATTATACCACAATTGAATTGATTATTAGAAAAGTTGTAAACATTTGATAACAGATTCTCAGCTCCCCTAAATCAGAATGGTCTAAGGAGATGCCCTGTTTGAAAACGACTATATTTTTTATACGACATGCTCATTCATTATATACCCCCGATGAATTAGGAAGACCACTGTCTAAGAAAGGCTTTTCTGATGCAATCAAGATATGTCAAACACTCAAAAATGAAGCCATCGATATTGTCATTTCAAGTCCTTACAAAAGGGCAGTCCAAACTGTCAAAGGAATCGCCGAGATGATTGATCAAGAAGTTATTCTTGAAGATGGTTTTATGGAACGGAAATTGTCTGAGCAGCCTATTGAAGATTTTGGTGCAGCCATTAAGAAAGTGTGGGAGCATCCAACCTTTTTCTGGAGTGGAGGAGAATCAAATGTAACCGCGCAACAACGAGGAGTAGAAGCAACATTTAAGGTGCTCGATTTATTTGAAGGCCAGAACATCGTAGTCGGAACCCACGGAAATATTATGGTACTGATTATGAATTACTTTGATGAACAATACGACATAAGTTTTTGGAACAGTTTAGAGATGCCGGATGTATATAAGCTGATCTTTGAAAACAAGAAATTGTTAGAAGTGACTCATCTGAGGTCAGAAAGTCGATAAAGCTTTTGTTTTAAGAGCTTTTAATCCAATTGCGGGATTCCTCCAGTGACGACTTTACAATCTTTACATATACAGGAGGTGAGTTTATGAAATGTATCCTTCAAGCACTTGCAATTTCACTTATGATCCATGTCATCTATGTCGTCGGGACGCTGTCACTTGGTTTCATCAAAACGCTGATCTATCGGCCTGATATTGAAACCGCATGGACGCAAACCGATGTCCTCCAAAGCAGTGTTGCATTTGGTGTGACTTTTTCACCTTACATAATCGTGTTATCTTTTGTTTGTGGATTCTTAGTTTGCTGGGCGGCTCTTTTTATCATTCAAAAAAGACGCAGGGGCTTCGTTTGATGATCACGAGTTAATATCGATGACGGCAAAGCGTGCTAGAACAGATGAAAGGCGGAACGGATTTGGAACATTTCTATTTTAAGTTGATTGCTTTACTAGCAGTATTTTACATAGTCCTGTATTCCACTGAATATGTTGCCAGAAAGGTATTGAAAACTGAAAGGAAGAAGTTTTGGTCCAATCAGTACGTAAATGACAAACACCGGCAAATCGGGTGGATTCTAAAAGGGATTTTTATGGTGGGTTTAGTCGTATTGGGTATTATCTTTCTTTCCAGAGAATCCGCAATGGAAAATTGGTTTATTCTTTACCTCTCTTATATGTTGTTTACAACAATTGTGATTGAGCTGGCTAGAGCCTATATGGAAAAAAAGTACGCACAAAGTAAAAACCAATACATTGTGACACTCATTGAAATGGCAGTCCTTTCCGGTTTCTTACTTTCAATCATTATGACGAATTTGTTTGGATGGCTGTCTTAAATGAATATGAAAAGGTAATAAAACAGATAAGGAAATGAGGAATAGAATATGAGTAATCTTCACGTGGAATTAGAACGTTTTCGAGTAATAGCAGGGAAAGAAGAAAAAGCGAGGGAATGGATGGAATTCTTAACCGCACATATAGAAGATGTGAAAAAAACACTTCCTGCAGAAAAAATGTATGTAGAATCAATTTTTGAAGAGACAGTAGACGGGGTCATGTATTTGTACTGGCTTTCCTATCAAGGAATGAGTTCCGGGGAAGTCGTATTTTCGGATAGTTTTATTGACAAGAAGCATTTAGAATTTTGGAATGAATGCATCGACTCTGACTACCCAGAGAGTGTTCTGAAAACAAATGTCGTCATGATGCAGGACAAAGTTAGAGAGCAGATGAAATAATTCTTCCGGTACGCTTATGTGCTGGAAATAAAGCAACCAACCCGTGTTTAAAATGATTATACTAGTAAATTTAACTTAAGGAAGTGGATTAGATGATTTTTGTTCCAATCGGTATAGGTCTTATCCTAGGATTCTTGTTATTTTCTTTTGTCTACATCCTTACAAAGGGAAGTGAAAAGCGTTATATAGCTTCAGTGATTACAGCACTTGCTGGAATTTTTATTATTGTTGCGAGTATTCTATTGATTGGCGGATTTGAAGGTATGGGGTATGGGATTATAGGAATTGGATTTGTAGTCATTGCAGTAGTAGGATTATTTGTTTTTCTTTTCAAGCCTGTCAACCAGCATTCTGCACATCAGTTGTCAGTTAAAGACAAACGTAATCTAATGGGGATTCCAGTTGTTTTTGTCTTAGTTGTCGCTTTTACGATTTTTATTAGTTAACGATGGAATGGATTAATGAAGGAATCTATAAGCAGGTACCTTGTTATTACTGTAAGAATGGAGCCGCACTATCTAGATGCGTCATGAGTGACTTGGAGGCGATTCTGCATGAAGAGCAATAATGATTTTATCAGAAGCAGCTGGGTGATATACTTCGGTTTGCTTGCAGTGGGAATTATTACTGCATGCTTCACCTTCTATGAGCTGTCGATTCCTGAAACTCAAGATTTGGGCGATGAGGGTCAATCCCGTATTCAATTTAGATGGGGATCATTTCATATGTATTGGAGTATTGCTATTTTAGTTCTCTCCAGTCTTTTAGCAGTTGCCTACAAACAAGTAAAGCCTTTTCATGTAGTAGTTATTCTCGTACTTACAGGCGCAGCTTATCTACTGTTCTTTATGACTTTCACAGTTGGCTGGGTGGCGGCACACGGAATTTTAGGATTTGCAGTGGCAATAGCTGCCGGGATGATTTTATTCTTTTCAAGATTGATTTTTATGTTGATTAGTCATTTGAAGCGGATCAAAGGATAATCATGTCGACTTTTTCCTGAAAGCGTTCAATCTAAGTGTACAACATCAAAGAACTAGGCGGTGAACCTCATAAATTATGAACAACAATTAAAGAGAATCATATTGGATGACGAGAGTTTTCTAACGGTGTTGCAAGCAGTAGAAGATTTAAACATACCTGATGCATGGGTTAGCGCAGGATATCTTCGTAATAAAATTTGGGATGCTCAGGATGCTATTTCAACACCTGTCCATGATATTGATGTAATATACTTCGATGAAAAAGATACTAGCATAAACATAGAGAAAAAATTAGAAGCTCGACTGGGAACGATTTTGCCTGGCAAGCCATGGTCTGTTAAGAATCAAGCAAGGATGCACAAGAAAAATGGTTTGGGTCCTTATCAATCATCATTTGACGGTGTCTCAAATTTCCCTGAAACACCAACAGCTGTCGCGATCCGATTCACCAACAAGGAGTTAGAAGTCATGGCGCCGTATGGGTTAAGCGATTTGTTTAGAAAATACGTAAGACCCACACCAAATTTTGATGAAACGAGTGAACTATATACTGTCTATCTGGAGCGACTGAATCAAAAAGGTTGGGATGAAATATGGAGTAAAGTCATTGTTGAAAGTTAATTTCTTTTTAATGGAGAGGTATTCAGTTAGAGACCATTTTATTTCTTATCGCGTTGTACGTCTTTAAAAGATAACTATCTGTTTCTCCTATCTAATTGTTACCGGAGGAAAAAGAGTGAATCCTATTTTCATTATCGAATTACTAATTTCAGGCGCAGGCTTACTTACTATTGTCATGATAGCTGTTATCTTAAAGGGAATTTGGTAAAAACGTGTTTTTGGAATTGCAGCTTTGTACTTTTAATGGTCAGTTTGTTTTTCCTGTGTCGTCCCAATTGAATCGATTACCGACAGAATCAGAAAGTTGAATATCTGGAGATGTATTTAAAAGAGAAGTATCCAGAAGAAACATGGATGATGGAAAAAGTGCCTCACCGAGAAGATGGTTTTGCCAGTATAAACCCATATGTGATCAAGTATATTTCGATACCGAAACTGGTGTACTATACGATTACTAGGTACAAAATGAAGAGAAGAGTTCTCAGACCGGTTATGGCAGAGAAGAGGGTTCCAACCATGCGTTGATTCATTTGGAAAGGGAATGACAAGTCCTATTAAACGAAACGGATTGCTAGAATGAAATTTAAATGTGACACGAAGGTGATACACTATGAAGATTCGAAAACTGCGTGAAGAAGAGAAACTTCCCATGAACTTATTATTGCTGGCAGATCCATCGATAAAAAGAGTAAAGGAATATACTAAAAATGGGGAGTGTTTTGTAGCTGAGTTTGAACAGCGGACTATTGGTGCTTATGTATTGTTACAAACTTGCAATGGGAATGCTGAGCTTATGAACGTGGCAGTTTCAGAAGATTTGCAAGGAAAAGGCATAGGTAAAAACTTAGTGCTGGATGCGATTCAAGTTGCTAAAAACCATAGAAACACGGCTATTCATGTTGCAACAGGCAATTCAAGCATTGGGCAGTTAGCACTTTATCAGAAGTGCGGTTTCCGGATAGTTGGTGTAGATCAAGATCATTTTGTTATTCATTATCCGGAAGCCATCTTTGAAAATGGCATTCAGTGCAGGGATCGTATCAGATTAGCTATGAAATTGAAGGACTTGTGTTCAGCAAAATCACAAAAGGGATCTTGACTAAGGAGAGCGAATTGCATGGCCAGAACTGAAAAAGATCTGAAAGTATGTGAACACGGACATCGATATTCTAAGAAAAATGACTGTCCAGCTTGTCCGATTTGTGAGGAGGAAAGATAATCTGAAAGGGGATTTCTTTCTAAACTTTCAGCACCAGCAAGACGTGCATTGGGGAATAGTGAAATTCATTCACTGGAAATTCTTGCTGCGTATACAGAGAAAGAACTTTTACAATTTCATGGACTAGGTCCTTCTTCGCTTCCGAAACTGGAGGAAGCGCTTAAAGAACAAGGGATGAGTTTTAAGATTTAGCGGTTCATTCTTTTAACCTTTGCTGCCAGAAGTATTGAAGCATCGCTTTCTTTCTAACGTTCATTTTTCGGGAAAGCTGAATTAAACAGGAGGCATTCCATATGAAAAACAACTCTTCCTGCTGATGCCTTTAATCCTTCTATTATGCGGGTGTTCAGAGATCAAAGGGAATACTAATACTATTTCGGTGTCGGATGTAACGGATCGTGAACAAGCTATCCTTCATATGAATACCAATCACGCTTTTATGTTTGACTACAACGTAAGTGACGAATATAAGAAAGCAACAGTCTGGGTGGAAAAGTATGAGGCGGGGAAATTAGCCGATCATCCAGTTTCTTCAATTACTACATCTGTGAAAACTGATGGCACTATTCTCTTCTCCATACAAAAACCCATTCAAGAATTTAACAAAACAATTTTAAATTTATCAGTTGGTAATAAAGATGGCAGTGGCTCAGGACTGAATGTCGATGAACAACCGGATGAGTTTAATAAAATGGGAGCTCTCTCCAGTACATTTACCGGAGATGCGAAATCTGTAGAAGATGAAATCATACTTGCAACGATATGTTATTCTAAGGGAAACGAGATAGGTACAATAACCTCTGAGTTCTATGATGAACCTGAAGCTCATTTGGATGAGTTAGCGGACTATGATCTTGTTTACGTGTTGAAATCACATATCAAAAAATAACCAAGCAGTGAAATTTCGTCATTGATTAAAAATTACGTATGTTTAAAAGGTGGATTTAAATGGATTATGAACTTGACCATATCGGTATTGCCGTTAGAAGTATTGAAGAAGCGCTTCCGTTTTATCTAGATGTTCTGAAGGGTTCTCTTGAAGATCGGTACACGAGTGATGTACCTGGAGTTGAAGTGCACGTTGCGGTTGTTCAAACAAACGGACAAACCATTGAATTGCTGGAACCGACCAATCGAAATTCCCCAATTGCAAGATTTATTAGGCAAAAAGGGAAAGGTGTTCATCATGTCGCATATCGAGTGGACGATTTAGACAAAGCAATTTTGGACGCTGGGGAAAAGGGGGTTCGTTTTCTTGAAGACACATTACGTACGAATGCAAGAGGACGCCGGCTAATCTATCTCAACCCGGCTTCAACAGAAGGGACATTGTTTGAGCTTTGCAGCTATCCTCAAGACTAATTCAATAATTTTCCATTAAAAAAACAGAGATCTGTGATCTCTGTTTTTTGTTCTTATTTCAGCTGTAGAATTTATCATTGAACTGTTATTCGTCCATTATCCGATCTTAATCTAATTTTATGATCACCTGTACCAAATACTGTTCTTGAATTGTTTTCTCCGAACACGTCAACTTTTCCATGGGCAGTTTTCGATTGAATAGTGACATTTCCAGGCTTTTCTTCAGTTTGTATCAAGATGCTGCCGTTGTCTGTTTGCATATCAATGTTACGGTCGAGACTATTGGTTAACAATGTAATTCGACCATTGTCCGTTTCGCCGACGATGTTTCCGTTTACATGAGCCAGTTCGATTCGTCCGTTATCCGTTTCAACTGCAATTCCATCTGCTTCAACATGGCGCATTTCGATACGCCCATTATCCGTTTTTGCAATAATCCTGCCCGATTGTGTATTTGTTACTTCAATGCGTCCATTATCCGTTTTGGATTCCAGTACTCGAGTTGCAACCTCACTTAACTGAATCCGCCCGTTGTCGGAATTGACGTGAAGCGATTGACTGAGCAACTTTTCTGCGCAGATACGTCCGTTATCGGTTTTTAGCGAGATTGCATCATACAGTTTCTTAGGGATCGAAACTTTCAAGATAACACTTTTCATTGAAAAACTAAACATCATGAATCGCGGGCGAAGACTTTTCAGCTTAACAACTAATGCATTCCCTTTAACTTCGGCAGATAGTTTTAATTTATCGTTGCTGCCTGTTAATTCTACCGTGGTAACTTGGTCTTCTGAAGGAAATAAAAGCAGCGCCCCGTGTTGAACATCAATGGCAATGTCTTTGAAACTGTCATCAGGGATTGTGATGATTTCGGTAGAAGCATTAGGTTGAACGACTTCTGCGGGTTCAGGATAAGAAGCGACAAGTTCATTGGCTATTGAGACTGGAGATCCTAGTGATACGGCGATCTCATCATCTGATTTACCGTCTTCGCGACCGTCTACGAAGTATTCCCGAATATCTTGAACAATGTCTTGCTGCTCTTCTAATGGGAGACGGCTAAGTAAGCTCTCAAGTTCTGCAATGTATTGGTTTTCAGTCATGTTTAATACCCTCCTCGATAAGTGTGTTCACGCCTTGTGAAAAATGCTTCCATTCCTCTAACTGTTCGTGAAGGTAATCGCGCCCTGTGTCCGTCAACTTGTAGTATTTACGAGGAGGACCTTCTGTGGATTCTTTTAAATAAGTCGTGAAGTACCCTTCTTTTGTTAATCGGCGTAAAAGAGGATAGACAGAGCCTTCTGAGATAGTAATTTGATCCGAAATCTTTTGCACCAGTTCGTAGCCATATCGATCTTGTTTGTCTAGAAGGACTAACACGCAAAGGTTCAAAACACCTTTCTTAAACTGGATGTTCACATTAATACCCACCTTTCACTATTGTTTAATGAGTAGTACTGGCTCAAATAAAGTACCATTAGATATACATTATCACTTAGTAGTGCTCATTGCAAGGTACTGTGAAAAAATATTTTTGCATTGATTTTTGAAGATGTTTGAAAATAGAAGAACAGGATAAGTCACATTGGCATTACAACCAATGCAACTTATCCTGTTTTTAAATTAGCAATCGTTTTTGTGATGATGATGATGATTGTCGTTGTTATTAGATACATAAGAAGCACCAATGATGATTAATAGAATGAATAGAACAACTAATAACGCAAAACCGCCTCCATTGCCTTGACGTCTGCAATTTCCACCTTGAGGACCGTAACCGCCGTATCCGCCATAGCCACAAGGATCACATCCATAACCCATAGTTCTCACCTCCCTAAACATTAAACTTTTAAAAGTAGTCATAAGCAGTTCGAGTAAATGGTGATACAGATCCGCTCATCCCACCTCCACGTTGCCTATGTTGTTAGAGTATGCAGTCTGCACAACTGTGACAGGGACATTCACACAATTGATGTACTTTGGGTGTTGTCCCTTCGATAGAGAGGATGCATTCATATACTGATAGAGGGTGACCTAGAGGGGAGGGTGAGAAATGGCAAAGGAAAATATGCAGCAAATGTGCAACCGTCATCGTGGGAAAGCGGTTGTGATTCGAACGAAAGATGGAAGAGAGCATCGTGGTATTATCCAGCACGTCGATAATCGACAGGTGTATCTTCAGCCGATGAATGGCGGCCGGAACTTAGGAGGATTTGGCTACGGTTATGGCGGATATGGATATAGAGGAAGAGGATTTGGATTGGGAATTGCGCTAGGGGCAATTGCAACGCTTGCGATAATCCCATTCTTTTTTTGGTGAATTATTAGGATGTAATAAGGAGAAGAGCTCCCAATTTTAACGGGCGTTCTTCTCCTGTTTTTTAGAATTTAGTTATTCTACTGTAAGTCCAGCGATAACTTCTGAACTTTCTTCTAATAAGTCAAGCATGGTTGTTTTATGAGCAGTTGCATATTTTTCAACTAAATAATACCCTGCACAATATCCAGCCATTTTAGGCAGTCCTTTCCACCCGTATAAGAATTGGTTATGTCTGGCGCTCGATTTTTTCAATTTGCATTCCGGTAAGATAATCTCTTTCCAGATCGCGTCAAGCTTTTGTTTGGAATAAAGTTTTGTCCAAGAAGAAGTGAAAGCCTCACCGAGCCGTTCGAGTACTGCATGCTCCGCTAGTCCTTCAAGAATTATAGAATCGAGTAATGTGAACGCTTTTTCCTCTTTTTTTGTATGCCAGATCCTGCAGACGTGATTGTATTCATGGATAAATAACGCTTTCAGTTCGTGCGTCGCAATCGTTTCAGGTACAAATAGAATGAGTTTGTCTGAAAATGCCAAACCCGCTTTTCCTTTCGTTTCCCGCATTAACTTCTTATCATTCGTATTGGAAGGCAAAATGATTATGGGAACATCGGGACCGGCCCATTTCTTTTGAAGTGCCTGCTGTTCCTTCTCTACTATCGTCCAAATGTTGTTGCTGATCATGGTTTCAACAAGTGAAGATGAACTTTTGACAGCCTTGTAATACATCCCATGCAATCGAAAGTAGTCAAAAATTTCACCTTCAGAGATTCCGGGGAAGAATAATTGAAGTTTTTTACATAAGTTTAAAGGATCCTGATAAAAGTCACGTAACCACTCGTTTGTTTTAATGACAGGCATTGGAGCCCTCCTCCTATACTTATCGTATGCAGTTGTTGATGAAAAGAACTTATACCTTCTTTAATTGAATTGGGAAGATGGTCTTCATTTTTGAAAATGTTGCATATCTATAACGGGAGAGGAAGTGAGACGATTTGGAGAAAACGTACTTAGACTGTTTAGCGGTATTTGGTGTAGGAGGTGCTCATCCAGGAGGTCTGCAGCTTACTAAAACCATGTTAGCCGATGAAGAGTTCGACGAAAACATAGTTGTGTTGGACGCTGGCTGCGGGACTGGACAAACAGCTGAATACCTTGCGGAAAATAATGACTGTAAAATCCTGGCGGTAGACAATAACCCTTTAATGATTGTAGAAGCGGTTAAACGATTAGCTAGTTTGAACAAAAATATTCGGACAGAAATTGCTGATATTCAGAACCTCCCTTTTGAAAAAATTTTTTAGACGTGGTTCTCTCCGAATCTGTCATTGCTTTTACAACACCTACCAGCAGTATTCCAGAGTTGTGTAGGGTTTTGAAAAAAAGCGGACGACTTTTTGCAATTTAAATGGTACTTGAGCAACCAGTAAGGGATGAAGAAAAAGCGGAAATAATGGAGTTTTATGGAATGGAGCAACTCTGGACGGTGAGTGAATGGGAGAACGCATTTTTACAAGCCGGTTTGCGTATTCAACCAATAGAACGGCCAACAATAGAAAGCACTGTTAATCATGAAAGCGCAAGCGACTTTTGGCTATCGAATTCGATAGATGAAGCATATAATGACCTATTGAACAAACACGTAGCTGTGACGGAAAACTATAAGAGTCAGCTAAGTTTTCGTATTTTTAAATGCGCGAAGTGAGCATGGGGAGGGAAACCATGGAGATTCGAATGGCTACTGGGAAGGAAACGTTAGAGATATTGAGTCATTGGAGAGTCGTGCTTTCGGAAGCGACAGCTGGTTACTTAGAGACGATTCAAACAAGAGAACTTACTCCATTAGCACCGTTTTTTTATCATGATTTCGATTATATGGTCTATGTTAAAGAGGGGATAGTCCATGGCTGGTTAGGATTAGGGGAGATTCGTGAAGTCTATATGCAAGAATCGAAAGGGTTCATATCCGAACTATATGTACTTCCTGAGTTTCGAAATCAGGGAATCGGCAAAAAACTTTGTCTGGAAGCTATTAATAAGTTTAACGATTCGAAATACCGTTCTGTTCAAATAAATTTGTTTAAAGGAAATGACTCTAGGAACCTATACGAGAAATTAGGATTTACTGAAGTCAGCAGTCTTATGGAGCTTGAATTAGACGAGTAAATCTCTCTATTAGCATCGTGAGATTGTGTTGGAGAAATAGAATCTTTCCTTAAACGCTGATAGAAGAGGATAGGTGTCATGGGTGATGCTGTTTTAAACCACTGGCATCTCATTAAATAAAGAAATAAGTACTCTGCATAGCGAATGCAAAGTTAAGAAATCTATTTGCGAAATTTCATCTGAATCATAGCAGGTGCACACATTTGAGGGAGGGCAAATTATGATTCAAATTTTGGGTCAAGTTATGGTGTATGTTTCGGATCAGAAAGGGTTAAAAAGTTTTGGGTTGAGGATATTGGATTTAGTGTCATTTGAGAGGAAGACAACGGCCAAGGGATGCGCTGATTTGAAATCGCACCAACGGATAATTCAGAAACTAGTATGATTCTTCACGATAAAGAGCTTATATCGCAGATGCAGCCTGAACTAAATGTCGGCACCCCTTCGCTAATGTTTTTGACGGAAAAGTTAGATGAACTTTATGGAAGACTTTCGACCAAGCAGGTGACTATTGGAGAGATGGTCAGCATGCCGTCAGGAAGAGTTTTTAACTTAGCTGATCCGGAAGGGAATTACTTTGCGGTAATGGAGAAAGACATTTAAACAGGTCTGGAATTAGATTTTATTTAAACGAAATGAGTGCTATTCTATGGGAAAAGTACCCCTTCTTAATGGATTAAGAGAGTATTGCAGAAAAAGCAGTGAACCTTTATACGTCACTGCTAAATGATTCAGGGATTAGCACTATTAAATGATATGAATATGTGAAGAAGTATGACTGAAAAAGTTTGATCGCTATGGTTTTCTTGCGATTCAATCATAGGCGTGATAAAATTAATTCAACTATTCTGAACGGAGGTGAAAAGAATGAAAAAGACAGTTGCGCTGACAGGTGTTCAATTAGATACAGCTATGTATTTTGCACGTGTCATTACTTTTGATTTTTTGGAGAACGGGATACGTATGTCCATTTTTACAAAACCAAAAAATCAAAGCGCAACTGATTAACGTCATTCTTTTCACGAAAAGACTGCTTGTTAATAGGCGGTCTTTTTTGTTTGCCTGAAATCAGTGCGCTCCTGGAGGCACTTATAATGCATATTAAAGCGGAAAATCTTACGAAGTCGTTTGGCGGTACAGTCATACTGGAAAAGTTGACTGCGGAAGTGAAATCTGGTGAGCATGTCGCGCTAGTTGGACGTAATGGGTGTGGGAAAACCACCCTGTTACGCTTGCTTGCACGTGTCGAAACCCCGGACTACGGTCGTGTTATCCAAGCAAAGGACAGTAAAGTTGGGTATTTGCATCAGATTCCTTCTTATCCGGATTACGTTGTCAAAGACGTTTTGTTCGAAGCATTTAGCGAACTGATTGGAATTGAACGTCGTATGAAAGAACTTGAATTTAAAATGGCAACTGACGATTCCGAACGGATTCTGCGCAGTTATGGAGAACTGCAAGAAACGTTTCTGGAGCTAGGCGGGTATGAGATGGAATCGAAGCTAACGAGTATTTCAAATGGATTGGGAATTACTCGCTTCTTACAGCAAAAGTTTGATGCGCTAAGCGGCGGAGAGAAAACAAAAGTGATGCTGGGTCAAATCTTACTGAAAAATCCAGACATCCTTCTCCTGGATGAACCGACAAATCATCTCGATCTATCTGCCGTTGAATGGCTGGAGCAACATATTCAACAATTTCCAGGGACTGTAGTGCTCGTTTCTCATGACCGTCAATTCATGAACCAAGTTGCGGGGAAAGTAATTGAATTAGAAGACGGGCAATGCTGGGTGAGCCACGGAAATTACGACTCATTTCTAGTGAATAAAGAAGCTAAATTAGAACAGCAGTTTTCTGAGTATAAAGAACAGCAAAAGAAAATCAAGAAGATTAAGGAAGCAATACGTCGTTTGCGTCAATGGGCCAACGAAGCCACCCCTCCAAATCCAGATCTATTCCGTAAAGCGAAATCTATGGAGAAAATGCTCGCGAGAATTGAAATGATCAAAAAGCCGAAAACTGAAAAAGCGATGCGGCTGCGGTTAGAAGCGAGCGAACGCAGCGGGAAAGAAGTGGTGCTGATTGAAAGGGTAAGTCATCAGTATTCATCGGAACACACTCCGATTTTTTCTGAAATCTCCATGAATGTGTACTGGAAAGATCGATTGGCGATAGTCGGAAATAACGGTACAGGAAAATCTACACTTTTGAAGTTAATCATGAACCAAATTGCACCTTCTGAAGGACGAATTCATATAGGAAGCAATGTTACAATCGGATACTTAGCTCAACAATTTGATACGCTAAACGTTGAATTACGTCTGATCGATGCTTTTCGCGAAGAGATAACGATGACAGAAGCGGATGCCAGACATGTCCTTGCGCAATTTTTGTTTTATGGTCATGATGTCTTTAAGAAAGTGAAAGATTTAAGCGGCGGCGAGAAGATGCGACTTCGCCTCGCACAGCTGATGCAGCAGAATATTAATTTGCTCCTGCTGGACGAACCAACGAATCATCTGGACATTGAGAGTCGGGAAGTACTGGAAGAAACACTGGAACATTTTGAGGGTACAATTATTGCGGTGAGTCATGATCGCTATTTCCTGCAGAAGCTATTTAATAAGATTGCTTGGATCGATCAAAAGCAAATTACCGTTCACGATGGTGATTACGACTTTGCTCAGCGCAAGCATGTTGAGTGTTAAGTAAGGGAGGGTGTTATGAAACGGATTCTAGTAATAGGAGTTTCTGCTGGTGCTGGAAAGTCGACATTTTCCAGTTGCTTAGGGAAAAAGCTCAACTATCCAGTCACTCATTTGGACAGTTTGTATTTTAGTCCTGGTTGGAATGAAGTTAGCGAGGAAGTATTTGTGCAGCGTCAAAGAATTGCGACAGCTGAATCTTCTTGGGTTATAGAAGGCAACTATTCTAGAACATTGTCAGTTAGGGATGTACGTGCTGATACAGTTGTTTATTTGGAACTTCCTCTTTATCTGTGCTTAGTTCGTGTGTTTAAACGGCGAATTAGATATCATGGCCAAACGAGACCGGATATGGGAAAGGGATGTCATGAAAAATTAGACTGGGCATTCCTCAAGTATATCCTGACAACCTATCGACGGAGGAAGATAGAGATGCGCAATCGAATGGAGCGATATGCAGATGATGGGAAAAAGGTGTTTGTTCTGCAATCTCGAAGACAAATAAAGGACTTTCTTGATATCAAATTAGACGAACTGCATTAGCAGTTCGTTTTAATTGTATTCTATTTGGATTAAAAGTATTATTATCCTGAATTAAGAGTAATTGTTTTAGATAATAGGGGGTTCTAGTAATGGAGTTAAAAGGCATCCATCACGTTTCGGCTATTACTGCAAACGCAGCTGAAAATTTACACTTTTACACAGATATCATGGGAATGCGACTTGTGAAAAAGACTGTCAATCAGGATGCACCTTCGATGTATCATTTGTTTTACGCTGATGAAGCAGGGAATCCGGGCACGGAGTTAACTTTTTTTGAAATCCCGCACGCGGGTGCTACTCGTCCAGGTACGAATAGTATTTCGTTGACATCGTTAAGAGTGGCGTCAGACGAGGCACTATACTTTTGGAAAGAGCGATTTAAAAAGTATGGGGTGGATCAAGAAGAAATTACGGAACGAGTGGGACGTAAAACAATTCGATTTACAGATGCTGAAGGACAGCGGCTGATGCTCGTTTCGGATGAGAAAAATGCGGGAGTAGAAGGCGGAACACCACGATTTCACGAGGAAATCCCGAAAAAATTCGGGATAATCGGGTTGGGCCCTGTTACGCTGACTGTTGCAAATGGCGAATTGACAAGAAGGTTGATAGAAGAAGTTTTGAAATTTAGTCCGGCAGCTACTTACCCTTCTGAAATGGATGGCCAGCGTGATGTGGTAGTTTATTCGACAGGAGAAGGCGGAACAGGTGCGGAACTTATTCTTGAGGAGCGCACGGATTTATCGACTGAACGGCCTGGACGTGGAAGTGTTCACCATGTTGCGCTGCGGGCAGCGGATCAGGAAGAACTTTCTAACTGGATTGAACGCCTCACTGAAATGAATGTTCCTCATTCAGGTTTTATTGATAGATTCTATTTCCGCTCTGTTTATATTAAAGATCCGAACGGGTTAACAATTGAACTCGCAACGGACGGACCAGGGTTTGATGCCGATGAGCCGTTTGAAACGATGGGGGAGTCCTTAGCGTTGCCGCCATTTTTGGAACCGCGCCGCGAGGAAATTGAAAGACGGCTTAAGCCGCTGGGTGACGGGAATTAATATGAAACATGTTTTATGTTTATGATCATAATGCTAGGCTTATGAGCGGAAATCTGAGTTTATGATCACAATGCTGGGTTTATGAGCGGAAATTTGTGTTTATGATCACAATTCTGAGTTTATGAGCGGAATCCGCGGTTTATGATCACAATACTGGGTTTATGAGCGAAATCCAATCTTTATGGTCAACACCACATCCAAACCAACAAAAAAGAGCAGCCGGGGCTGCTCTTTTTCATGTTGTCTCTTTTAAGATTTCATCCACCGTTGCGTTTACTTCATCGCGTTTCATCTTTTCTTCGCCTTTTTCAAGTGCAGACAATGTCTTTTTCGCGAGTGCTAGTGGGATTTTGCAGAATAGTGTAATGTTTTTTGTTTCGATCTGCTTCATATAGTCATCCGCCATATCTAAATTTTCTCTGGCGTAGCCAAACAAATCATCGCGCGTCCAGCCTTCGGGTAAGAAGCGGACGCCTCGTTCTGCGTCTTCATCTTGATTGCGTAACATATTGACCGCCTGCAATCCACGGCCATAGCCGATTGCTAATTCGCGATCAGTTTTTGTCCCATCGTATTGCTCCCAAATATCAGAAAGCATGACACCGACGAGTCCTGCTACATAGTACGTATACTCATCCAAGTCTTCTTTTGTTTCGATTTGGAAGTCTTTTTCAACCCACTTCGCCATGCCATCCGCCATAATTGCAGTCACATTGCGCACGTTTTCATACAGTTCCGATGGACATACTGCAAGCCAGTCAGCTAGACGAAGTGTCACTTCAGGAAGCTGCCCTTCAACTGGTTTTAAAAGTGCCGCATACTCTTCTTGGTTAAATCCATTCCGAAGCAAATCGGCTGTAGCACGGAGTAATGCAGTCTTTTTTACAGGATCCAGTTGTTCGTGATCTTCAATTTCATCGATTGCACGTAAGCAAAGGTAAGCAGAACCGACTGTTTTACGCAGTGTCGAGTTCAATAATTTAATGGGTATGTAAAATGTGCGGCTCGTTTCTTTTAAAACGCGCATCGCATCCTTTTGTAAGGCAGCTTCATTCATGTCAAAATCCTTCTTTCCATAATACGATGTAGTAGACTCTATTGTTTCTATCATACCGCTTACTCACTGTCTTTTCCATTGAAAGCCTTTTGAATGCTTGGTGCAAGCTAAACGGGAACTTATGCTTGTAAGAAGGTAGAATATTATGTCTGCAGAGTATAAAAGGGATTTTGTTAGATTTGAAGAACTATTCTGGAATGTGACGCGGGAAATGGGCAAGATGTGGAAGGAAGTTTTCGAAGAGCATCTGCCAGGTTCACAGTCTTATCTGGTATTTACATTAGCGCGAAAAGGTCCCCTGAAAATGTCGGAGCTCGCACAAATTCTAGGATTGACTACCGGTGCCGTGACAGTTGCGTCTGATAAATTGATTGCCCATGGATATGTCACTCGTCTTCGTGATGAATCTGACCGGCGCATTGTACACCTTGCAATTACTGAAGATGGCAGGGAAATGCTGCAGCAATTGAGAGCAGTAGGAAGAACAAAAATGACCGAAGCGTTCAGTCATCTTAATGAAGGCCAACTGCCGATGCTGGATGAGGTCTTTGAACAAGCAGCTATCAATATATCCATTATAAAAGGAAATGAGCAATCAACCATTTAACTGCAAAATAAAAAGTGACGATTATGATTGCTATCATGAGTGCGCTGTTTTTTTCGCTATCAACCAAACGATTATTGGTGTCGCCATGCCTCAAATCATTTCGTAACTTGGCGGCATGGGTTATTCCATGTGGATAATAACAATTTACTTACTGACAATGGATGTCGCAACAACGTTTGCCGGTATTTTCACTTACAGTACAAAATGCGATCAGTTTGCGACAGATTGGTGTTTGTAAATGTATTGGATATTTTGTATATTGAAAAGAGCGGACGTAAAAATATTAATTGTCACTTCTCACGATTCGTTTATCTCTGGGGATTTTATGAAAGAAATTGAAACGATGTTTGAAGGGTATGGTTTTTATCGGGCACATCAGCACGTTCATATGTAATTGAGCTTTCAAACAGTCAGCAAATTCCTTTAAATCGAAACAAATACAGTGAGCTTCTAGCGTTATTGCAGGCAGAAGGAATTCAAATTGTTTAAAAAGGAAACACTTTTCTATTGAAGAGTGTTTTTTGATAGTTGTTTTAGCAGAAGTGATAGGACTTTTGAAAAGGAAGTGTGTTAAATGATTTTACGTGAGCGGGAAGAGGAGTTTGTAATGATTGAACAAGATCATCACGGACATTTGTCAGAACGAATTATGAGTCATTGGAAAAAAGAATTATTCCCGGGAATCGATAAAAGAGATTCCGTCTTAACGGCCATAAAACATCATGATCTAGGGTGGTTGCCATTCGACAAAGAGCCTTTCTGGAATGATGCTAAACAAAAACCCTATAGTTTCACGGATTTTCCTTTTCCCGCAAAAATGATTCTTTACAAACAAGGATTGGACTTGGTAGAACAGTTAGATCCATATGCAGCTATTCTTTGCAGTGAGCATTACAGCCAATTCCTGATCGGAAGTAAAGATCCAGATGCCTTCAATTTCCTAGAAGCTGAATTTAATCGCAGGCAGCGATTGAAAAATGAACAAGAAGATTTTGATGAACAGATTTTCAAGAAACATTATGGCTTACTGCAGCTAGGAGATAACTTTTCGTTATACGCTTGTATGAATGAGCCTGGCGTTGTGAAATCTGAGCAACATCCATTTTTTGAGGAAGGCATTCCTTCACCAAAATTCCTGGAAGGTTTGCCTAGTCATCGAATGGATGTCCAGTTTGCAGATAGCAAAACAATTTGTGTGGAAAGTTTTCCTTTTAATACCTCATTTGAAATTGAGTATACGCAACGAATTGTAACCCGCCAGGCTGTTCGTGATGTTGGATTGATTAAAGCCTATAACGAAGCAAGAGTTCAAACCATCCGATTGGATTTCAAAAGTCAATAAACAAGAGGAGCAGATTGCTAGTTTAAGCATCTGCTCCTCTTGTTTTAGTTAGTTATCTGAATTATCATTATAATAGATCTTTATTTTGAGGAGGATGTTGATGACTTATCAAGTCAATGTTGATGGGCTTATTGATCAAGTACAATCTGTAAGAAGAAACACGCTGGGTGATTTGCTCCTAAGAACGAGTGAACGTTTTCCGAAGAAAATTGCACTTGTGTTTAAAAATCAGCGTATCACCTACCAGGACCTGAATGTTCTTGTGAATCGAACTGCACATGGTCTTTTATCAATTGGGATTAAAAAAGGTGATTTTGTCACGGTTATGTCTAGAAATAGCATGGATTTTGTCGTCCTCAACTTTGCATTAGCACGTATCGGATCAATAATGGTGCCAATTAATTATATGTTAACTGAAGATGAGATTAGTTTTATTCTGGAACATGCTAAGATTCATGCAGTATTTGCTTCGGAGGAATTCACATCGATTATGGATCGGGCGATGCTTCATCATAAAGCAGAGCAAAAGGTGATAATGGGACAAATGAATGAAAATGACGTAGAAGACTGGAAAAACCTCAATAAAATTCGCAAGGATCAATTCGCCGTTCTTCCAGACAGTCAAATTGAAGATGATGATATTGCGCATGTGTTATATACGAGCGGGACTGAATCCAGACCTAAAGGCGTCATGCTTAGTCATAAAAGCCTGATAAGTGAATATGTCAGCTGTATAGTAGATGGAAAAATGAGTACGGATGATATTGTCATTCACGCGCTCCCTTTCTATCACAGTGCACAATTGCATGTTTTCCTGGGTCCTAGTGTTTACTTAGGGTCAACGGGTGTCATTTTAGAATACCCAACCCCTGAGACAATCTTAAAAACGATTGAAGAGGAACACGCAACGTTGCTGTTTTGTCCTCCAACCGTGTGGATTGCACTTCTCCGCCATGAGGACTTCGATAAAAGGGAGTTGTTATCATTAAAAAAATGCTATTATGGTGCCGCAATTATGCCGATGGAAATATTGAAAGAGTTGAATGAACGATTACCGGGTGCATCTCTTTGGAATTTTTATGGTCAAACAGAAGTGGCACCGCTAGCAACAGCGCTGCAACCTGAAGATCAGCTGAGAAAACTCGGTTCAGCAGGATTACCGAGTTTGAACGTACAAACCAGGATTGTAAATGATCAGGATGAGGAAGTACCCCGAGGAGAACTAGGAGAGATTGTTCATAGAACTCCTCATGCAATGAAAGGATATCTGCACGATGCAGAAAAAACAGCTGAAGCATTTCGGGGAGGCTGGTTTCATAGCGGGGATTTAGGGGTTATGGACGAAGAAGGATATGTTACGATTGTGGATCGGAAGAAAGATATGATTAATACTGGAGGCGTCAACGTTTCCAGCAGAGAAGTAGAGGAAATTATTTACGAAATGGAAGACGTGTCTGAAGTGGCGGTTATTAGCATTCCAGATTCTTATTGGATTGAAGCGGTTACAGCAGTCATCGTTCCAAAAGCAGGTAAAGTATTAAGTGAAGATGAGGTCGTGGAGTTCTGTAAAAAACGATTATCATCTTTTAAAACGCCTAAGTATGTTGAATTCACAAATGAGCTGCCTAAAAACCCAAGCGGCAAAGTATTGAAACGCACTTTGAGAACGGATTATACCAGCAGAAGCAGATAATGAACCGTTATTAAATTAGGAACTTTCGACCGTCTCAAAGTATAAATGCGCATGTAAGCTGCAGCCAGGATTAAAATCACTTTGACACTTTGGGCAATTGGATTGGCAGCTTAAATACTGCCGGATTGTCAGTTCATGTCCGCAATTGCCGCATAGAATGGCTTTTTGGTTAAAGTGATTTTGAGGCCATGGTTTTGGCTTTCCGCATCCGCATTGTGTATGGCATTCAAAACAAGGGAAATACTGATTACAACAATAGAACTTGATGGCAATCCGATCGATTTCTTTATGGTAATGCAAACAACGCGTTTCCGAATCTACTTCGATTCCAGCAACATTTTGTCCATGTATGTACATCTGACTTTCAACTCCTTTCTTAATAGTGTACGCTAACAGTTGAAAGTGGACAAAAAGCGTGAATTTAAGTGCATTCAAGGCATATTGATGCATATTACACCATGTTTTGTGGTATACACAAGTAGGAAGGAGGGATTGCTGAATGACATTTGTTCATATTGGCGTGTTTTTAATCGCATTATCGTTCGCGATCTTCGCAATTTATTTATGTATTGTTTTGACACGAGTAACAGGATTGCTGAGAACTGTCGGGAGTACTGCTAACCGTTTGGCAGACAAAGCGGATATTTCCATTAAAGAATTAGAATTGACAATTGTTGGGGCGAGAACTTCAGCAACTGATGTACAAGTGAAATTAGATGCTTTGAACAGCGTCGCTGAAACTGCACAAAACCTTGGAGATACTATGTACACAGCTTCAGAAAGTGTTCATGGAATGGTTGATACCTATTCCAAGCAACCGGATTTGCCGGGAACAAAGCCTTTTGTAAAACTTATACAGCTTGCAGAGTTTGCTTCAAGCCTATTCTCTACATGGAAAAAAGCTGAAAATGTAACGAAATGATGGAGGGATGAAGATGAGTTTAACTGGAATTGGAGTACTCTTAATAGGGGTTGCCTTTCTTATTCTTGCGATTTACATAGCTCGCGTATTGAATGGGGTAGCTGGCACACTCGGCGGTGTGAATAAAACGCTTGATCAACTCCCAGAGCAATTGGATGGAATCTTAGGAGAAACCGGACAACTGATCCGTCACTCCAATGATACGCTGTCTGATGTGAATGAAAAGTTAGGGAATTTGACACCGGTGTTTGAGGTAGTGGGGGATGTCGGAAATACGACGCGTAACTTGACCGCTTCACTACATAACGTAACGGATGCGGGAAAACGTAAAGTAGATGGGTTGGATGAAGAAACTCGTAACAAAACCATTGGTGGTCTATTTGGAACAGCAGCATTAGGATACTTTGCCGTACGAAAAGGCAAAGCAATGAAAAAAACATCAGGTTATCTTCGCCCGGGAACGATGCTAAATGAAGGTCAGCATCGTGCAAATGATATTCAGAGGATGAAAGCAGAGGCAGCAGCTGCTGCTAAGTCCGGTAAGTATGTAAAAAACGACTTATAAAATGAAAAAAGCGCTGGCAGCTGCCAGCGCTTTTGTTTTGGAGAAATTTAACTTAAACAATTCACAGATCTATTCATTTAACGGAGCACCGGCATCGGTGTTCGCCGACTCCAAATGTCATTGATACCTTAAGAAGGCAAATTAAAAAAGCCAGTGCATGGATGCACTGGCTCAAAAGTTACTTCTTTAGAAACTCAGCTTCTGCTTTTACTTCCTTTTTGTTTTGCTGAAGGTAGAAGAGGAATGACAAGAAACCGTAAAGCCCTTGATACTTTTCACGTCGTGTTAAGTTGGCTGCGTCTGCTGTATTCTCTTTCAGCGTATTGGTTTTAATTAATGCGCTTTGTGTGAGAGAGCGAGCTGCTTCTCCAGTATCTCCAACGATTTTGAAAAGAGGAGTGATTTCGTTCACTTGCTGATTCACGTTTCCAATTGTTTCGTTGCTCGTATTCAATACGAGCTGTGCTTGCCCTGTTACGTCATCCATAACATTTGGCAACTTTTCAGTGGTTTGTTTTAAATTCTCCATGACATCTCCAAGTTTCTTGAGAGGTTTAATCAGAATCACGACTAACACTGCAAAGGCGATTCCGATGACCAATACACCGATACCCATCCAATCCATCTACATCACCTCTAAGTTAGTTTTTTTGCTGCGGTTCAGGCAATCTCTTTTGAGGAGAGGGAAGTAAATCTGTTCCCTCTGTGTTTTGCTTGCCCTGAGTGGAAGAATAAGAAGCATTCGTTTGTTTTGCTTTTTCACGTTTTGCCCGGAAATAGATACTTGCAGCGATTCCAGTGATGGTATTCGCTTTCTGCATCAAATCTTTGTGTTTTGGATCCGGTGTGCTGATTTGTTTAGACAGCGATTGAAACGACTTATTCATATGTACCGTTGAATCGTCCAATTTTTCAGCTGTCTTTGAAACACTATTCAATGAGTGCAATTTACGCTCTACATCTTCTGTAATACGATTCGTATTTTCGAGTAGTTCGTTTGCTTGATCGGTAATACCGTTCAACTTTCCCTGCATACTTGTTAATGTTTCGGACACTTCATTCATCGTTGCTTTAGCACTTTTTAAAGTAGTAATCACAAATATTGCGATGAGAAGAAGTGAAAGTGCGGCAATTGCTGCACTTACATACAAAAGAATTTCCATTCCACAATCCACTCCATTCTGACTGTCGTCTGCAACTTAACCCACATACCTAGTTGTACCACTATTCCATTGTGCATAAACACTTCGAGACATGCAAGTTCAACTATAGTAGAAACCCATTGCAATGAACATCATGATGAAAATTGGAATACCGGTAAGGAACAAGATTCTTGGGCTCATGGAAAATACTTCTGAAGGGGAGCGCATGGACTCCAAATCTTCTTTCGTGTGCTTAAAGGACAATACTTTTCTCATACTGCTATTAAAAAAATCAAATGAACCTGTACGGAAAATATAGACAATTCCTCCTACGAAGAGCAAGAGACCGCCAACGTAAAATGAATTATTAATATACGCTAACAATGTTAACCCGTCATTTAAAGCAAAACATAGTATGAAAATAATAAGTTGACCGAATGAAAATAACAGTGTGACTTTTTTCAAATTTCCAACCTCTTTTTCTATTTCCTAGTTATATTCACTATGTATAATACAATACTATTACAATTTTAACAAAGAAAATACGTCAAGAAACCGCTTACCGACACAATTTAGTGGCAATTCACATTCGTCAATTGGTTATGGCTAGTAAAATTTCTTTTGAAAAACACTTTGACTTAAGAGAATTTAATTGTATAATGAAATAGTGTTAATTCTTCAGACAATTATAAAAAAGGGGGCTATAACTTGAAGAACACGAAATGGTTGTTACTAATGGCACTGACATTAGTACTAAGTATCTTCCTTGCTGCTTGTGGCGGTACGGATGATAAAAAAGAAGATACGACTAAAGATGACGGCAAAGATGAGAATGCAACTGAAACACCAGCAAAAGAAGACGGTGAGCCGGACGCTGAGCAGATTTTGAACTTAGCTGAATCTGCTGCAATCCCTTCTGTTGACTCTGCAATCGTTGAAGATGCAGTAGGATTCAACGTATTGAATAACGTTAACGAAGGTCTCTACCGTTTAGACCAAGAAAACAAGGCTATTCCAGCAATGGCTTCTGAAGAAGCAACTGAAAGTGAAGATGGACTTACGTATACGTTCAAACTTCGCGATGCAAAATGGTCTGATGGAACACCTGTAACAGCTGAAGATTTCGTATTTGCTTGGCAGCGTGCTATCGATCCTGCAACTGGATCACCTTACGGACCATTCATGATGTCTGGTACTGTTAAGAACGCTACAGCAATCAGTGAAGGTAAAATGGATAAGAAAGAACTTGGAATCGTTGCGAAAGATGAAAAGACTTTGGAAGTAACGCTTGAGCGTCCAGTTCCTTATTTCCTTTCATTGATGTCATTCGGAACATTCTACCCGCAAAAAGAAGCATTCGTAACTGAAAAAGGCGATGCATACGCTACAAACTCTGATAACCTTCTTTATAATGGACCATTCACACTTACTGATTGGGACGGTACTGGCGGAAGCTGGGTTTATAAGAAGAATGATGAGTATTGGGATGCAGAGAACGTAAAGCTTACACAAATCAATGTAAACGTTGTTCAAGATTCAGCGACTGCTGTTAAACTTTACAAAGATGGAAAGCTTGACCGCGCTGGAGTATCTGGCGACTTGGCAATGCAGTATTCTACAGATGCAGAAGCTGTTCAACAACCAGAAACATCAGTATTCTACTTCAAGTTCAACCAAGAAAAAGGCGGTAAAGAAACACCGCTTGCTAACGAAAATATCCGTAAAGCAATTGCAAAATCATTCCAAAAAGAAGACCTTGCAGATGTCGTTCTTGCTAACGGTTCAATCCCTGCAAACTTCCTAGTACCAAAAGATTTCGCTTACGACGAAGATGGTAAGGACTTCCGCGAACTTAGTGGAGATCACTTAGAGTACAATGCGGAAGAAGCAAAAGATCTATGGGCTGCAGGATTGAAAGAACTTGGAGTTGACTCACTCGAACTTGAAATCTTAGGTGGAGATACTGACCTTTCTAAGAAAATGGACGAGTACTTCAAATCACAACTTGAAACAAATCTTGAAGGTTTGACAATTAAACTTAAAGAAGTACCATTCGCAGTTCGCCTTGAGCTTGACGGTAACCAAGACTATGACATTCAAGTATCTGGATGGGGACCTGACTTCCAAGATCCAATTTCATTCCTTGACTTGTTCGTTACTGATGGAACTAACAACTTAATGTCTTATTCTAATCCAGAGTATGACAAATTGATTGCTGATTCTAAAGCAGATCTTGCTTTGAAACCGGCAGAACGTTATGAAGCATTTGCGAAAGCTGAAAAAATCCTTCTTGATGAGGATGCAGCAATTGCACCGATTTACCAGCGTGGATTGATTTTCCTTGAAAAACCATACTTTAAAGGTCTAGTAAGTCACCCATTCGGTGCTGACTATAGCTTCAAGTGGGCTTATATTTCAGGTAAAGAATAAACGTTAGACAGCTGAATAACGGGAGTATATGGTGGGTTAACGCCATATACTCTCTTTTTAATAATAGTGAGTTTTGTGAATTTTTTGTAAGTGCTTTCATTCTGAAAAATAACCGTCACGTGGGTTTCATATAAATTAGTACATAGATCTGGAGGTGCACCATGGTTAAATATGTCGGAAAACGAATTATCTATATGTTTATAACAATGTTTCTAATTGCGACTGCAACATTTTTCTTAATGCAAACATTACCGGGTTCGCCAATTGCTTCGTATAGCAAATTGACTGAAACTCAGAAACAAAATGTTGAGAAGAAGTATGGTATTGATAAGCCGAAACCAGTTCAATACGCAATCTATATGAAGAACTTGGCTAAAGGTGATTTAGGGACCTCGTTTGCATTTAAGAATAAAAGTGTAAATGACCTTCTTGCTTCACGTATTAAGCCTTCCTTTATACTTGGAGCCCAGGCGATGGTCTTCGGTACGATAATCGGGATATTGCTTGGTATGATTGCGGCATTAAAACAAAATACTTTCTGGGATTATGGGAGCACGTTCTTTGCGATACTAGGAATCTCGATTCCTTCATTCGTTTTTGCAACGCTGCTACAATATTACATTGCTTCACAGTGGCACCTTTTACCGGTTGGACTATGGAATGACGGCTGGAAATCGAGTATTCTACCATCAATCGCATTGGCAATGGGACCACTTGCATTGTCTGCCCGTTTCATCCGTACAGAAATGATTGAAGTTATGGGATCTGATTACATTACTCTTGCGAAAGCAAAAGGTGCAAACGGATTTGAAATCGCATTTAAACACGCATTCCGAAATGCATTGATTCCATTGATTACTGTTTTGGGACCGGTTGCAGCAGGACTGGTTACAGGTTCACTTGTAGTTGAGCAAATATTCGCGATTCCTGGAATCGGTGAGCAGTTTGTTTCTTCAATCATGGTGAACGACTTTGCAACAATTATGGGTACAACCTTATTCTTCTCAGCATTCCTAATTGTTGTTATTTTCATCGTGGATATTTTATATGGAGTCATTGACCCTCGTATCCGCTTGTCTGGAGGGAAAGCATAATGAAAAAAGATCTCGAACAGCTGCCTCAAGATCAATTTGAACGTATTGAAATCGATAGTTCTCATGCTGAACGTATTGAGAAACCAAGTTTAAGTTTCTGGCAAGATGCTTGGCTGCGCCTCCGCAAAAACAAGGCGGCAATCATTAGTATGATCGTACTTGTATTACTAGTAATCATGGCGTTAGTCGGACCCCATCTGAATGGCCATGATGGTGCGGAACAAAACTTAAGACACGCAAATCTTCCACCTAAAATGCCTGGAATTGAAAAATTGGGGATTATGGATGGGTTAGGTAATTTAAGCGGTAATAAAGTCGATTTGTATGCAATGAAAAAAGTGGATGAGTACTATTGGTTCGGAACAGACGGTTTAGGCCGCGACTTATTTACGCGGCTTTGGGAAGGTACTCAAATTTCACTGCTAATTGCATTTGTTGCAGCTCTAATTGACTTAGTGATCGGGGTATTATACGGAGGGATTTCCGGATACTTCGGCGGTCGGACAGATGATATTATGCAGCGAATTGTAGAGATTTTGATTGGTATACCAACACTGATTGTAGTAATACTCATGATCATGCTGATGGAGCCGGGTATAGGGGCCATCATTATAGCCATCTCTATTACAGGATGGATCGGAATGTCTCGTATTGTACGTGCTCAAATTTTGAAATTTAAAAACCAAGAATTCGTACTAGCAGCTCGTACATTAGGAACAAACGACTCTAGAATAATTGGTAAACACTTAATGCCAAACGTATTGGGCATTATCGTGATAAATACAATGTTTACAATTCCAAACGCAATTTTCTTTGAAGCGTTTCTAAGTTTCATTGGAATCGGGTTGCAGCCGCCAGCAGCGTCACTGGGTACACTCATTAATGATGGATATAAAGTTATGGAATTCCAACCATACGTATTGTTGTTCCCATCCATCGTTATTAGTGTCTTGATGATTGCCTTCAACTTGATTGGTGACGGTCTACGTGATGCACTCGATCCGAAAATGAAAGACTGATAGGAGGAAAGCGAAATGAGTAAAATATTACAAGTTAAAGATTTAGAGCTTTCCTTCCATACTTTTGCTGGTGAAGTGAAAGCGATTCGCGGAGTGAATTTCGATTTAAATAAAGGGGAGACACTTGCAATTGTTGGTGAGTCGGGATCGGGTAAGTCGGTTACGACAAAGTCAATCATGCGTTTGCTACCTGAATCAAGTTCTGAATTTAAAAACGGAGAAATCCTTTTTGACGGCAAAGATTTGACGAAGTTGCCAGAACGAGAGATGCAAAAAATCCGCGGTAAAGATATTTCAATGATCTTCCAGGACCCCATGACTTCATTAAATCCAACGATGACGATTGGTAAGCAAATTATGGAACCGATTCTAAAACACCAAAAAGTGAGCAAAGCGAAAGCGCGTAAAGTGGCGATTGAATTGCTTAACATGGTCGGGATTCCAAATGCAGAAAACCGTTACAAAATGTACCCTCACCAATTTTCAGGCGGGCAGCGTCAGCGTATCGTTATTGCAACTGCGCTGGCATGCAATCCACAAATTCTAATTGCGGATGAACCGACTACGGCATTGGACGTTACGATTCAAGCTCAAATTTTAGAATTGATGAAGGATATTCAAAAGAAAATTGATACGTCAATTATTTTCATTACTCACGATTTGGGTGTAGTTGCGAACGTTGCAGACCGTGTTGCTGTTATGTACGGCGGAATGATTGTTGAAATCGGCACAGTCGATGAAATCTTCTACAATCCGCAGCATCCTTATACATGGGGGCTATTAAGTTCTATGCCTTCTATGGATCTAAACGAAGAAAAACTGTATGCAATTCCTGGAACACCGCCTGATTTGCTGAATCCTCCTAAAGGGGATGCATTTGCTCTACGCAGTGAGTATGCCCTGAAGATTGATATGGAACAGCCGCCTCCATTTTTCCAAGTGAGCGATACGCATTTTGCGGCAACATGGCTATTGCATCCGCAAGCACCTCAAGTTGAGCCGCCAGCAGGAATCATTGAGCGTATGCGTAGTTTCCCAGGCAGCAGATACTATGAAGCGACAGGAGGGCGTGCGTAATGTCTGATGTATTATTAGAGGTTAAGAATCTAAAACAATATTTCAATCAAGGAAAGCCGTCTGAAGTTCGTGCGATTGACGACATCAGCTTCTCGATTAACCGAGGCGAGACGTTTGGCCTTGTTGGAGAATCGGGTTGCGGTAAATCTACGACAGGACGGACAATTATCCGGCTTTATGATGCAACAGATGGAGAAGTACTATTTAACGGAGTGAATGTCCAAGATAAGAAATCTAAAGCCGGAAACAAGGATTTTAACCGAAAAATGCAGATGATCTTCCAGGATCCCTATGCGTCATTGAATCCTCGAATGAAAGTTATGGATATTATTGCTGAAGGGATCGATAATAACGGTCTTGCAAAATCTAAAAAAGAGCGTAGAGAAAAAGTAATCTCCCTGCTTGAAACTGTTGGACTGAATCGCGAGCACGCCGAACGCTATCCGCACGAATTCTCCGGTGGTCAGCGCCAGAGAATCGGGATTGCACGTGCACTTGCTGTTGATCCTGAATTCATCATTGCGGATGAGCCGATTTCCGCTTTGGATGTATCCATTCAGGCTCAAGTCGTTAACTTGCTTAAAGACCTGCAAGAAGAACGTGGACTGACGTACTTGTTCATCGCGCACGATTTGTCGATGGTGAAATACATTTCTGACCGTATTGGCGTTATGTATTTTGGAAAACTCGTTGAGATGGCATCTGCGGATGAGCTGTACCGCAATCCGATGCATGCATATACGAAGTCGCTGCTTTCAGCAATTCCGCTTCCAGACCCAATCTACGAGCGCTCACGCGTACGTACTCCATACAATCCAAAGGATCATAACTATGGACCAAATGTGCACGTGGAGTTCCGTGAAATCGCTCCTGAACACTTCGTTCTTTGCTCTGACAAGGAATTCGAAGAAATGAAAAAGAGCTACGTACCAAAAGATATTTAATTTAAAAAGCCGGACATTCTGATCTTTTCAGAATGTCCGGCTTTTTGTATTCAAGTCCAATATGCTTTTAGTACATTTTCATATAGCGTTCGATTTCCCAAGGATGCACTGTAATTCGGTAGCTGTCCCATTCTCGTTGTTTTGCTTCTTTGTAGTTGGCGTAAATATGTGTTCCTAATGCTTCTTGGATGATTGAATCTTCTCCGAGTGCCAGCAATGCATGATCGAGGTCAGTCGGCAGCGTGACAATTCCTTCATTTTCTAATTCGGCAGCATTCATTTCATAAATATTGCGATCACAAGGTTTACCAGGATCGAGATCCCGTTGTATTCCATCAAGTCCAGACTTAAGAATTGCAGCTAGTGCTAGATAAGGATTGGCAACAGAATCAACAGAACGTACTTCGATTCGTGTACTCAAGCCCCGTGATGCGGGTATTCGGATCAGCGGGCTGCGGTTTTGTGCAGACCATGCAATGTAGCAAGGCGCTTCATAACCAGGGACAAGACGTTTGTATGAGTTGACTGTCGGATTTGTAATTGCTGTAAACCCTTCAACATGGTCAAGAACACCCGCCATGAACTGATATGCAGTTTTACTTAATTTGCGCTCTCCGTTTTCATTGAAAAATGCGTTTACGCCATCTTTAAACAGTGAGATATTGCAATGCATGCCTGAACCATTTACTCCGAAGATTGGTTTTGGCATGAACGTGGCATGAAGACCGTGTTTTCGGGCAATTGTTTTCACCACAAGTTTGAATGTCTGGATATTGTCACAAGCTGTTAATGCGTCTGCATATTTAAAATCGATTTCATGCTGTCCGGGAGCTGCCTCGTGATGGGAAGCTTCCACTTCAAATCCAAGCGCTTCCAACTCAAGGACAATATCCCGTCTGCAGTTTTCACCGAGATCGAGTGGAGCGAAATCAAAATAATCCCCATGGTCATTCAATTCCATTGTTGGTTCACCGTTACTATCTAATTTAAATAGGAAGAATTCTGGTTCCGGTCCTAAATTGAAATCCGTGAATCCCATGGCTTCCATTTCACTTAGAATTCGTTTTAAGTTCCCCCTTGGATCGCCTGGAAAAGGTTCTCCATTCGCAAGGGATACGTCACAAATGAGACGCGCTACTTTTCCTGTGCCTGAAGGCCAAGGGAAGACCATCCAAGTGTTTAAATCGGGAATTAAGTACATATCCGATTCTTCAATTCTAACAAATCCTTCAATGGATGAACCATCAAACATCATTTTATTATCGAGTGCTTTTTCAAGTTGGCTGATAGGAATTTCAACGTTCTTGATCATTCCGAGAATGTCAGTAAATTGCAAACGGATGAAATTCACATTATCCTCTATCACATATTTTCGAATGTCGTCTTTTGTTGTATTCCTCATCTGGCCACTTCCTTTTTAAAAGTTTGTCATTATCATAGTTGCATAATAATTTTTTATAATACGCATATTTAACTCTATTTACAAGAAGTTTTTTCAATTAAATTGAAATGATTCGTTTTAAAGTAAAAAATGAAGTTTGCTCATGCAGCCGAGAGGGAATTAAAGGATAGGTTAAAAACTGAGTGTGTAAAAAGGGGAATTGTTATGAATCGCATTTTTTCAATCGTGGTTTTTATAGGCGTTCCAGTTGTTGCGCTAGGTGCTTTCTTGAATTGGTCGGATCTTTTAATGTTTGCACTAAGCTGTATAACAATTATTGGACTGTCGGGTTTTATAGGCAGGGCTACGGAAAGTCTTGCGATTGTAAGCGGACCTCGAATTGGGGGTCTTCTAAACGCTACGTTTGGCAATGCTGTTGAACTAATTATATCTATTTTCACGCTGAAAGCCGGTCTTATCGGAATTGTTCTGGCATCACTGACAGGTTCAGTACTTGGGAATTTACTGCTCGTACTTGGATTGTCATTTTTCGCAGGAGGTCTGAAGTTCAAAAAACAAAATTTCAGTCTTCACGATTCCCGCTATAACTCAGGACTACTGATTTTTGCAGTAGTTGTCGCTTTTGTTGTTCCAGAAGTATTTTCGATGACAATGGACCCTGCCACAACGTTTCACTTAAGTATCGGTGTATCCATCATCTTAATTGCGATCTATTTGTCAGGTTTGTTTTTCAAGCTGGTTACTCATCGCGGTGTATTTGCTTCCGGAGATGAAGCGGCGGAAGAGGAAGAAATCCCTGAGTGGACGAAAGGGAAATCTATGCTGGTCTTGCTGCTTAGTACAGTAGCAGTTGCATTTGTTTCAGAACGTCTTGTGCATACGTTTGAGACACTTGGAGAACAATTTGGATGGACAGAACTTTTTATCGGGGTTATTATCGTAGCGATTGTCGGGAACGCTGCTGAACACGTATCCGCGATTACGATGGCTATGAAAAATCGTATGAACGTGTCTGTTGAAATTGCAGTCGGTTCCACATTGCAAGTGGCCATGTTTGTCGCACCCGCACTTGTTCTTATTTCAATTTTCATGCCCGAGCAAATGCCGCTCGTTTTTACAATTCCAGAATTGGTCGCGATGGTGACTGCAGCACTTCTTGTTATCAGCTTATCGAATGATGGTGAATCGAATTGGTTTGAAGGTCTAATTCTATTTGCTGCCTATATCATTATGGGAATCGGTTTCTTTCTATTGTAATGACTAAGTGAAATTAAAATCCTTTTAGTCAAAATAAAACCCGCACACTCAAGATTCATTGGGTGTGCGGGTTTCTCGTTGTTATAAAAAGATGATCGTACAGTCATTAATAGATTCGTCTATACTGATCGATTTCCCATGGATGTACGGTGATCCGGTAACTGTCCCACTCTTTTTGTTTTACTTCTCTGAAGTTTGTATAGATGTGTTTCCCTAACGCTTCTTGCATCACAGGGTCTTTATCTAACGCAATCAACGCATGATCGAGATCCGTAGGCAACGTTTCGATTCCTAATTCATCGAGTTCCTGTGCACTCATTTCATAAATGTTGCAGTCACATGGGTTTCCTGGATTCAGTTTCTGTTCAATGCCGCTTAATCCGGCTTTTAGAATTGCGGATAGTGCTAAGTAAGGGTTTGCTACCGAGTCAACGGATCGCACTTCGATTCGCGTACTCAATCCGCGGGAAGCTGGAATCCGGATTGCCGGGCTTCTATTTTGCGCAGACCATGCAACGTAGCAAGGAGCTTCAAAACCTGGTACGAGTCTTTTGTAAGAATTGACGGTAGGGTTGGTGATCGATGTGAATCCTCTCACATGCTTTAGCACTCCTGCCATGAACTGATACGCAGTTTCACTAAGCTTTCTTTCTCCATGTTCATCGTAAAATGCATTTTTTTCGCCTTTGAATAGAGAAATATTACAATGCATCCCGGAGCCATTCACACCAAAAATTGGCTTTGGCATAAAAGTAGCATGGAAACCGTGTTCGCGCGCGATTGTTTTTACGACTAGTTTAAACGTTTGGATATTGTCACAAGCTCTTAAAGCGTCAGCGTATTTAAAATCGATTTCGTGCTGACCAGGTGCAGACTCATGGTGGGAAGCTTCTACTTCAAAACCAAGTTCTTCGAGCTGTAAGACGATATCCCGTCTGCAATTTTCGCCTAAATCTAAAGGCGCAAAGTCGAAATAGTCTCCTTGGTCGTTCAAGTGCATGGTCGGTTCTCCGTGGCGGTCCAATTTAAATAAGAAAAATTCAGGTTCTGGCCCTAAGTTAAAGTCCGAAAAGCCCATGTCTTCCATTTCTTTAAGAATTCTTTTTAAATTCCCCCGTGGGTCGCCAGGGAAAGGAGATCCATCAGCTTGGGCGACATCACAGATGAGGCGGGCCACTTTTCCAGTACCAGACGGCCATGGAAAGACCATCCATGTATCCAAATCAGGAATCAAATACATATCCGATTCTTCAATTCGTGTAAATCCTTCGATAGAGGATCCATCAAACATCATTTTGTTATCAAGAGCTTTTTCAAGCTGAGTAACAGGGATTTCTACGCTCTTGATCATTCCGAGGATGTCAGTAATTTGGAGTCGGATGAAATTCACATTCTCGTTTTTGGCGTAATTTCGAATATCATCTTTTGTCATCTTACTCAATCAAGGCACGTCCTTTTGTAATAGTTTTTATTATCTAACTTGAATAATAACTCATAATTATACACACCGTTTCACGTATTATCAAGAAAACAACTCCAGATTTCGACAAAAACTGAGAGATTTACGTTGTTTTATAGAGGGAATCTGGATCTGAGGGAAGATTCAAATAAGGGGGATGAGATATGATTATACGTATAAAAAAAGACCACATCACTTGTGGTCTTCCCAATTCGCTTGAATGAATTCGTCACGTCCTGATTGTGCTCGGTCTTCTTCATATGCAGCCTGCTCTTTTTTATAAAAGTCTTGGTGGTAGTCTTCAGCTTTATAGAAAGTTTCAGCTGGGCGGATTACCGTTACGATGGGCTTTGAGAATCTGCCGCTAGCAGCCAGTTCGTTTTTAGATTTCTCGGCAGCCAGCCGCTGTTGTTCGTTTGTATAGAAGATAGCTGTGGTATAGGAATGGCCCCGGTCCTGAAACTGTCCTCCAGCATCTGTAGGATCTATTTGCGGCCAATAGAGTGCCAATAAGTCTTCATATGGGTAAACTGCAGGGTCGAATGTGATTTCAACCACTTCCAGATGTCCTGAATTGCCTTCTTTGACTTGCTCGTATGTCGGGTTTTCAATAGATCCGCCCATATAACCGGAGACGACACTATGAATCCCGTCCCATTCTGTAAACGGCTTGACCATACACCAAAAACAGCCGCCAGCTAAAATTGCTTTTTCGAGTTGCTCCATCATCTCTACCTTCTTTCCATTCAGTTCGTTCTTATATCTTAGACGTTCACTCTTTAGGTGTCCAATGTTCGAGCATGATATAATAGTGTTTCAGCATGCAACCAACGACTCAAGAGAACGTCCTGTTTTGTGACTTCACTATTGGGGGAATACTATAATGTCAGAACACTATGAAGGTCCTGTCCCGAAAAGGCGGAGACGACGCAGATTGCGAAAAGGCAGAGTCCTCGTTACTCTTTTTCTAGCCGGATTTGTCGCAATAGGACTTTTTTCATCTTATCAATATATAGCGGGCAAACGAGTCGCTTCTAAAAACGCAATAGAGCCAGGTAGCTTCGAAGGGGATATGCTCGATCCTTCGACATCGTCTGTTGAGAACTTTTTATTACTCGGAGTCGACGATGATGGAAGCGGGAAATCGCGAACAGACACGATGATGGTCCTCTCTTGGGATAAACAAGCGAAGACCATGAAACTTGTGTCATTCATGCGTGACATCTATGCAGATATACCGGGATACAAATCGTACAAACTAAACACAGCTTATTATTTAGGCGGTGTGCAAAGTGCTAAGGATACGATTACAGGTATGTTCAACATACCGATTCACCATTATGCCATCGTCGACTTTGACAATTTTGAAACGATCGCAGACACCGCATTTCCTGACGGAGTGGAAATGAATGTGAAAAAAGAGATGTCTGAGAAAATCGGAGTCACTTTGATGCCAGGTCTGCAAAAGCTAAATGGAAAAGAGTTATTGGGTTATGCCCGTTTCCGTGCAGATGCTGAAGGCGATTTTGGACGGGTCAACCGCCAGCAAGAAGTTCTGGCGGCTGTTAAGAAGCAGGCGATGACTCCAGGTATGCTGGTCCGTGCACCAAAAATTGCAGGTGTGATTTCGCAAACTGTGAAAACGGATCTTTCTTCTAAAGAAGAACTTTCCCGTTTGACAAGCCTTTTGATGAAAGGCGGGACGGAAATAGAAACGCTGACCATCCCAGTAAAAGGTTCGTACTCGTTTGCCGATTACTCACATGCAGGCTCAGTCATTGAAGTGAATCTAGACAAAAACCGCGAAGCAATTCGGTCATTCATTTCTAATTAATAGGAAAACATCTTGTTGGAGGAGTGGGGGATTTGGCAGATCAGAAAGAAGTGCAAAAGAATGAAGAGCCAGACGAAGAATATGGATTCCCTGTTAAGAATCGTATTATCCGGTTCTTAGGAGGCAAGACTACTCTCTTCATTCTAATCGTGCTGCTGCTAGTTGGAGTGAACGTGATGATTTTTGATAAAGTCTCGTTCATTTTTTATCCGATCAAAGTTCTTTTTTCAACAGTAGTGCTGCCGATTATTTTGGCAACGATTTTTTATTACTTATTGCGTCCGCTTTTACATCTTCTGGAAAGAATAAAAATCCCTAAAGTATGGGGGATTGCAATTATTTTTCTGACTGGTATTGGACTCATTACGCTGCTCGTATTTCTTGTATTACCATTTTTGAAGATACAGTTTTGGAAGCTGGTCGAAGAATTTCCGACAACCTTCAATCAGCTGATTCTTACGCTGGATTCTTTTTTCAGCAACTCTTTATTCGCACCTTACTATAAACAGCTGGATATTAATGCGGCAGAGTTATTGGATTCCGGCCTTGAAAATATCGGACAGATGATTGCTGATGCTCTTGGTGGCATTGCTTCAGGTTTAACGACTTTCATCTCTGCATTGACGGGAATTATTCTATCCATCGTTACCGTTCCATTCATTCTGTTTTATCTTTTAAAGGATGGTGATAAACTTCCCAGCTATGTAATGAAGCTATTACCTCCGAGAATGCGTGATGATGCTCAGTCTATTTTGGGAAATGCTGATCATCAAATCAGTGCATACATCCAAGGCCAGATCTTGGTGGCGATGTGCATCGGTGCGATGGTAACGATTGGTTTCTTAATCATTGATATGAAATATGCAGTATTACTTGGTGTGCTTGCTATGTTTACAAGTGTGGTTCCATATCTCGGTCCTGTCATTGCGATTACACCGGCTATTATTATTGCGATTGTCACGTCTCCTTTCATGCTTGTGAAGCTGGCAATCGTCTGGACTGTGGTTCAGCTGGTAGAAGGAAAATTTATTTCACCTCAAATCATGGGGAAATCGCTTCATATTCATCCAATCACGATAATTTTCGTCCTGTTAACGGCAGGTTCGTTATTTGGAGTGGCGGGCGTTATTTTAGGGATACCTGGTTATGCGTTACTCAAGGTTTTCACCACGCATTTGTTCCAGCTGTTGAAGGTTCGTTATAATAAATATGAAGTAGATGTCCGCATGCATTATGAGCGACCAAATTATGAAGAAGAAAAATAAGAGAGCGCAGTCTTGCCGATAGGCAGGGCTGTTTTTTTGTTCACGGGTTTACCATAATTGTATTATGTAAAGCTGTTGTGGGAAAACGCACTCTTTCCATAGGAGAGAGTGCGTTAAGGTGTGTCGTATAGTATTCGTCCGATTCGGGAGAAATCATACCCTTTTATCGTCGAAAGTTCTTTCTTAAATGATTCAGATTGCAGGATGGTCAAAACCGTTTCACGTAATGCTTTGTTGTCTTCACGCTTGATCATAACTAAGTCATATTGTTCTTCAGCCATAGGGATGTAATCGACATTCACTAACTGTGCATTCTTTTCAATCCCGACACCAATATCTGCTTCTCCTGCAGCCACTTTACTCGCTACTGCTAAGTGGGTTGTTTCAATGTTTTCATAACCCGTTATTGTTTTTGGAAGGACACCCTCTAATCGCAGTCTCTCATCTGTTAACACTCGGATCCCTGAACCCAGTTCACGATTAACCATTTGAACATCGTTGCGGTTTAAATCACGCCAACTTGTAATATTTTTCGGATTTCCAGGCTGAACATAGAAACCTGCTGATCGGGAAAGTAAATTGACTACCGTATAGTCACGTCCGCTGAGTATCCGGCGAATGTAGGGGAGGTTATAAGAACCCGTGTCACCATCAAAGAGATGAGTACTTACAATATCCGCTTCGCCTTGAACGAGTGCCAGTAAACTATTCAAACTCCCGCTGTGGGATCTAAGGGTCCGAAAGTTACTGGCTGCAGCAGAAATTGCGTTTGCCAGCAAATCGAGTGTAACATCTTGTCCGCTAATGATTACGTGCCGCATTTCACGGGGCGGAGTAAGAGGAGGGAGCGATGGTTTCTCCAAGACAGTTGGAGCAACAGGTTCATTTTTCTGTAATGGATGGGCTTCTGCTACCGAGCGGTCTGCACCGCCTTTCATTCGGTCTTTATACGCTTCGAAATCAGATGTGTCAATCCTCATTTGTCTTCCAACCCGGTAGGCAACGATTTCACCTTTTTTTATAAGGTCATACACGGTTAGCTTTGATACTTGAAGCAGGTCAGCGAGATCTTCGGTCGTATACGATGCTTTATCCTGTGCATTCAACGTAAAAACCTCCATTTCTTTCTTCTATCTTCTCTTATTTTTAGAATTATTGCAATAGACATAACAAGTTATAAAGAATAATAGTTAGAATTATTTAATTATATCTAGATAAAGAGAGTTCCCTTATGTTATAACTAGTTATATGTAGTTATAATTAAGTATAAATAGGGAAGGGGAAATTGATTTGAGTAAAAGGAGTATTGTAATTGTGATGGCAGTTACGCTGCTAGTGCTGGTAGGGTGTTCAAAGGAGAAAACAGCGTCTGAAGGAAATGGAACCAGTATTGCAGAAAAAGTGGAACTGCACATTTCTGCGGCAGCCAGCTTGACAGATGCGTTGGATGACTTCAAGAAAACCTATGAAAAAGAACATGATAATGTAGAGTTAACGTTTATGTATGGCGGCTCTGGGAAGCTTGCGACGTCGATTGAAAACGGAGCTCCTGCTGATGTATTTTTATCTGCGAGTAAAAAAGATATGGATGCGCTTGAAGACAAAGAGTTACTAGATGCATCCACACGAAAAGATTTTACGAGAAATGTGCTGGTTTTGATTGCAAATGAAGATTCAGATTCAACACTAACGAGTTTTGATGACATTGATGCGGCTGAAATAGATCATTTCGTCATTGGTGAACCTGAAAGTGTTCCTGTCGGCCGGTATACAAAAGAGGTATTTGAACATTTGAAACTTTGGGAGCCGCTGCAGGATAAGCTCGTCCTTGCTTCAGATGTAAGACAAGTGCTAACGCAAGTCGAACTGGGAAATGCGGACTACGGGGTTGTCTATTCGAGTGATGCCTTCATTTCTGATAAAGTGAAAGTACTCGCAGAAGCCGATCCTAGCTGGCATAACGCAATCGTGTATCCAGGTGCTGTCTTGAAAGATTCCAAGTACGCTGACGAGGCCCAGCAATTTTTCGAGGCTTTACTGAGTGAGCAAGGTCAAGAAACGCTTGCTAAGTATGGATTTAAGTAAGAAAGAGAGGTGGACGATGTGGATTTAAGTCCTTTATTGCTTTCTGTAAAAGTAGCGGTCATCTCCACCGCTATTGTGTTTGTTCTAGGCGTGTTTTTAGCTCACTTGTTTGCAAAACGGCAATTTTTCGGGAAAATGATTTTTGAATCGCTATTTCTTCTGCCGCTGGTGCTGCCGCCGACTGTCGTAGGTTTCGGGCTGCTGATTCTATTTGGCAAGAAAGGCTGGATCGGCAGCTGGCTGCTGGAAAATTTCGATATCCAAATTGTATTTACTTGGACGGCTGCAGTTATTGCATCTGTAGTCGTCAGTTTTCCTCTTATGTATCAAAGTGCAGCTGCGGCCTTTGACGGTTTAGACAATAGGTTAGGGGATGCAGCGCGTACAATGGGTGCTTCTGAGTGGCGGGTTTTCAGGACGATTACGTTTCCGCTTGCATGGCCGGGCCTGCTTGCGGGGCTTGTTCTGTCATTTGCCAGGGGGCTTGGAGAATTCGGGGCTACACTGATGCTTGCTGGGTACATACCTGGAAAGACTGACACGATTCCTATGGCGATTTACTTTGCAGTGGAAGCGGGGAAGATGGAGAAAGCAACGTTTTGGGTCGTTATCATTACAGCACTAGGATTCAGTACAATTCTTTGGTTAAACTGGTGGAGCAAGCGCAACTTAAGGCGATTCGCTTCTGGAAAACGTTAGGGGGGTGATTCGATGTTAGACGTATCGATTAGGAAACGGCTTGATCACTTTGAGTTGAATGTCAGTTTTCAAGCACATGATGAAATTATCGTTCTTTCGGGGGCATCAGGTGCGGGAAAAACAACAATTCTGCAAGCGCTTGCCGGATTAGCTGAACCTGATAGCGGGACCGTCACGCTGAATGGTAAAAGCTACTTTGATGGCAAGAAGAATTCATTGCCTGCACGATTCCGTAATATCGGATACTTATTCCAAGATTACGCGCTGTTTCCGCATATGACCGTTGAGCGCAATATCCACTATGGAATTCACAAGCAGACGACCGAGAATACGGGATTTATCATCGAACAATTACTGACGGTGCTTGGCATCAGCCATTTGTTGAACAAGTATCCTCACCAGATTTCGGGCGGAGAAAAACAGCGGGTTGCTCTTGCTCGTGCGCTTGCCACAGAGCCTGATTTGCTTCTATTGGATGAACCCTTATCCGCTTTGGATGAAGACACGAGAGAAGAGTGCCAAAATGAACTGCTCCGATTGCATGAATTATGGAAAATCCCTTTCTTGATTGTGACACACAGCCGATCCGAGGCTGAAAAGTTGGGCGATCGGGTGCTTCATTTGAAAAAGGGCTTGATTGTCAATGAAAGTCGTGGAACAATGAAAGAAATCCCTGTGGATTAAGTGACGGGATTTCGGAGGCGATTCCTATGGACGACATTACGATTGTTCCACTGACGACCGAAGAAGAATTAGTTGAGGCTTTTCCGATTATGAATCAGCTCCGTACCCATTTAAATCAGGAAGAGTATTTGGAACTTGTGTATGAGTCTGGAGCAAAAGAACGATACCAAATGCTTGGATTACGCGATGGCGGCGTTTTAAGAGCAGTAATCGGCTTTAAACCGATGATTACGCTCTACTATGGCCGCTCGTTATGGGTATGTGACTTAGTAACCGACAAATCAGCACGGTCTAAGGGCTATGGTGATAAGCTACTGACACACGTTGAGCAATGGGGTAAACAACATAATTACGAGTCAATTGCGTTGTCTTCAGGGTTACAGCGTACGACGGCCCATCACTTTTATGAAGAGAAAATGGACTACAGCAAAGTGAGTATTGTGTTCAAAAAGGAATTTTGATGATGAAAGTGCCGTTTTTACGGGTATGCGAACAGAGATGCGAACAGCCGGCGGAGCCTTAAAATCTGCCGGTTTTACTAATGATTAAGGAGTTGTTAGACGTATGTGGGTCAATGACAATGGAATGCTGAGGCAAACTTCAGATGAGACACGTGTGAAATTCAGAACTTCGATTAGCAAAGAAATCTTAGATCAGCTGAAACAGCTAGCAGATCAGAATGGAACATTTGTGAATTACTTGCTTGAAGATGGCATGAAAGTCGTTTTGCAGCAAAACGCAATTACTTTTAATAAAGATACACGCCCAAAAGACCGGATTCAATATAAGACAACGTATGATAAACAGCTGCTGGAAAGTGTAAGAGCATTCGCGAGTAATCATAAGTTGTACATAAATGACGTGATTGAGTATGGAGTGCAGTTTATAGATGCGGAGCGTGCAAAAGCGGGGCAATATAGATATCGGATTGAATAAAAGTTGTTTTCCTTTGACGCCCCCGTCATAATATATATTATAGGAAGCTACGTTTCGTTGATAAGTATACTTAGGATAGTGAGATAAAACAGCGAAATTGAGTTATTTCTACGAAATTGTTAAAACGCGACTTTTTTTGCTAAAGTCGCGTTTTATTGTGGTTTTTATTGAGTTAATGTGAATTTAAACGCTTTTCACCGGAATTATTGACTCTGCAATAACCGGGTCTTCCAACTGTATCTTACGCTGTTTCATTTGTAAGAAAAATACGGTTGTCAAACTGATACTGATCACTCCAAATACGATGACCATTACTTGCAGCCCTAAAATATCCAGGAACGCCCCGGTCGCCAGTAAAACGACTTGGAACACGACTCTTTCTAACATATTTCGGAATGAGAAAAATCTTCCGTGGTACGCTTTCGGCATCTGTTTTTGGAAAATCACCATAGCTGTTGGGAAAAAACATCCCAGGCTGAATCCTAAGACTGTAAATGCGGTTAATGTTGCGAACTGGCTTTGTGCAAAAAATAACAGGAATTCTGCAACGGCCACCATACTTGCGAAGAAAAATAAGATTATGGTGGTACGCCATTTCAATGCGATTCGTTTAACGGCAAACGATCCTATCATGAATGCGATTCCTTCACACGTGTAAATCAGCCCTTTTATAGACGCTGAATCTTGAATTTCACTAATATTGATGACAACTAAATTAAAGGATCCTAAAAATAATAACGGTATTAATGTCATTACCAGCGTCATTCCGACGGCAGGATATGCTTTTAGCACTGGAAATACTTCCATGAAACCGTCTTTAGCGCCTTCTGTTTTAACAACAGCCTCTGTCCCCTTCCCTTCATCAATACGCAGCATGAATGTGAAGATGAGCAACAGTCCATAGGCGATGATGGATATCCAATATAGGGACGATAATGACCAGTAGACCAAGATAACGCCTGCTAATGCTGTCCCTGACACACGTGCGATGGTCGCTACGTTCATGTGCATTCCATTCATAGTCAGCAGGTCATCATCCTTCACAACGAGCGGTATGGCTGCCTGAAGCGCTGGGAAGTAAAACGTTGCTGCGAGTTGAATGCTGACAACAAATGCAATCATCCACCACACAGAACCTGTTGCAATTGCGATGAGCATGAAGATAACACTGATGAGACGCCCTGCGCCTGCCAGTACTAGTATGCGCTTCTTTGCTTGCTGATCAATGATCTTACCTGCTAAAGGGCCCACGAGTATTCCCGCCAAAAGCCCGACTGATAAAATCATAGCTTTGACAAAGTCAGAAGGGATTTTTTCTTGCATAAACTCCAAATTTCCGATGATACCGGTCCAAAGACCGATACCTGCAATTAATTCACCGGAAAGAATGATCCAAACATTGCGATTTTTCCACATACACCCTCCCACTTTACCGCTAAATAATTCGCTTTCCGAATTAGTATACGATAGAAACGCAAAAAAGCACACGAGAATTTTCACAATCTCGTGTGCTTTTTTGCGTTTACTTGTTATTTAGATGAGGGCTTATCGGTTTTTGCGGTAGGTTCGTAGTACAACCGGCTTGCTGCGCCATTTTTCGCTTCATCTGAAAGTGCGCTGCCGTTTGATTGGCGATCTGACAATCTAAGGCTATTCGGCTCAATCTCAGTTTTAACATCTTTGACTGTTGTTAGAATGAGTTTTTCAGAAGGTCCTGTGATTTTAGCACCAATCACTCGATATGGATTCTTCTTAAGCTCTTTTAAAATCATTACTCCGCGTTGTGCACGTGAGCCGACTTCAATTTCTTTCAATGCTGTGCGTTTTACGGTACCCCGCTGTGTTGCAATGACAATTGATGCTGAACTGTCTGTAATGACTTCCATGGAAATGACTTGGTCTTCAGGTTTTAAGTTAATACCTTTTACGCCGCCTGTTCGGACGCCAGTCGTACCGACATCGCTGAGCGGGAAACGTAAAATGTATGCCTGATGCGTCACCAGGACTGCATCTTCACTGCCTTTTACAAGGCGGGCATCTAGTAATCTGTCGCCTTTTTTAACATTCATACCTTTGTATGCACGACCATAGCGCTGAACGTGGAAATCAGCCAATTTGGATAGTTTTACAAATCCATTAGCTGTCACCGTCAATATGGAGTGAATGTCGTCGAATTGCTCCAACCCAATCGCCGCCACAATCGATTCACTCGGCTCGAGTGACACAATACTTGAAATATGCTGCCCAAGATCCCGCCATTTTATATCTGGCAGCTCATGAACTGGCTGATAAATATAGTTCCCAAGTGACGTGAACAACAATAAGTGATGCTGTGTATTCATCGTCCGCTCAAGTATAGGATAGTCGGATTCTTTCATCGTCATTCCTGCACCATTAGATGCTCCATAAGAACGCAATCCTGTCCGCTTCACATAGCCTTCTTTTGTCACGGAAACGACTACTTCCTCACTCGGAATCAGTATATCAAGATCGACTTTCAATTCTTCGATCTTTTCTTCGATGACAGAATTCCGTGGTTCTGCGAAACGCTTGCGTACATCGTGTAATTCTTTCTGGATCAATCGGGACAGCTTAGCTGGACTGTTTAAAATTGCGTTGAGATCTTCAACCAGCTTACGCAATTCGTCTTGTTCTTGTTTCAACTCTGTAATATCTGTATTCGTCAGACGATAGAGCTGCAAAGAGACAATCGCTTCAGCTTGGATCTCTGAGAATTCAAATCGAGTGATCAAATTGTTCTTTGCGTCACGTTTGTCATTCGAGCTGCGGATTGTCTGAATGACTTCATCCAAAATAGATAAAGCTTTCATCAAACCTTCTACAATATGCAGGCGATCTTGAGCTTTACGCACATCGTACTCAGAACGGCGAGTGACGACTTCTTTCTGATGCTCGATATACGCATCTAAAAGCATAGCTAAAGACATCAACTTTGGACGTCTATCCGAAATTGCGACCATATTGAAGTTATATGCGACTTGGAGGTCGGAGTTCTTCAGCATGTATTTTAAAATCGGTTCGCCATCAATGTCTTTCTTAAGTTCAATTACGATACGGAGTCCAGTACGATCCGATTCGTCGCGAACTTCTGCAATCCCGTCAAGCTTGCGATCAACGCGCAGTTCATCCATCTTTTTCACAAGATTGGCTTTGTTGACGTCATAAGGGATTTCTGTGATGACAATCTGAGATTTACCGGCTTTCAACTGTTCTATTTCAGTTTTGGAACGGACAATGACTCGTCCTTTTCCTGTTTCATATGCAGCTTTGATGCCATCTGTACCTTGGATGATCCCGCCAGTCGGAAAATCAGGACCTTTTAGGACAGTCATCAGTTCATCTACTGTAGCTTCTGGATTATCCATTCGCATAAGTACTGCATCAATTGCTTCATGCAGCGCGTGGGGCGGGATGTCCGTTGCATATCCTGCAGAAATCCCTGTTGATCCATTGACAATTAAATTCGGAAAACGTGCAGGTAAAACTGTCGGCTCGGGCTCTGTATCATCAAAGTTCGGGATGAAATCTACAGTCTCTTTGTTAAGATCCCGCAGCATTTCACCTGCAATCGAAGACAGTCGCGCTTCTGTATAACGCATCGCAGCGGCAGAATCGCCGTCAACGGAACCGTTATTACCGTGCATTTCAATCATCATATGACGCAGTTTCCAGTCTTGACTCATCCGCACCATCGCTTCGTATACGGAGGTATCTCCGTGTGGATGGTAGTTACCAATTACGTTACCGACCGTTTTAGCGGATTTACGGAACGCTTTTTCGTGGGTATTGCCTTCATTGTACATAGCGTACAAAATACGTCGCTGCACGGGCTTTAATCCATCCCGTGCGTCCGGCAATGCACGATCTTGAATTATATATTTACTGTATCGGCCAAAACGATCGCCGATGACTTCCTCTAACGGGAGGTCCTGAAAGCGTTCTGTTGCGGTCATTCCACTTCCTCCTCAACATGCAGGAATTCATTTTCTAATATGGTACTTCCTTCTTCCAGACTGAAGTCTACATTACTTTCAATCCAACGTCGGCGGGGTTCAACTTTGTCTCCCATCAATGTTGTGACTCTTCGTTCAGACTGAGCACCATCTTCAATCGTAACTCGGATGAGTGTCCGTGTATCAGGATTCATGGTCGTATCCCATAATTGTCCTGCGTTCATCTCCCCTAGTCCTTTATAGCGCTGAAGCATATAACCTTTACCGATTTTGTTCGTCGCAGCGCCAAGGTCACGTTCTGTCCATGCATACTCGACTTTTTCTTTTTTACCGATTCCTTTTGACACCTTATAGAGCGGCGGCAGCGCAATAAATACTTTACCCGCCTCAATTAGCGGTTTCATATAGCGGTAGAAGAACGTCAACAGCAGTACTTGGATGTGCGCGCCATCTGTATCCGCATCGGTCATAATAATGACTTTGTCGTATGCCGCGTCTTCAATCGTGAAATCTGCACCAACACCCGCACCAATGGCATGGATGATTGTATTGATTTCCTCATTTTTCATAATGTCTTCGAGCTTCGCTTTTTCCGTATTGATGACTTTACCGCGCAACGGCAAGATCGCTTGGAATGTGCGGTCCCGTCCTTGCTTGGCAGAGCCGCCAGCAGAATCACCCTCGACAAGGTACAATTCGTTCTTTTTCGCATTTTTTGATTGAGCAGGCGTCAGCTTGCCGGAAAGGAGTGTATCGCCTTTCTTCCGCTTCTTACCTGAACGTGCGTCTTCGCGTGCTTTACGAGCAGCCTCACGTGCCTGGTGCGCACGTACAGCCTTGCGGATCAAGTTCGCGCTCAACTCCGCGTTTTCTTCTAAGAAATACAGCAGATGCTGTGAAATGACAGCGTCGGTTACCGTTCGAGCTTCGCTTGTTCCGAGCTTGCCTTTTGTCTGTCCTTCAAACTGTAAAATCTCTTCCGGAATCCGCACAGAAACAATGGCTGCGATACCTTCCCGGATATCTGAGCCATCCAAATTTTTATCTTTTTCTTTTAATAAACCCGTTTTCCTCGCATATTCATTGAATACGCGAGTCATGGCTGTCTTTGCACCGGTTTCGTGTGTCCCGCCATCTTTTGTACGGACATTGTTGACAAACGAAAGAATCGTCTCTGAATAGCCATCGTTAAACTGGAACGCAAATTCCACTTCAATGCCATCTGTCTCTCCTTCGAGATAAGCGACTTCATGAAGTGTGTCTTTTTCTTCGTTCAAATACGTGACAAAAGCTTTAATGCCTGTTTCGTAATGAAAGGTCTCGGTCTTTTCCGTACTTTCTTCCGTCAGGACAATCTTGAGTCCTTTTAACAGGAATGCCGACTCTCTTAACCGCTCTGCGAGAATATCATATTGATATTTAGTCGTAGAAAAAATCGTAGGGTCTGGTTTGAAGTGAATCGTTGTACCAGTTTCTTTTGTTTTCCCAATGACTTCAAGCCCTGTCGCGGGTTTTCCACCATTTTCGAAGCGTTGTTTGAAAATCTGCCCATCCCGATGAATAATAACGTCTAGCCATTCAGAAAGCGCATTCACAACGGAAGCACCCACGCCGTGAAGTCCTCCACTCGTTTTATAGCCGCCTTGGCCGAACTTTCCCCCAGCGTGAAGGACAGTTAATATGATTTCTGTTGTAGGTCTTCCCGTTTTATGGGTACCCGTTGGCATGCCTCGTCCGAAATCCCGGACGCTGATGCTGTTATCAGAGTGGATCGTAACATTTATTTCAGATCCGAATCCACTAAGTGCTTCATCGACCGCGTTATCGACAATTTCGAATACAAGGTGATGCAATCCTCTTGCATCCGTTGAACCGATATACATTCCCGGTCGTTTGCGTACCGCTTCCAAGCCTTCAAGCACTTGGATTGAATCATCATTATACACATTCAATTCTTTTTGTTTCGTCAAGATGAAACCTCCATCAAACAAATGTTCTTATTTATCTAATGATACGTCGCCAAATTTTTCATGTCAACAAGACACGTCGGCGCTTTGCTTAAATAATTGTATAGAAGAAACCCTTTTATTGCAATGACCGGCCATATAGGATTTATCGGTAATTGTTGTTCAGTGCCGCTTCTGCTAAAATGAAAGGGATACATATTTTTTCACGAAGGGGCATGTCATGGAAATCATTTTATTACTGGTACTCGCATACTTAATGGGTTCTCTCCCGTCGGCGCTTTGGATTGGAAAACTGTTTTTTAAAACAGATATACGAGAGCATGGCAGCGGAAATATGGGAGCAACCAATACGTTTCGTGTTCTTGGCAAGAAAGCCGGAATTACCGTCACTGTGTTTGATATTTTAAAAGGAACAGCTGCTGTACTTCTAGCATCTCTCCCTTATTTTGCTGATACGCACATTCATCCGTTAGTCGTTGGTGTAGTTGCAGTCATTGGTCATATGTTCCCTGTTTTTGCGAAGTTTAAAGGCGGTAAAGCCGTTGCGACTTCAGGTGGCGTGCTGCTTGGTTACAGCTGGCCGATCTTTGTGCTGGTTATACTCACGTTCTTACTCGCATTGAAAATTACCAAGATGGTTTCCCTAACATCTATGATTGTCGCGATATTGGGCTTTATCTATGGAATCATTTACTATTTCATAACAGGGGATTTCTACTTGGTATTGGTCATCTTTTTAATGGGAGCATTCATTTTTTATCGTCACAGAGCCAATATTGCACGTATCAAAGCAGGAACTGAGCCAAAAGTGAAGTGGTTGTAATATAATTTAAGGAATTCTAGGAAGGCGGGTTTTCAACTATGAATATACGCATTTCAAACGAAGCAGCTCAGTGGTTTATTGAAGAAATGGATGTTGAAACTGGAGATTCCATACGATTTTTCGCAAGATATGGCGGCAGCAGCCCGCTGCATGAAGGGTTTTCCTTAGGCGTTATTCGTGAACAACCGGATGAAGTCGCAGTAGAAACCGTTTTGGACGGCGTCCGCTACTACGTGGAAACTCGTGATCTCTGGTATTTTGACGGGCATGATTTGCAGGTCGGTGTGAATCGTGACCTTGAAGAATTGCAGTATGATTATGTGAAGCCGGAGTGAGTTGGCGGGTTTTACAGCAGTCCCTAACTAGACAGATAATTCTTCTTTTGGTATAATAGTCATGAAAAATGGATATTGTAAAAAGACCAAGAAGATGTGATGATCTTCTCGGCCTTGTAATAGAATAGCGTTCGCTTCAAAGGCGAATCGCACAGTGCGAAGTAAACCGCTCCATTGCTTGGAGGCTCATGGGCGGTTTACTTTTTTCTTGAAAAAGTATATGACAAAGCAAGAATGGCCACGATCAGACTTCCAAAGCCGATCATGAGACTCAGTGCTTCAAATGGTGTCATACGCATCACCTCCTCCCGTTCCCTGATACGTTCTTCCAGGAAAATGGGATTGCAGATCTGCGAACCGCCTATGAGCTCGTGCTATTCTAGTACATGCTTAAGTATAACATATTTTGATAGTCCGTACATATGTTCTTAACAGCTTGGATAGGGCATTTGTTTATGGATTGCACACCTCGAATTGAGTTTTCGGGGTGTGTTTTTTATGTAGCTTTTAGTCTGGCTGGGGTGTGATGACTCGTTGGAGATTTCGGTGCTATGATCACTTTTGAGATTTATGAACGGAATATCGTGGTTATGATCACATTTTGGAGTTTATGAGCGGAATGTCGTGGTTATGATCACATTTTGAAGTTTATGAGCGGAATGTCGTGGTTATGAGCACATTCTGAGGTTTATGAGCGGAATCGCGGGCTTATGATCACATTCTGAGGTTTATGAGCGGAATCGCGGACTTATGATCACATTTTGAAGTTTATGAGCGGAATCCCTGGTTTATGATCACATTCTGGGGTTTATGAGCGGAATCGCGGGCTTATGATCACATTCTGGAGTTTATGAGCGGAATCTGTAGGTTATGGTCACTTCATGCTTCCCCGCCGCCACATTCGCATACAAAAAGGCTTCCTGAGCACTCCAGGAAGCCTTTTTGTTTAATTAATCGACCCTTTTTGCGATTTCGGCATACTTTGCATCCCATACCGGGTCTATTTTTCGCAGCGAAACGGGTCGGAAGGTGTCTTTTCGTACCACAACGTGTTCCGAAGTTGCGGTCGCTGCCACCGTGCCGTCTGCGTGCAGGATTTCATAGCCATATGTCGTGCGTAATTTGCCATGGGATTCAATCCATGTACGAACAGTGGCAGTCCCGCCATACCGCATAGCCGCTTTGTATTTGATGGATAGATCTGTGACGGGTGATAAATACCCGTCCGCTTCCAGACCCGCATAAGTAAATCCAAGATCCTCAATCAGCTTTGTGCGGCCAATCTCCATCCATACTAAGTAATTTGCATGGTAAACGACACCCATCTGGTCGGTCTCTGCATATCGAATTTCAATTTCCTTTTCACTGACAAACATTTAACGTCACCTCTTCTATATAGCCAAGTATACAAAAGTCCGACAAAAAA
>JARIBI010000083.1 GCA_029257435.1 Sporosarcina sp. | reverse complement strand
AGCACGACCACTCGTACTTCCGGATCAATTCGGATCTGCTCAACGGTTTCGCCAAGTTCCCGAATCATGTCGTAATTAAATGCATTCATCGCTTCAGGACGATTCAACGTCACCCAAGCAATCCCGTTCGTCTTTTCCAGTAAAATCGTTTCCATTCCATACACCCCCATGGTCAATCAATACTCTTCAAACATACCATTCTCAAGAATTTGAATCTAGAAGGAGTACACTATTCTGAAATAATAAACTTGCAATGTAGTTCCAATTTGCTACAATATAGGAAAATGGACTAGATAGGTGGAATCCCAGTGGACGCAAGCGTATTTGTAGGAAGACAACCGATTTTAGACCGAAATGGAAACCTTTTCGGTTATGAGCTTTTGTATCGCAACAGTGAAGTGAACCGATTTCCTGACGTCAATCCAGAGAAAGCGACAATCGGTGTCTTAGTCAATACCTTCCTCACAATTGGGGTGGACCGCGTCTCTGGTGCCTATCCTTCTTTCATCAACTTTACAGGAGAATTGTTAGCACAAGATCTATATGATCATTTAAATCCTGCAAGAGTCATTATTGAAGTGCTGGAAGATGTCGAAATTACGCCGACGCTGCTAACGAAACTTCGTAAATTAAAAAACCAGGGCTTTCGGATCGCTCTCGATGATTTCGTACTAAGTAAAGAATACGAAGTCGAAAAAGGGCTGTTCCCGCTCGTCGATTTCATCAAAGTCGATTTCATCCAGTCGGATCGAGAAGAACGACAACGCATTCAAAATTTCGTGCGTGTGTATCCGAACGTCCAGCTGCTCGCTGAAAAGATTGAAACAGAAGTTGAATTCGAAGAAGCGAAAGCAGCTGGTTATACATTGTTCCAAGGGTATTTCTTCGCCACGCCCGAAGTTGTGTCAGGGGCAGAAGTACCGTCTATTGAAGAACACAATTTCCGAATCATGGACCGTTTGAACACGGAACTGCCAAGTATCAGAGACGTGGCAGGCCTCATTACGCAAGACATGTCGCTTACATACAAACTGCTGCGTTTCATCAACACGTATGCGTTTGGCATACCAAGGAAAATTAAATCGATTCAACAGGCAATCATCCTGATCGGACTGCAAGAAACGAAAAAATGGCTCTATATCATTACAATCCATCAAATGGGTGTCGGAGATGGGAAAGGGCGCATCAAAGCGCTCGTCGACTACTCACTCGTCCGCGCAAAATTGTGTGAGCTTCTGGCAAAACGTCTGGGCCAGCAAAATTCAGACGAATTTTTCTTAGTCGGCATGTTTTCTATGCTGAACGTAATTCTGCATCGGGATTGGGACAAAATTGAACACGACATTCCGCTGTCCGATGAAGTCATGCACACACTTATGGGCAAATCGACGAAGATGGCCCCATACCTTCAAATGGCCATTGCGGTGGAAAGGCTCGATTTGCCAAGAATGAAAGCGTTATGCAAAGAGCTCGACATCCCGTTGAACGACCTATGCGTATATTCGCAAGAAGCAATCCGCTGGGGGCGTCAGCTGGACTAAAAAACTTACAATTTCGTTCACGTAGCATTTCCCTATTCTTACGCAATTCGTT
>JARIBI010000076.1 GCA_029257435.1 Sporosarcina sp. | reverse complement strand
GTTCTGATGATACAGCTGTAATGCCTGCATCACATAAGCAGGTGCAAAGTGGCTGGCGAACGAAAATGGCAAACCTTGCTGCGCAGCAAGCTGAGCGCTAAAGCCTGATGAACCAAGCAGCCAAATTGGAATGTCTTGCCCTTCACCTGGAAAGGCACGGACACGCGCATTTGGTTGCGGATCGTAATACGAACGCAACTCCTCCACTTGCTGCGGGAAGTCTTCCCCGCTGCTATGCAATGTCCTTCGAAGCGCATATGCTGTTGCCTGGTCACTTCCCGGTGCACGGCCAAGTCCTAAGTCAATGCGTCCGGGGTAAAGTGCGTCAAGTGTACCGAACTGTTCAGCAATCACGAGCGGTGCATGGTTTGGCAGCATAACTCCACCCGAGCCGATTCGCATACGCTCTGTTGCTCCGGCAATATGACCAATCAAAACAGACGTCGCGGAGCTGCCTACACCCGGCATATTGTGATGCTCTGCCAGCCAGTAACGATTGAAACCTAAACCTTCGGCGTGCTGTGCCAATTCCACACTATTTTTAAAAGTCTCAGTAGGACTCCCGCCTTCGTTGATGGGCGCGAGATCTAATACGGATAATGGAATTCCATTGAATGTTTTTGTTGTTAAAGTCAATTTCAACACTCCTTATCGCTTGTTTTATGAATTCACTCACAAGCTTACTTTTAGTAACCTATGGTTAAAATTACTATAGTCAAGGATGGAAATCAACTTTATTGTTCCATGCAGCAGACAGGTGTATTTCAACCAGTGATCTACCTGCTTAATTTCGCAGAATTTAAATATTCATCGAAACAGCCGCTTTTCTAATTCAGGATATTCGTTAGAAACTGTGGGATTAGTTACCAGCAATTTTAATGGACTCTATGGGCATATTACTACATATCAAAGAAAAATTGTTGGATATCTTTTTACGAACCGGAATAATAATAATTTTATCAAAAGGAGTTGGATTATATGAAAGTTCGTCCTTCTGCTAAACCCATCTGTGAAAAGTGTAAGATAATTCGAAGACGAGGTAAAGTAATGGTGATCTGCGAAAATCACAAACATAAACAAAGACAAGGATAATACATCAGACTAATCAACTGACAAAGCCATTTCTGGACAAATTAAACATTCAGTACAGCCAGATATTATAAATATCCCGGTTTAAATTAGAGAACTCTGTTATCCCTTAAAGGTATAATGGCAGTAACTTAAACAAAAGGGGTTTTGCGTAATGGAACAAAGAGTTTCTCATTTTGACCAAGCACCTGACGGCATGGCAATTATGTTAGAAATGGAGAAGTATATTAAAACCACGGCATTCGAACAAAGTTTGCGGGAGCTCATCAAAATTCGAGCTTCCCAAATTAACGGATGTGCGTACTGTTTAAATATGCATACTGCCGATGCTCGTAAAATGGGCGAAACTGAACAAAGGATATTCTGTATTAGCGCATGGGATGACTGCGATTTTTACACAGAATCTGAAAGGGCAGCGTTAGAACTAACAGAACATGTGACGCTAGTCCCTGCTAAACGTGTTCCGGATGACCTTTACAAAAAAGTGCGATTACATTTTAATGAAAAACAGTATGTTGATTTGATTCTAATCATCAATCAAATTAATAATTGGAATCGAATCTCTATCGCAATGGGAAATCGTGCAACTGAAAAATAATTCAACAAATCGAGCATAATTACTGCTCGATTTGTTCATGAAGATTTACTGTATATGTGCTTCTGATTCAAGAATATCAGCAACCTCGGCAATCGCTCTCCAGTCAGTATCCTGAATCCTCTGAAGTGAGATTATCAATCATTTTATAATCATATTTTTGCAATGGCTTTTCAGCCGGCCCCTCA
>JARIBI010000111.1 GCA_029257435.1 Sporosarcina sp. | reverse complement strand
TGAAAACTGATCGAGTCGGTCTGCCATTAGGACGACGTCGGCCGTTTCCATAGAGATGTCGGTTCCGCCTTCTCCCATCGCAAGCCCGATGTCAGCAGTTGCGATAGCCGGTGCGTCGTTTATGCCGTCACCTGCCATTGCGACGACATGGCCATCTGATTTTAACTGCTTAATCCACGCTACTTTGTCTTCCGGTAATAACTCTGCGTGAACGTGATCGAGCCCGAGCTGGTTGCCAACTAATTCCGCTGTATGCCGATTGTCACCCGTTAGCATGATGACTTGTTTGACGCCATTGTCTCTCAACTCTTGAATCGCTTCTTTTGCTTCCGGTCGAATCTGATCTGCAATGGAGATAATGCCTCGCACGACTCCGTCAATGGCTGCGAAGATGGCTGTACTGCCAGCTTTTTCTCGTTGAACTGCGTATGACTCCATGGATTCTTCTATGACAATGTCTTTAGCCGCCATCAGTTTGCGATTGCCGACTGTAAGTGTCTTGTTTTCAATTATCACGCGCACACCGTTGCCTTCAATGATTTCAGCGTCTTCGGGTTGATTCGTAAGTGCAATTCCTCGCTTTTGAGCTTCTTTCACGATCGTTTGACCTAGATGATGTTCAGAAATCATTTCGGCTTCTGCCACGAGACGTAGTAATTCGTTTTCATCGCCTGCGACAGTGTAGATGTCCATCACTTCAGGACGTCCTTTTGTGAGTGTGCCTGTTTTATCGAACACAACGGTGTCGACTTTAGCTAGATTTTCCATGATTTCGCCGCCTTTGACGAGCACACCATGGCGAGCTCCATTTCCAATGCCGGCGACAATCGATACAGGAGCAGAGATGACGAGTGCACCTGGACACGCGACGACTAAGAATGTCAGTGTCATTTCGATATTTCGTGTAAAAATGTAAACAAGTATGGACAATAAAACGATGGCTGGTGTGTATACTGTTGCAAAACGATCGAGGAACTTTTGTGTTTTCGATTTCGTTTCCTGTGCTTCTTCTACGAGTTCAATAATGCGTGCGAAAGTGGTATTGTCACCTACTCGGTCCGCGATCACTTCGATGAATCCGTTATCGACGATACTTCCACTAAATACCCGGTCATCAATCGCTTTACGCGCTGGCACTGATTCTCCAGTAACTGCTGATTCGTTGACTGTGGCGTTTCCTGTGACGATGACGCCGTCTGTTGCGACTTTTTCTCCAGAGCGGATGATCACGCGGTCACCTTCTATGACGTCATCGATTGAAATAGTCATTGTTTCGCCTTCACGGATGACCGTTGCGTCAATAGGTGCCATGTCAATGAGTGATTTGAGCGACGTGCGAGTTTTTTCCAGTGTCCGAACTTCGAGAAAAGCACCGAACAAGAAGAGAAATGTAACCGCAGCGGACTCAACATATTCTCCGATGAATAAGGCACCGATGACTGCGATGGTAACGAGCAGTTCAATACTGAACGCTTTCATCCGAAGTGCTTGAATTGCTTTCCATGCGATTGGTGTTCCTGCGATGGCTGTCGCTGTAATCAGCGTCCATTTCTGACTTTTTGCCAAGCCTGCAAAATGGAGCCCAATTGCGAGGAGCAGTAATATCGCTGTTACAGCAGTGATTAGAGATGTTCTTTTTGCATTCATAATCCTAACCCCTTTCCTGAGTAGTCGTTCAAGATACTTTTTGCGAGACAACTGGATAGCCTAGCTTTAAAATCGTTTGTTGGATTTCATCCGCAGTGACTTGGTCTTCATTAAACTGAGTACGCACTTTACTTGAGTTAAATAGAACTTTCACTTCCTGGATCCCTTCCATTTTTCCTAATGCACGTTCAATCTTCTTAATACAAGACGGGCAGCTAAGCGGTTCTAACGTAAATACACCTTTTCTCATGATTTTTATCCTCCTATGTGTTGGTTACTGATCTTCTACCTGCAGTATAAGAGGGTTTCTGATTTGAAACCTTGACGCTCATCAAGATTCAATGTTGGATTTACATTTTTATAAAAAAAAGACTATCCAACCAGGTGATGTCACCCATTGGATAGTCTGTTGCAGCTTCTTTTATTCCGATGTACCTTAAGACTTCAAAGCAGCAGCGTTGCCTACTTTACTTTCCTTATACTCTTTAGCATACTCCGCTGTTGCCGTGAACAAGACGTCCGTTGATGAGTTCAGTGCAGTTTCACAAGAGTCTTGAACAACCCCGATGATAAAGCCTACACCTACGACTTGCATTGCTATCTCATTCGGTACTCCGAACAAACTGCATGCCAGCGGGATCAAAAGAAGGGATCCGCCCGCAACTCCTGAAGCACCCGCTGCAGAAACAGCTGCAATGACAGATAGCAAGAGCGCTGTCATGAAGTCCACTTGAATGTCAAGTGTGTTCACTGCTGCGAGTGTGAGTACAGCGATTGTAACGGCTGCACCTGCCATATTAATTGTTGCCCCTAAAGGAATGGAGACTGCGTACGTGTCTTCATCCAAGCCTAGTTCTTCACATAATTTCATATTAACAGGGATGTTTGCAGCTGAACTGCGTGTGAAGAAGGCTGTGAGACCGCTCTCTTTTAGAACTTTGAATACTAATGGATATGGATTTCTGCGTATATAGACATAGACGATTAACGGATTTACAACAAGTGCAATGAACACCATACATCCCACTAGAATTAAAACGAGTTTCCCGTA
>JARIBI010000168.1 GCA_029257435.1 Sporosarcina sp. | reverse complement strand
GAAATGGATTTTATAACTGCTAGAAAGTATATGGAAGATAATTTAGAGGTCGTAAAAGCGCATAAGCACCATCTTCAGCGGAATTCACAAGATCTATTGGAATTTGTTTTGAATTCGGATGGAAGACGATTGACGCAATCAGAAATAAAAGTAATCCAAGCGATTAATGATTATGCGATTCACTTTAACATTCGATCCTTTAAACTGATGGTAAAGGACATGCAGGACTAGTCAGCAGGGAAGATACACTTACATATTTGAATCAGGATGCCAGAGCGCTGTTAGAGAGCATGCATATTATTCCTAGCTCAGAGTGAGCTACCAAGGTCTGCTAATACTTGACGGTTTTACTTACTATAAGTATGCTACTGGTGTTAGAAGTAATGGTTCTTTAAACCAGCAGGAGGAGTTCAGTTGTCCGAAATGATTACTGCCTTAATCAAAGAACGCCGTTCAGTAAGAAAGTACGATCCACAGGTTACCATTGAGAAAAAAGAAATTTTGGAAATGCTGGAACTGGCAACACTGGCCCCCTCAACGAGCAACCTGCAGCCATGGCAGTTCTTAGTTTTTCTAGATGCTGAAGAACGTAAAGACTTAAGGAAAATCGCGTACAACCAAGAGCAGATCGAAACGGCATCTGCAGTCATCGCTGTTTTGGGTGATAAAGAGTTTTACAAAAATATTGATCCCGTTTACGATAGCATGTCTGAAGCTGGTTTTGTAGATGATGCCAGCAAAGCAGTGCTCGTCGGGAATGCACATAAAGCATATCCGCATGCGTCAGAAGAATCACGGATCAATATGGCAACGTTCGATTCCGGACTTGCTGCCATGCAGTTCATGCTTATTGCGAAAGAGCGCGGCTACGCAACGGGCCCTATGGGCGGCTTTGACAAAGTGAAGTTTGCTCAGCGCTTCGACATAGAGGATCGTTATGTTCCGATTGTGTTACTGACAATAGGCAAAGAAAATGCCCCTGCGTATTCAACAACAAGGTTTGCGATTGAAGACAAAGTAACGTTTCGATAACCAAATTGCAAAGTACCCGGTATTCACGAAATCAGTGAATGCAGGGTACTTTTTTATTCAAAATATAACTAATGAACTTATTTTTTTGTGGAATGTATAGAACTTTAGAACTCAAAATGGTATATTGATGTAATAGTTAAAAAGGAGTGGTTTTGGTGAATTCACATGAGTTATTTGATGTGGTGAATAAGTGTGTTGATGAGTTGGATTTTGTGTCAGCGAGAAAGGTTATGGAAGAAAACATAGATGTACTAAAGCGAAGCAAGCATCGACTTCGCCAAAATGCCCAAGATCTCTTTGCATTTGTCATGAATCGGGATGCGGCTAATGAGGTATTAAGCCAAAAAGAAGTCAATGTAATTCAAGCTATTAATAAATATGCCAGCAGTTTTGATATCCGTGCGTTTAAATTGATGGTGAAAGACAAAGCAGCGTTGATCTGTAAAAAAGATACCTTAACTTATTTGAACGCAGATGCGAAGGCGCTGCTAGAAAGTATGCATGTTGTTTGTGTAACCGAATAGCCTTCTAAAAAAGAATGCCTATATACGATTGAATGACGAATTCAATCGTATACAGGCATTTTTTGTGTTAAGTCCACTGTACTGCCAAATGATATTAAGTCCAACAAAGTACATACGTTAGCATTAGTCATTCAATTTCGTGCCGTGGGGAATCCTTTTTATCAAGTCAATTTCATCAAAGACAAATTCATGGACATTGGAACAAACAGTCCGGAATATGATGATTTTCTAAATGTGTTGGAGCTCTGGGGCACCGCGTTAACGAACATAATCAATAACCATCCATTACAAGAGACTGTTAGGCCCGTTAATGTCCCTATCAAAAAACAGAGTACTGCTCCGAAAGTGGATGTGAACTTAATCAGCAGGCCGCAAGACAATGGAGCAAAAGTGCTTGGTAAGATGGATTTTTCTAATCAAACTAACGAAAGAAAAGTGAGTAAGCCCGCAATTTCTCCTTCAACGAATGAAATAATTAACGAAGCCAGTCCGATTTATAAAACAGTAAAACGGCTGGCTGATGAAGATGAGACTCCAGTTGAACCAAAAGAACTGTCTTATTTCGAAAAACTTGTTGCAGAGAACAAGAGACAGTTAGCTAAGAACGGTGCAATTGAAGTAAATGAAACTAATTCCGAAGAAACCCGTAAATAATGGTATAGGAATTAGTTGGGAGGTAATTTGTTATGAAAGTTTTGTATGCCTTTCTCTCAAGAATCGTGTACATGTTTTATATAATGGCAGGAGGATACACAGTTTTCATTATTAGCATTGGTCCAAGAATGAAGGATTTCATCTTTCCCGCAGTTCTGGTATTCCTGGCATTGCTGTGTTCCCTGTGGCTAAAGTCATTAAGACGCAAGATTATTGCAAAAGAAATGAATAAGTATTCTATCTAGCCGGTAAATAAAAGATTAAGGGAATAAAAGGAGTTTTAATTATGAAAGTTATGTTGGAGAGTTTGTATAGTTCTCTGCCTAGACTCGTGCTAGTATTCTATCTAATGGCAGCCGGGATGGCCATTTTCATGTTACTGCAGGCACCGACAATTGAAAACTTTATTATTCCCCTAGTTTTGGCTGTTACTACATTTGGGGCCTCACGTTTACATAGATTCATTGCACGGAAGTTAATTATGGACGAGATCGACAGTTGGGAAGATCGTTAAAACGAATTCTGTGGACCAAGAATGAGATTTCAATGAAGAAATCATTCGATTTTGTTATGAGTCTGGCGCTGTGATTGAAATAAACCTATACAGTGGAGTATTAGAAATTTAGAAGTCAGCATTCAAAAGCCGTATTCCAAAGTTGTGAACTTGGAATACGGCTTTTAAAGTGAATTAGTTAAGTGATGAAATCGCTTCTTTTACAGGAGTGTCGCCTGCAATTACTT
>JARIBI010000024.1 GCA_029257435.1 Sporosarcina sp. | reverse complement strand
GTTTATCATCTTCGAATTCGTTCTCAGTTGTCCGGTTTACAGCGCCGATGAATAGATCACTGTCATCAGAAGTATTGATAAAGGCTTTAGAAGCACGATTGATAACAGTACGTTTCGCCATTTCCTGAGGGTATTTATCTTGTACTGCAGACATTGACGACTGAGACCAAGAAGTTTTAATTTCTGCCATCGTCATGACTGTCAGGAACTGCACACCGTCTTCTCGCTCGATGATGCAGTAAGCACCTTCGATATCTTCTTTCTTGCCTGTTGCCGCTTTCCAGTCGACTTCATGAGATTTGAAAGCGAGTTGTCCGCGCTCATTGTATTCAACATCGAACTTTTCGCCTTTCCAGATGACGTTAGCCCAGACGTCTTTCACGCCGTTCAAACGCTTAAGAACTGCCTGTGTGCCGTGATAAGAACGGACGAACTGCATCTTGTCGCCGTATACGATGAAGTAGCCTTGGTTCTTCGCTACACTCAATGCCTGGATCGCCATGTCTTGCAGGGAGAATGCAACGCTTGCTGGTGTTGCGGAATCCATGAGAGAGGTTTTCTTTTTAAAATCCACTTCGGTTAGTTTGAAATATGCTGCCTGTACTGCATTCACGATGGAATAATTTTCAGGAATGTTGATTTGATTGTTCTCAACCATCGTCTGAACTTTGGTCGCCACCTTGGTCACCAGTTCATTTTTCTTTTCTGCCGGTTGCATTTGCTGTGTTTCTTTTAATTGGTTAGTCATTTAAAATTCCTCCACTTCTTCATGTTCGAATTTGATTTGTTTGCCGTTATGTTCGTTGATGATACTTTCAAATAAATTTACAAAGTCGCTTGGCCCTATAAGGTCGCGTTCGAGTATCGCGTCTTCCGGACATTCGCTAAGCGGTCCGACATGCATAACCTCTACGCCATCCCTTATCAACCTCTCGCGAGTGGAGTTATCATAATCGTCTTCATACCATTCCACTTTAATAACTACCGTTTCACGCATTTAAACAACCTCCAAATCCAAGACTGTCTCATTCTCCGAAAGACCTTGCGCTTCAATCCTCAACTGCTTGTCCGGTTCAGATACAACCAAACTGATAATCTGTGAATTCGTATCAGCAAGTTTTGTGACCGCTTCTGCGTTATCAACAAAGATTGGGGCGCGAATGCCGAAGTGCTCTGTAAGCGTATTAATGATGTCGATTCCCACGTTAATCTTAGCTGCGTTGTTCAGGCCAGAACTGTAAGGGACGCCTTCGAATGTCGTTTCACATACTTCTTGCAGTCCTCCGTTAATCTGTTGGGCAAACAACTTGAAGCGGGCATGTTTGAATTTGCTGTTGATCCGTTCTTCCAGTAGTTCGACTTTCGAACGGATGAACGATTCTGTCAGGAATATTTGCTTTTCAATCTCTTCGAATTCCTTGGCAAGTTCAGTCTGTTGCTCCTGGAGTTCTTGGATACGTTTTTCAGCCGCAACGACTTGCGCTTGAGTAGCAATTTGCGAGTTGAGTTCAGAACGACGAGTGCGAAGTTCTGCGTTTTGAGAATCGATGTCCACTACAGCATCCTGTGCGTTATCCTGTAGACGTTTGATCTCTTCCTGAACCTTGGCTTGCTCTTGCAACGCAGACTGGTATGCTCCGTCCTGAGTGACGTCCTGCACGTTGTCTTTTGCCTTACTGATATCCTCTTCCAGTTTGGCGATTGCTCTGGATTTCTTTTTAACGTCAGCATCAATATCAGCCATTGCAATTTTTTCTTTCTCGATATCGTTTTTGATTGTTTCAATAGAAGTTTTTAATTCAACGCCTTGAGTTTTGATAGCTTCAAGTTGAGTAGATTTCTTTAGGTTGAACTCAGATATCGCTTTTTCTTTTGCGGCTGTAACCTGTTCTTCTGGAAGGTCTTGTCCGCATGTTGGGCAAGCGCATTCTTCGTTATGGCTAAATGACGTAGCGTCCAGTTCCTTGTATTGAGCGAGTAGCTTCTTTCGTTCCGCTTCCAAGTTGTTCATGCGTTCTGAACGATAAGATGTAGAATCCGCTAACTGCTGCTTCTTTGATTGCATGATAGAAACATTGGAGCGCTCTTCTTGTAGCTTTGTATTCAATCGATTCACTTCATCTAGCGAACCGGATTCTGCATCACGCTTTATTTGCTGTAGATCTATTTCGATTTCGCGAAGTTTTTGCTGTTTAGTCGTAATCACAGCACCGTTTTTAATGTTGTTAATGAGTGAGCTGTTTTCGTCCAGTTTGGCTTCGATTTCGTTCACTTGGACCTGCAGTGCTTCAGTATCGAAATCACTTTCAGGAATCGAGTTTTGCACTTCTGAAATCCTCACTGGAATGCGTTCTAATTCTTTGTTAATTTCAGCCTTGCGTGCCGCTACAATTTTCCGGTGATCTTCAATTGCACGCCCTTGGAGAATCGTTGGTAATTCCGCAAGTTCACCGTTGAATGCAAGGACATCTTCAAACTCAACGTCACCGCATACTTCTAAAAGTGTGGAGCGGCGATCTTGCCATTTCATCTGCTCAT
>JARIBI010000203.1 GCA_029257435.1 Sporosarcina sp. | reverse complement strand
ATTATGAAGAAGTGCAACCGTATAGCTAGCGCGCCCAAGAGGAGTTCTAAGCTTATGGATTGTTTGTATTATTTACAGTATTCAATGAAGGTAAACCCAAAAGAGAGCTTTCCGTGAAATAAAGTTCAGGAATTGTGACAACGCTGCGGGGGAGTGCTCATAACAAGTGCAGTGGTGGCCGATTCGTTGTGTCAGCACGTGGAGTCTGAATAAATCAAGCTTAGCGCTTCCAATTAGTTCCTAAATGGGTGTGAGTTGTGTCCCGTGGCTGATTAATTCTGCTGTGTGGCCGATTTTTTGCTGGATGTGGCCGATTGTCTGCGCCATGTGGCTGATTCTTCTGGCTATGTGTCCGATTCTCTTCGGGATCTGTCCGATTCGCTGTGTCGGCAAGTGGAGTCTGGTGGAATTAGGCGGAGCGTTGCCAATTAGTTCCTAAATGGGTGCGAGTTGTGTCCCGTGGCTGATTAATTCTCCCGTGTGGCCGATTGTTTGCTGGATGTGGCCGATTCTCTACGCAATGTGGCTGATTCTTCTGGCTATGTGTCCGATTCTCTTCGCGATCTGTCCGATTCGTTGTGTCAGCACGTGGAGTCTGGTGGAAACAAGCGGAGTGCTTCCAATTAGTTCCTAAATGGGTGCGAGTTGTGTCCCGTGGCTGATTAATTCTCCTGTGTGGCCGATTGTTTGCTGGATGTGGCCGATTGTCTGCGCCATGTGGCTGATTCTTCTGGCTATGTGTCCGATTCTCTTCGGGATCTGTCCGATTCGCTGTGTCGGCAAGTGGAGTCTGGGGAATCAAGCGGAGCGCTTCCAATGAATCCTTAACATTACTTGAATCGTGTCCACTACCGCCTTCCGCGCCTATAGCCCATTCATCACAATAAAAAACGGGGGAGTCATCAGTTCATGTCTGATGACTCTGCCGTTTTTTAATCTTCATCTTTAATGTCGCGATCGGGCGGTATTGGTTCACTGCGCCACTCATCGATTTGCTGCTTAAGCTGCTCCAGCTGCTCAAAGTAGAGACCAAACTGGCTTTCATTGATCATGAATTGGGTGCCGTCGTGAACAGAGCGTATTCGCTTGTCCAATACATATTGCCGGACCTGCTCAATTGGCATTCCTAATTTGACAGCAGTCTCTTCAATCGTCAGATACATCCTTCATCCTCCGTCAAATTAATTTTGAGAGCGGCAACCGTTTATTCAACGTATGCATTAGTGGAATTCCGATAGCCATCACAATGAATTCACTAATGGCCAGATATCCCCACGTAATCCAGAAAGGGAGGCCGAACACTAAATGCAGCTGCCATGAGATGATGCACATCGTTGTCGTAAAGACAGCGGTATTGACCATCATCCGTTTCACAGGACTCGAGATTCTTTTAATTAGAAAAAGGGTGATGCTTAACGAAATAATCGAATGGCCGACTCCAAATAGAAGATCCAGAGGGCCGACTTCCGATAATAGTAAGTTGGATACAAAGACACCGATAATGATGCCTGCAAAATATTTTTTATTGAAGACGACCAAATGGTTAAAGATTTCAGCTAGACGGAACTGGATGTTCGTAAAGCCGAACGGGGCTAAGACGATCATAACGGCCACGTAAAGTGCGCCAATGATGCCGCTTACTGCGAGTGTTTTTGTTTTCATTTTCTTATAGGCTCCTTAGTTTTTTTTCGTGGGAGGATTTCGAACCACGTATTTTGAACGCTATTCAGTTTAGCATTGAATGAGAAATTCGTACAGGGGATGAATCACCGATATAAAAGTTTGTTCCCAGTAGAACCGGGAATATAGGAAGTAACTATAAACAGCACGAATATGTTGGGAGGACTTAAGATGACCGAGCAAGAGAATAATGAAAAAATGTCAAAAAAAGAAGCTGGACGCATGGGCGGGAAGGCAACAGCGAAGAAGCATGATAAAGAGTTTTATCAAGAAATTGGTAAAAAGGGTGGAGAAGCAACCTCGCAAAATCATGGTAAAGATTTCTATGAAGAAATTGGACAAAAGGGCGGAGCAGCCCGCGCAGAACACAGGAGTAAAAAAACTGATGACAGGTAGTGTATTAAAGGATTTTTAGAATTTCCACTTTTACTATCGGATGAAAAAGTGAGACGATGACACACACGTATACTATTTAAATGAAGAATCCTTAAAGTAATTATGGATTGATGTTTTCTTCAAAGCAGGAAGGGAACATAAAAAAGAGTACTATTCAAAGGGCAGACAGTTGGCGCATATCGCTTCCATCCTCACTAGACGGAGAATATGTCCGCGATTGGCTGCCTTATTTCATTTAAGGGAGGAAATTGAATGATCTTACAACAGTATGATGAATGTTTAAAAGCATGTCTGGAGTGTCTGGAGGCGTGTAACAATTGCTATGACGCTTGTCTGAAAGAAGATGATGTAAATATGATGGCGGAATGCATTCGCCTCGATCGGGAATGTGCAGATATTTGCACGCTCGCAATTCAAGCCATGACCCGCAACAGCCCATTTGCGAAAGAAATTTGTCAGTTGTGTGCTTACATTTGCGATCATTGCGCTGAAGAGTGCGGCAAACATGACCACGATCACTGCCAACGGTGTGCAGAAGCGTGTAAGCAATGCGCGGAAGCTTGCCGTAAGATGCTGGTTTGATTTTTTGTAACGGTTTATAAGCTTTTCTTAAAGTCTATAGGATTTGAAAGTATATTGCAGGTTCAATTCTTTGGGATTTTAAAAACACAATCCTTCGTCCATATTGATGGCGAGGGATTGTGTTTATTTTATTAGCGGTTTGCGTCCTTCTGATCCATTCCTTGTCCTGCTGCTTTCTTCTTTTTCTTCGCTGCATCATTCTGTCCAATTACATCAAAATCATCTGGACTTAAATCCATGCCGTATCCGAACTCTTCACGGCCCAGCTGCTTAGCTTTCTGCTTTCGTTTCTCCTCTTTATTCAATGAAATCACCTCCATTGAAAAGTATGTGCATCCTCAAAAGAATCATCCCCCGCACATCTTAAGAATTTCTTCATACTTTCCCTTCTCAAATGTTAAGAAGTCCCTGTTACAATAAAGCTATCGAGCAAGAAAGAGGTGCGGTTATGGCAGCGATGACGGTTTTGGTCGCGGATGATGACAAAGAAATCCGTGATGGCATAGAGATCTATTTGAAAAATGAAGGATACCGTGTGTTAAAAGCGGCAGATGGCCGGGAAGCGCTGGATCTGCTTAGCAAAGAAGAAGTTCACTTACTGATCCTCGACATCATGATGCCGAACATGGACGGCATCACCGCGACATTCAAAATTCGCGAAGCGCAAAACGTTCCCATTATTATGCTGAGTGCGAAAGTCGAAGAATCGGATAAAATTCATGGTCTTTCCGTCGGTGCAGATGATTATGTATCGAAACCGTTCCAGCCGATGGAATTGATGGCGCGTGTGAAATCACAACTACGGCGCTACGTTCAGCTAGGTACGTTTGAGGGCGGAACGACGCTTGAAATTGATGGATTGGTGCTGGACGAAGAGGCAAAAACGGTTACTCTTGACGGCACGCCGGTTAAATTGACGCCAACTGAATTCAAAATAACAGAGTTGCTTATGAAACATCCTGGACGCGTGTTTTCCATCAATGAAATCTATGAGCGCGTATGGAATGAAGAGGCTTACAATGCGGAAAACATTGTGGCGGTTCATATCCGTAAAATTCGTGAAAAAATTGAAGCTGATCCGAAAAATCCGCGATATGTAAAGGTGGTGTGGGGTGTTGGGTACAAAATCGAGAAATAATGCTGCGCTTCTCTGGTCTGTCTTTTCCATTGTCATTGCGCTCGGAAGTATCGCTTATTGCTTCCCGCATATTACGGATCTTGCGAGTAACGGCATCGCCCGGACCACTCGAACGGTAACGTACTTCATCCAAATTATAAAAGGAGGCACAGTGTGATGAAACGTTACACACCGATAATGATATGGGCAGTCCTAGTGACGATTGCAATTAGCGGGCTCGTGACAGTAACAAGCCGCGGACCCGAATTAGTATTAAAAAGCTATCCACAATCCGAACAATTTCAAAATTACCTAGAAGATATCTATAAAGATCTTGGACGGACAGTCTTAAACCCGATTGACTTGGAAGAGGCAGAGAAAAAACTGACTGTTTCATCTGCTGAAATTCAAGTATACCGGACGTATTACGGCAGTTTGGCAGAGCAAATAGACGATATTCAAATGCAGTATGAAGACCAGATTCGGGAAGCCGAAGCCAAGCCTGACGTTAAACAGGCTTTAGTTGATGAACGGAACGGGAAAATTGAAGACATCCGGAAGAACTTTGAAGACGATACTTACGTTGAAAACAAAATCTTGAACGGAAAGAAACATCAATTGGCACAACTGATAAAGGACTATAAATCTAGAATAGGTTCCGCTATACCTGTTGCGTATGATTTGACGCAGGTCGCGGGTGGAGAAGTTCACAAGAAATGGGAAGTCAGCGGACCTTTTGGATACGAGCATAAGTTTAATGGAAATACCGGTTATTTGAAGGTAGAAGGCTTGGAGACAGACTTTTACGACAATGCCAGCGGAATCTCTACGTACACAGACGAGTTGCATAACGCGGTTGGTATCAACTTATCCACCGAAGACATGAATGCAATTTCACCAGCACCTGTTCTCTATAAGGGCTCGGTTGCTATTCCATCCTCAGTATTCCAAAAAGGTGGTGTGCTTTACGGCGAAGCAAAGCAATACCAATCCATTAAGATGATGCTTATCCTTTCAGGGATTGCAGGAATCGCTGCACTGATTGCGCTCTTTACGCTTTGGAAATTCAAATGGGCATGGTTTAAAGATCTTCCATTAACGAAAAGGTATGATGAGCTTCGTATTGATGTAAAAGCAGGAATTTTTCTGATCCTTTTGTTAGTTGTAATGAACTTTGTACAGAATGCATCTTTTAGAATGAATGACATGGTACTCGAAGGCTATTCATTTAGCATTCCCAGGGTTCTATTTATGTTCGCGATAAATGCCATTTGTATTGCGTTCCTGACATTCCAAGCTGGAAATGCAATGACGCGTTATCAACAGCCTGGGGTCTTCGAAAAAGATGTGAAGAATAGCTACATGTGGCAACTTGCAAATAGCATGAAAGACGTATTCTTAAATCGTTCGATTGCTATCCAGACATTCATCTTACTGATTGGATTTTTCCTTGCAGGAGTAGGTTTTGTGGGCTCAGCAGTTGCCGGAGGATTGTTTGTGATTTATATGTTTTGCGTATTATTCATCGGGTTGCCAATCTTGTTCATCTACATGCGCCGCATGGGTTACTTAAATAGAATTTTCAAAGCGACAGAAGATATGGCGGCAGGAAGATTGAACAGTGATATCAAAGTGATTGGACGGTCGCCGTTCGCTAAACATGCGGTCAATTTGAACAATCTGCGTGAAGGCGTGGAGCAATCAGTTAGCAGCCAAGCGAAAAGTGAGCGATTGAAAACAGAATTGATCACAAATGTAAGCCATGATTTACGGACGCCCCTTACATCAATCATCACATATACGGATTTGTTGAAAAACCCGAATTTGTCTGATGAAGAGCGGGCGGAATATATAGATGTGCTGGACCGGAAATCACAGCGTTTGAAGACGCTGATTGAAGATTTATTCGAAGTCTCTAAAATGTCGAGCGGGACGATGGAGTTGTACAAACAGCGAGTCGATCTCACGCAGCTGGTGCAGCAAGCAATTGGAGAACATGCAGAAAAAATGGCGGAAATCCCGCTTGATTTTAGGGTTACGGTTCCTGAAGGGCCTATGCCTGCAGTGCTGGACGGACAACGATGGTGGCGGATGATTGATAATTTGATAGGCAATGCGTTGAAGTATTCCCTTCCAGGCACGCGGGTATTTGTAACACTGCGTGAAACTGGCGGTATGGCGGAACTAATCGTTAAGAATATTACCGCGTATGAGCTGAATGAAAACGTAGATGAGCTGTATGAGCGGTTCAAACGAGGAGATGCCTCACGTCATACGGATGGATCGGGTCTTGGCCTTGCGATTGCACAATCAATTGTTGACATGCACGGAGGCACGATGGCAATTAATGTAGATGGTGATTTGTTTAAAGTGACGGTTCGTGTACCGCTGGAATAACTTCAAATGAAAACACTATGTTAAGCACTGCTTTTGGCAGTGCTTTTTTGCGTAGAGTTTTACACGTCCGCTACGAAAATGATACATAAACGAATACGGAGAAGCATAGTATGGATTCGGCAGTAACTATGAACGTCTTTCTTTCATGGGAATTTTGAACAGGGCCTATTTACATTATAGAACCAGCAGTTCTTTATGTTTCGTGTTGTTCATAGAAGTAGTGTTTATCTAATTCCGCAGGTTTTAGCTGGTTAGAGACTGCCAATTTTCGGCAGGAATAAGGCAGTACAGCTAACGTTCGGTTAAAGGTTCATTAGTTGCTATTTTTAATGACGGGAAAGAGGCGAAGGCGATGAAAGTGCTGGTAACAGGCGGGGCAGGATTTATCGGATCGTATGTTACTGAGGAGTTAATTGCACAAAATCATGAGGTTGCAGTAATAGATAACCTGTCAACAGGGAAAATGAGTCAAGTGCCTAAATCAGCCGTTTTCTATAAAGGAGATATAAGAAAAAAAGAAATAGAAAAGTTTTTTGCTGACTTTCAACCGGACTGTGTCATTCATTTAGCTGCCCAAGTGTCTGTAGCAAAATCTTTACAAGCACCATTAAACGATAGTGAAGTAAATGTTATAGGCACGATTAATGTACTGGAGGCATGTGTGAAATATCATGTGAAAAAAATAGTTTTTGCTTCAACGGCTGCTTTATACGGAAATCCGGGGTATTTGCCGCTTGATGAGAATCATCAAATGAAGCCTATTTCATTTTATGGATTGTCTAAAAAGCATGCGGAAGCATATATAAGAATGTTCTCCAGACTGCACGGGATCACTTACACCATTTTGCGTTATGCCAATGTATATGGAATGAGACAAGACTCGAATGGAGAGGCAGGAGTCGTGTCGATTTTTATTGATAACTTTTTGAACAATCAACCGCTTACTATTCTGGGAGATGGGAATCAAACGAGAGATTTTATTTTTGTGAAAGATGTAGCCAGAGCCAATGTGGTTGCGTTAACGAATGGAGACAATGAAATCATTAACATTGGTACACAAAAGGAAACTTCAGTGAAAAACATCTTAAACGAATTGAATGAGATAACCGGAAGGGGCATCGTGCCTGTTTTTCTTGAGGAGCGCCCTGGTGATATTAAGAACAGTTGCTTAGCGAACGAAAAAGCGAAAACTGTACTTGGATGGGAACCATTGTATTCATTTGCTGATGGGCTGAATATGACGATTAGATACTGTGAGCAAGAAATGTTAATACAGAGCTGATGGAAGGAGGCGCTGTTCTGCAAAGAGAGATGACTCTAAAAGATTTCTTTTTTTTAATTAAGAAAAGAATTCTTCTGATCAGTGTGACAGCCGTTGTCATAGTTGCCATTACTGCACTTGCTGCATTCTATATTTTTAAACCGGAATATGAAGCCAGTGAATATATCCTGGTAGGTAATTTACAAAACAAAAACCAAGAAAATTCCTATGAAGAAACTCAAAAGATTCCACGTATGTTGGCGTCTTCTGTAGATTTTATTAAAAGTCCCATTGTATTAAATGCAGTGAAAGAAGAATTAGGGTTAAAAGGACACTCATTTGATGGGAAGTTAGTAATTAGAAACAACAAAGACTCTCAGCTCATCATCATTACCGTAAAAGATCAAGACGAAAAACTGGCCAGAGATATCGCCAATACGACAGCAGTTATCGCCATCGATAAAATGAATGGTCTCCTTCAATTTGATCAAGTGAAACTTCTTGGGAAAAATGATGATGTTATTAAAACCAATAATGAACTAGCTGCACTAGCAATTGCTCTAATCGCAGGACTATTATCTGGTATTGGACTAGCAGTCGTCCTCGAGCAGTTAGATAGCTCGTTTAAAAGAGAAGGGATTGTAGAAGAGTTGCTCGGTGTACCGCTTTTAGGAAGTTTTAGCGAAAAAATAGAACTTCAAAAGAGTGGCAGGCAAGCATACCCCTATAGTGACCCAGACGCTGAAAGGAGGTCATTGGTTGTTCAGAAAACGAGAAAACAAGTGGATAAAGCAACTGAAGTCTCCTAGAAGATGGGCAGGGACAGAGCAAATCAGGATGATCAGAATGAATGCGCAACATATATTGAAGAACGAACGGTGTATTTTAATGGTAACCTCTCCAGAAGATAATTCCAGTCAATCACTGATTTCTTTGAAACTGGCAGGTTCATTTGCTGAAGCAGGAAAAAAAGTACTGCTAGTAGATATGAATTTCAGAGGACCTATTATTCATCGTCTGTTTGATGTGCCTAATATTAAAGGATTAAGCAATATATTAAGAGGAGAACAAGGTGAAATTACTAAAGTATCCGTTGATAATCTGCATTTTCTTCCTGCAGGTTCCTTACCGATTTACCTAGAGAGCTTAAGCAAAATTGAACAGCTTCTAGTTGCATGGCATCGAATCTACGATGTCATCCTATTGGATACTCCAGCATTTTTGACAGCTGCAGACGCACAACTGGTTTCTTCGGTTTGCAGTGGCGTGATCCTGGTGATTCAAGAAGACCAGACAAAAGAAAAGGATGCTTTGCAAGTGAAAAAAGTTCTGAATAGAGCCAACACCCAGCTATTAGGAGCAGTATACCAAACAAGTTGAAGATGTGTGGGTGAGCATTCGTGAAACGTGATAAAAAGAACTCCATTGGTAAAAATGCAGTTTATTTATTGTACAGCACAATCTTTTCTAGTGGGCTTAACGCGGTAACACTTATAATTTTGGCAAAGTATTTGGACTCTCAAAGTTATGGAATGTTTAGTATTGCGTTAGCGTACGCCTTGATTATGGGCTACTGCACGGATGCTGGCATAAGTGTCGCGGTACTCCGTGAAGGTTCTAAGAATGAAGTGAGTCTGCCTGAATTAATCTCATCCTTTGTCAAAGTCAGGCTTGTGTTATTAGGGGTCACATTTATAGCGGGGTATTTCTTAATCCAATTACTTTATCAGAATCAGCCAGAGTTAATGAAAACTATGTATTATTTAATGCTGCCTATGGTGACAGGATTGGCATTGCAGAGTATTAGTATTACCTACTTTCAACTAATAGAAGAAATGCAGTACTTAGGGCTGATTCGTATTTGTTCAGCTGTGCTGCTAGTCGTTTCTGTTTTAGGCGGGATGATGCTGGCGGTGCATCCGTTCTTGATTTGCCTGTTGTATGGAACTTCGTATTTACTTGCAGGAATCGTGGGGATTCACTTGGTAGGAAAGAGAACCACGATCCACTTTAAGCATGTCTTTCATAGAGGATTGCTAAAGAATGTGACATCTTTCATTATTAGTGGTTTGCTGGTCGTCCTGCTTCCACAGCTGGGACCTATTGTGCTGGAAAGGACATTAACTCTGAAACAGGTAGGTTTTTTTGCTGTTGCCTATCGTATTCCTTCTGCGCTATATCAAATCCCTGGGGTACTCGCAGGTGCATTCTACCCCGCACTGTTTAAGAGCTATCACAGCAAAGGTGAGGCGGCGCATTTACAGCTAAATCTGCTTCAACTGAAGATGATGGCATTAACAGGCATGGCGATGACAGTATCCTTCTTTTATATACCCGAACTCTTAATTAGAACGTTGTTTGGAGAGGAGTGGGTATCCGCCTCTAAAGCTTTGCAAATTTTGTCTTTAATGCTAGTACTGCAAAGTATTAATGTAGCGCTGGCTGATGGGCTGACAACAAAAGCTCTGCATTATCGGAGAACAGCGATTCAGGCAGCAGCCCTTCTATTTGGAATTGGTTTCTATGTTGGATTTAGTCATCAGTTTGGTATCGAAGGTGCGGCGTGTGCCGCAGTGGGAATCGAGCTGATTTCTTTAGCGGGATATTGGGTATTAAACCCGGCTAAGAAAGCGCTGGCAGTGAACATGTTAATTCCTTATCTCTCCTTTTTTATTGTTCTATTTGTAATCATAAATTATTTCCTCTCCGAATCTCCTGTGCTCGCTGCATGTCTTCACTCATTGTCTTTAACAGTGATTTTGGCAGCTGATCGAGGATTGCTGCATAAACTGAGGGCGTTAATAGTTAAGGATAAAAGAGTGGAAGCAGAGACGATAGAGCGGGGGATAGGGGATGAACTTTCTTAAATCTTTCACTCAAAAAGAGCGGCATACCGGCCTGTTTTTACTACTTTTTACCTTCATGCTAAGTAATTATAACGTGTATATTGGTTTTTATTTAAAACCGTATATGATCCTTCTAGTTGTTTTCTTACTCTTTCATCTCTTTTCATTTTCGTTTCAAAAGATGTACTCATTTGAAATAATGCTGCTTTTATTTTATTTGTTTTACGTTTTCACGGGCGCTTTTTCTGCATACCCATTTGCAAGCATCCGTATGATGGCGGGGATAGCTCTGCTGATTGGCTTTTATTTCATATTAAAGTTTGTCTTGAGAACGTATTCGGATTTCGCAATTCAAGAGGCGATTGCGAAATCCGGATTACTTTTTAATGCCGCCAGCCTGCTGCTTTATATAGCTGGTATCAAAAAAATGGGACTGCAGGCGGCAGAGGAAATGTCGGTCAGTTATGGTGTTCTTTTCGACAGGGATTATCCAAGGCTAGTCGGTTTGCTGCTAGATCCCAATTTGTTCGTGTTCTATAACTCTATATTCTTTGCATACTTCCTAACGAATATGACCAGTTTGAGAAATAAAATCGGATTTGCATTATGCACGCTCACAACGGTCCTGACTTTTTCAAGAGGCGGTATTCTGGCAATGTTCCTCATAATATTAATCTACATCGTTATCAGCAGTTCTTCTAAAAGATGGAAAACGCTGTCGGCGATGGGGATGATCTTCATACCATCTGCATATTTTGCAGTATTCATTATGAAAATTAATGTAGGTGCACTTCTTGGGGGAAGGATTGAGGACTTTTCGAGCGATGGAGGTAGCGGGCGTTTTGAGCTATGGGGACGGGCATGGGAATACTTTTTAGCACATCCAGTAATGGGAATTGGAGCAGATAACTTTATCGAATACAACAATGTTCAATATGGTGAAAATCTGTACACACATAATACACTGTTACAAATTTTAACGGAGTCTGGCTTGTTAGGATTTACTTTGTATGTCTTATTCCTCCTCCTGGTTTTTGTTCAGCTGCTGAAAAGACGCTTAGTGAAAGACCACACGTATTTACTTTTAATTTTTATAGCATTTCTATTGCAAATCATGTCTCTCTCTTTAATCATTCATGAAGTATTTATTCTTTACCTCGCTATTCTTTCTGTAACTCTTCAAAGGGTGGAGAAGATATATGGTGAAAATGATCATAAGACCTCGAACGTCCAACTAACCCGTTAGGAGGATACTGGAAATAAATGTGTTAATAATGACAGATAAACTCATAACAGGTGGAGCCGAAAACTACTTTTGTAAATTGGAAAATCAGCTAAAGCATCCTGAGCATGTTTTTTACACAGCAGCCGGACCAGGAGAGCTTTTCGAGCAAATTCACAATAAAGCACACTTCAGTCTCTTATCGCGCAGTAATCATCTTGCGAACTTGCTGACAATTAAGATGAGGATAGTGGAGTCCGAGATTGATCTAATTCATGCAAATAGTTTAAGAATGGTCTTGTATGCTGTATTCCTGAAAAAACTCCTCCCTAATAAGCTATCGATTATCTATACAAAACATAATGTCACGATGATGGAAAACCGTTTTCGTAACATCTTTGTTTCGTTAGTAAATCGCCATCTGACTAGAGTTATAACTGTCAGTGACGATGAACGATTAAACCTCTTGCAACTTGGCGTTCAGACAGAAAAGGCAGCAACAATCTATAACGGGGTGGACTTGCAAAAGTTTAGGTATCATCCAGAAAAGCAATCAGACACCTTTAAGGTGGGAATTCTCGCAAGACTCTCATCAGAAAAAAACCATGAATTGTTTCTGGAAATTGCTAAAAGACTCAACAATGACCGTCATATTCAATTTTATATAGGCGGAGAAGGACCGGAACACACTAAAATCCAACAAATGATTGAAAATGCCGAGCTGACACAAGACGTGCATATGATGGGGGATATAAGGGATCCAGAGAAGTTCATTGGTGAGATGGATGTGCTTCTTTTAACTTCTCATCGTGAAGTATTTCCAATGGTGATTCTTGAAGCGATGGCTGTTGGCACTCCAATCATTTCCGTGAATACAGGCGGCATTAAGGAAGCAATTAATAGCGACAACGCAGGGTTTCTTGTATCAGACTACTCGGTTGATGACTTTTGTAAGTACATTAATGTGTTGAAAAACAATCCATCGCTAAGACTGAAAATGGCGGAAGATGCTAATCTGCGGGTCCAGAAAAACTTTTCGTTAGAGAAAATGATTCACGCAACGATGGAGCAGTATTTGCAGAAGAGATAAGGGATAAATGCTGTAATTATCAACTTATTAGGAAGAATTTATTCAAATGGAGGAGGGGTTGCGATAATAAGGAACAGCGAAAGAAGAACTGGAAAGATGTTACTTGTGCTAGTCGATATTGCGTTAATTCATTTAGGTTACATGACTGCTTCCTTACTTTTGGATAGTACTGCCTCTCCTTTAGGGAATGCTCAATCAGTAACGTATATAGCAGCGTTGACATGCAGTGTTTTGTATCTCTTCGGCTTTTATTCGAATTTGAAGCGAAAAGGGTTTATCCATTTGATTTATATCATCCTATTTTCTATAACCATCGCAGCATTTTTATCGATTTTTGGCGGCAGTTATTATCCTGTGTACAATCTTTCACTCGAAATCGTTTTAACCGCGAGTTTGTTTCATGTCCTTCTTTTAATAGCAAGCCGGTTCGTTTTTTGGCAAACCATAAAGGGACTTCATGGGAAGAAAAAAGTGCTGATTATCGCGAATGATGAAACCGGTGGAACTGCGCTGGCTGACAAGCTTCGTTCACATTATAAAGGCTGGTATCTCGTCAATGGATTGTTTCTGGCAAGCGGGGAAAATCGGCTGGGAGATTATTTGAATGATATCGATGTTGTACTGATCAGTCCTTTGATTGATGAAAAACAAAGAACGCGACTTGTTAGTCTGTGTGTGAAGTATGAAAAGGAAATACTGATTGTCCCTCAATTCTTTGACCTGTTTCTACAAGGATCAGTTCAACAGCAAGTGGATGACATGCTTGTTCTTTCGATCCCAGCGGTAAAGTCTACGATCGTCAATCGATGGGCCAAACGTGCTTTTGACTTAGTTGGTTCCTTTATAATGGTGCTGGCCGCCAGTCCGATAATGATTCTTTTATGGGTGTTAATACGAGTAACGTCCAAAGGTCCGGCATTGTTCAAGCAAGAGCGTCTTGGAATTAATGGGAAGCCTTATTTAATTTATAAATTCAGAAGCATGGTTCAAGATGCGGAAAAAGAGACGGGGCCTGTATTGGCGACAGCATGCGATTCAAGGATAACAACTATTGGCAGATGGATGCGGGCTACACGGCTTGACGAATTACCGCAATTGTACAATGTCGTAAAAGGGGAGATGAGCCTTGTTGGACCGCGGCCGGAGAGAAAGTTTTTTTGCGATCAATTCCAGGGGGAGATGGGGGACTATTCTTACAGGATGACTGTGAAACCTGGACTGACAGGACTTGCACAAGTAATGGCAAAGTATACAACTACTGCTGAAGATAAGCTGAGATTTGACTTGATCTATATTCGCCACTACTCATTTGGAAGTGATATTAAAATTGTCCTGCAGACAATTCGAATACTTTTTCAGCGCGGGCAGGCAGCAGGAACGGGAGAAATCAATAATCAGAAGGAAACGGAAGTGATTCCAGTTACCCGAATATAATTGCGCTTCAATTTGAATAAAGGGGATAGCACATGAACATCTTATTTATTACTCATCGAAAGCCGGAAATTCCCGGTAAAGGGGATCAAGTGAGAGCGTATCAGCAAATAAGAAGTTTAGTGAATAAAGGACATACCGTTCACTGCCTGTATCAAGAAAATGAGGAAGCATCCTGGTGCTGCGGTTCTTCTTTATTGAACGGCGGGAATGATGAAAAGTACAAAATGAATGCAAAAAACAATCGCTTTTCAATTATAAGAAGTTTTCTTTTTAAAGGATATCCATTAAGTGTATCGCTCGCTTCATTTCCTATTTTAAACGTGCTTCTTGAACGGATTTTAAGTGGAACGCATTATGACATTCTACACGTGCAATCAAAAATGCTCCATAATTTCCAGTCATTAAATACCTCAGGTTCAAAAGTAATTGTGGACTATATTGATGCAATCAGCCTGAACTTGGAAAGAAGATACCAATGGTCAAATAATCCATTCGAAAAGCTGATCGTCCGGGGGGAATTGGGGAGGATGAAAAGGTATGAACTGTTCATAAAAACACAAAGTTCCAAAGCTATTATTACCTCTCCGGCGGATAAGGAATTTCTTCATTCCAGACGGGTCAAAGAAGTAGATATAGTTCCTAATTATATTGACTTGACCTACTTTCATCGGAATCTTTCGGTAAACAGAATGAATGCATTAGTATTCACTGGAACCATGGACTATGCCCCCAATGTCGACGCAGCCAAAAGGCTTGTGAAAGATATTTACCTTCCACTTAAAGCAAAAAACCCTGATTTGGAATGCTGGCTAGTAGGAGCAAATCCTGCAGCTGACATAAAAAAGTTGAACACGATCCCTGGCGTTGTCGTAACGGGATTTGTAGAAGATATTAGGCCGTGGCAATGGAAGGCGGCTGTCTATGTTTGCCCTCTGCGTTTTGGTGCTGGTCAGCAAAACAAAATATTGGAAGCAGCGGGTCTTGGCTGTCCGATAGTCATGAGTACGATAACCAATTCAGGAATTGGTTTTACCCATCAGGAAGAAGCGTTTGTTTGCGAGCATAATGACGAATTTATTACGGAGATTGAACGACTTTTGAACGACCATGAATTAGCAGGAATGGTAACTGCGAAGGCGTGCGATTTTGTGTCGGAGCATTTCTCACAGGAAAAAGTAGGTGACCAATTAGTTTCAGCATACACAGCATGATAAACGTTCCAAAAAGAAAAGTGAATAGGAGAATCAGACTTGGAATTAATTTTACTATCTGGTGGATCTGGAAAACGCTTGTGGCCATTATCTAATGAATCACGATCAAAACAATTTCTGCAAGTGCTTGCTGATGATGAGGGTCTGATGGAATCGATGTTACAAAGAGTGTGGAGACAGCTGGATAAGGCTGGTCTGCAGCAATCTGCAATGATCGCCACAAGCAAGTCTCAGGTAGATGCAATTCAAAACCAAATTGGTTCTGGTATTCCTCTTAGTATTGAACCCGAAAGAAGAGATACTTTTTCGGCAATCGCCCTAGCCGCAGTTTACTTATATTCTGTCAAAGGGGTTGGTTCACAGGAAGTTGTTGCAGTACTTCCTGTTGATCCGTACGTTGAAGAGAGTTTTTTTAAACGAGTGGGTGAGTTAGAAGACACACTTAATTACTCCCATGCAAACCTTGCATTAATAGGGAAGAAGCCGACATTCCCATCAGAGAAGTATGGCTATCTGACTCCAAAAAGTGATAGTCAGCAGCTGGAATATTTAGAGGTCAGTCATTTTAAGGAAAAGCCTACTTATCAGCAAGCAGAAGATTTGATAGAACAGCACGCATTGTGGAACACAGGCGTGTTTGCGTTTAAGTTGGAGTATATATTGTCAATCCTGGAGGATCGGGGATTGCCAATCGTATATGACGAACTTTACAAGAAGTATTCGCTTCTGCCTAATCGTTCGTTTGATTATGAAGTTGTCGAAAAAGCGGAGAAGGTAGTCGCTCTTCCTTATGAAGGAGAGTGGAAAGACCTTGGCACATGGAACACGCTAACAGAAGAAATGTCTGCAAATGAAATCGGGAATTGTGTAATGACTGAGAATTCCTACAACACCCACTTAATAAACGAGCTGACTATTCCTATTGCGGCAATCGGTGTGAAAGATCTAATTATTGCAGCAAGCCCTGATGGCATTCTGGTTTCGAAAAAAAGTGAAAGTCCACGAGTTAAAGAACTAATAGACGTTGTGAACAAACGGCCCATGTACGAAGAACGGAGGTGGGGCTGGTATCGCGTACTCGATCATATGAAGGTAAGAGACGGAGCCGAGGTAATTACAAAACGCATATGTATAAAAGCCTCAAAAAATATTAGTTATCAGAAACATAGCTATCGACAGGAAGTTTGGACAATTATTAAAGGTATAGGGGAATTCGCGCTTAATGGCGAACTGTACTCCGTGAAAGCGGGAGATGTACTGCAAATTCCGATAGAAGCAGCGCATGGTATAAAGGCATCTACAGATTTAGAATTTATTGAAGTTCAATCGGGTTCTAAGCTTATAGAAGAAGATATCATTCGCATATACATGAAGTGGGATGAGGTGGTGACGCATTGTAGTGCAGTTGTGAGCTAGGAAAGCGAATGATTCAAATGAAAGTGAAAAATGTTTTAACTCGATATATGGCGATTATTGTCATCAACATTGCCGTTGTTCTCTATTTAATGTGGAACACCGATATATGGGGAAGCGCACATGTGGAACAAAAAAGCCTGAATCAACAAGGAGATACGGTAGAGGTAGAAGATTTCATTACAAGTGAGAACGGTCAGACAGAGGACTATTCAAAGGCAATTCAGCAGGCTATCGATTTTTGTGTTGCGCAAAAGAAAGAAAAAGTAAAGTTGAAAGCCAATAAGGTGTATACAATCAAATCTGGTTTTACTGTTAAAAAAGGTGTAGAACTAGAGTTTGGAACTAATTCTGTCCTATCCGTCAAAGGAAACTATCGAGTGCTGACGGTTGAAAAGGATTCTGTTATTAGGAACGGGACGATTCACATAATGGATCCAGTCTTTCAATCAGAAGTTATTTTTCTAAAAGGCAATGATCAGTATGATGCTTCGAATAAGACTCGGGTTGAAGATATGACAATTATCAACAAAAGTAAAAGCAACAAGGGGACGGGTCTATCTCTCTATGCCAAAGGAAAGTGGCACAATATTAGCTTTGTCTTGTTTGAAAATATCTCAATCGTAGGATTTAAAACAGCCATCCAACTAAAAACTGAGAATCCTGGGGCTGGAACTTACAGTTGGATTAATGCAAATCGTTTTGAAAATATGACGATTGATGATTGTGTAACAGGGATACAAATCATAGGTTCTATTACGATTCCAAATGAAAGCTCTGGGAATCTTTTTACAGGATTACAAGTACAATTGACGGAGCGGTCTAAACAATTACTAATAGCAGATAGTTCATATAATAAGTTCGAGGGCATGGTTTGGGACGTGCAACGTGTTACAGGTTCAGGTCCGATTGTGTTATTTTCAGCAAAAACAGAGAACAATAAATTCGATATGAATGTAGCCGCTAAATTAATAAGTGATAAAGGGCAAAATAATAGTTACTGAAAAAATTGTCTCATTGCACTCCTATGGATGGAAAACTACTGATGTCCTTCAAGTCAGTACAATGAGAACTGTTTAGGTGACATTAGCTTTGTCTTTACCAAATGAGACTTGTGGGGAGAATCGTTCCCGCAGTCTCATTTTTGTTTGAATCACAATAATTCAGGGAATGGTATAGGGATAACAACGGCTATTAGTTGAAATGGTTTGCGGGAGGAGTGATTGGAATGACCATTAAAGACGGTAAATATCCAAACAAGGAAGACTTAGAACCCAAAGTGCCTAAGCAAGGGAAGCCAGCGGGACCTGCGGATGAGCTGCCATTGTCTGACCCTGCTGATTCGAATTACACCCATGAGTTTCTTGAGAACGAACGAGACGAGACCGGGGAGCATGCTCCTTCTATATTTACGGAAAATGAGGAAAAAACCTCTCAGCGTACACATAATGAAAAAGCCCACTCCGAGTGGAATGCATCTAAACGTAACACATAAACCAGTTGACTGATTCAGTCGGCTGGTTTTTCTCTCAGTGGATTGATTGATGAACTGCACGGAGTACGGGCGAACATTCCTCAGCTTTTTCATGATTTCATAGTTAGCAGGTTTACGAACTGCCGTTTATAGGAATAGGTTACTAGACTATTTACTAGAATGGAGGATCCTAATGTTCAGAGACCCGTATTATTCAAACCTTTTCAGCTGGCTGCCTGATCTGCTGCTCGGCATTATTGTACTTATCATCGGTTTTATCATTGCTAAAGTTGCCGAAGGTGCAGTAGTCAAAGCTATGAAAAAAGGACGCATGAATGAACGATTAAACATGCAGCACCAAAAATGGAGTGCCGACAAAATCGCAGGCAAAATCGTATTCTTCGGTATTTTACTGCTGACCGTTCTCATCTTCTTCAATATGATGAACCTCAACACAATTTCTTCACCATTCCTGAATGTTTTTGCAGGATTAAGCGGTGCGATACTTGGAATCCTAAAAGCAGGTTTGATCCTGCTACTGGCTTGGGTGCTTGCGACTCTTGTAAAAAAACTTATTCTATCTGCAGGACACAAAGTGAATGTACACAAGTACGTCTCTAAAGTAGGCGGATCTGCACAGTCAGTCGATAAAGCACAATGGATTTCGACGGCTGCAAACGTCGCATTTTATTTAATTTTACTTCTGTTTATCCCAGCGGTATTGAATGCGCTTGGTTTAAGTGGAGTAAGCGGTCCGTTTGAAAACTTGTTAACCGGATTTGTCGCATTTATCCCTAAGCTTGTTGGTGTGGCACTAATCTTTGCTGTAGGGATTATTATCGCTAAAATTGTTCGTATGATTGTGACGAAGCTGCTCGAGTCAATTGGTTTAGACAAGGTCGCGGACAAATTGAAAGTTTCATCCGCTGTAAAAGGGACAAGTATTTCAAAAGTGATCGGAACCATCGTGTTCGTTCTGATTTTGATACCTGTCACGATTTCAGCACTTGAAGTACTAGACTTAGAAGGAATTTCTCAACCTGCGATTGCCATGTTAAATGACATTATGGTGATGCTTCCTAAAATCATCGTAGCGATTGCATTGATTCTCGCAGGTGTGTACGTAGCGAAGTGGATTAAAGGGATTGTGGAAACGCTACTCGCAAATCTCGGTGTGGACTCCCTATCGAATAAGATGGGTGTGAAGTCAACAAACCGGACTGGCAGCTTTACAGTTTCATCTGTTATCGGAACGATTGTACAAATTATAGTGATTCTATTATTTGTTGTAGAAGCGCTCCAAATTGTCCAACTCGCATTTATGGTGACTCTGGCAACTGCGATTTTCGCGTACTTGCCAATGGTGCTTGCGGCTGTATTGATACTTGCAGTTGGGTTCTGGCTTGCGAATCTGGCAGAGAAGTTCATCGGAAGTGTCATGCAAACGAAGTCAGGCAACCCGCACATGCTTCGCTATGTTGCCAAATACGCAATCTTGGCGTTTGCATTCTTTATGGCACTTAGTCAGCTTGGAATTGCCCCAGCAATTATCAATGCTGCATTCATTCTCATCCTGGGTGGCGTTGCACTGGCATTTGGATTGGCATTCGGACTGGGCGGACGCGATCATGCATCCCGTTATTTGTCTAAGATGGAGTCCAGCTTGCAGGAAGCAGACGTCTCAAAAGAAAGTTGGAAGCAGCAAAAAGAGGAAATGAAACAAAATGCAGAGCAGGCAAAGCAACAAGCAAAACAAGGTATGGATGCTTCAAAAGCTCAAGTTGATCGTGAAAAGGAACAGTTGAAACGAGCAACTGAGCAAGCTCCTCCTGCACCCACTGCAGATGACTTCACGGATGATCCGGAAGCGGGATTGCGAGGACCTGTACATCCTGATGTGAATGAAGTCCCGCCAGCTGAGAACTTTGGAGGGAATGATCCAATTTCGTTCACGGAAGATGATGTGGATACAGGCTATAACGAAGTGGAACCAGGGGAAGAATATCCATACGGGGACCACGATCAGCGGAGCCGATTTAACAAAGAAGCGCATGAGCAATGGAACAATCAGAAGCCTAAAGATGATTATAACCACGAATGACGAAAAAACGCGCAGTCCGGGATACACCCTGGCTGCGCGTTTTTTACTGAACTAATTTATGATGAAATGCATAAATGACTGCCTGCGTACGGTCTTGGACATCGAGTTTTGACAGTACATTACTGACGTGCGTCTTAACGGTTTTTAAGGAAATGAACAGTTCATCCGCAATTTCCTGATTGGATTTACCTTGTGCGAGAAGTAACAGCGTCTCAAGTTCACGCTGTGTCAAGTCATCGTGAAGGGGCTGGTCAGATCCGCCGCTCCGCATTTTTTCCATCATTTTGACTGTCACTTCCGGTTCCAGAACTGTTTGGCCTTGGACGGTTTCGCGGATGGCTTGAGCAATGCGTTTGGCGTTCGACGTCTTCAAAATGTAACTGGCAGCGCCTGCTTCAAGTGCTGGATAGACTTTATCGTCATCCAGGAAGCTTGTGACAACGATGATTTTGGCTTCTGACCATTGCTGAATAATTGCCTTTGTTGCTTCTGCTCCAGTCATGACAGGCATAACCATGTCCATTAAAATGATGTCTGGCCGTAATTCCAGTGCTTTTTCAACGGCATCCCCGCCATCAACCGCTTCTCCGACAACTTCCATATCTGGTTGGGTTCCTAAATAAGCGGATACGCCAATGCGCACCATTTCATGATCATCTGCGAGTAGTACGCGTATCATGCGTTTCCTCCTCCTCTGTCCGAATTGGTAATTTCACTTCGACAATCGTACCTTGCGAAGGAACGGATACAATTTTACACACACCGCCAATCTCAACGGCACGCTCTTTGACGTTTTGAAGGCCATACGAGCCGCCTTTGCTGCCGGATTCACTAAATCCTACGCCATTATCTTGCACGCGGAAAATTGACAACCCATCGCGTTCGATGAATACAACATCGACTTCTGTTGCTTGTGCATGCCGGAGTGTATTTGACAGTGTTTCCTGTGCGATGCGGAATAAATGATCTTCGGCCCCTTTGGACAGTGGGACGTCTTCCAGTCGGAATCGAATGGTGAACGTCACTTTTTCCCGCAGTTCTGTCAGCAGCTCTTCAAGTCCTTCTTTGAGAGTTTTGCTATTCAAGACGGCTGGACGTAAATGAAGCAATAATGCGCGCATTTCAAGTTGTGCCTGCTGCACCATTCGTTCGACTTGGAGCAATGGTTTTTGGAGCGTCGTTTCCTCAGGCTGCTCTGTTAGTGATGACAACAGCATCGAGGCTGCGAACAATTGTTGGGAAACGGAATCATGAAGCTCGCGAGCGAGCCGCTGACGCTCTTCAATAAGACGTTCTTGAATGATTTGGTCTTGGTCTTCAGCCCGTTGATCGGTAATCCGCTGCAAACTTCGTTTTTGCGTCTCTAATACCTCTGATACAGAAGCGATGGTGCGATTCATCTTGCGGGAAATGTTTTTATTCGAACGGGCGGTTCCTTCTTCTGCGAGCTGGTTGAGCGTCCGTTCAATGGTTTTTTCCTTTGAGCGTGCAATGCTGTAAATCCAATACGAAAACATCCAGCCGAGAGTAATTGGGATCACGAGCAGCCAAACTCCGATGGGAACATCGAGAAAGTCTTCATTGTACAGGTACTGCCATTCGAAAGAAGGAGAGTGTTCGACGATATAATAAACCCCGCCTGCACAAACAGTGATGAATAGTGTGGATAGCAGAATACCGCGCCAAAAAAGTCCGGTCATTTTCGAATCACCTCGACATCTCCGAATCGGACAGATAGTGAGATGATGAGTTCAGCCTCTGAGCCGATCTCCCGGTCGTATCCATCTTTCATATGGATGGATTCGTTCAACAAACGTTTAGGCGTCAGGTCGAACAGGCGGCATTCACCAAACAAGGCGGAACAATGGATGCGGACAGGCAAATCGTACGGCAATTCGATTTTAACACGACCAAAACCTTGCCGGATGGAGATGAAAGAAGTCTGCTTTGGCAATACGGTGTCTGTCACGTCAATATAGAAATCACCAACAACTCCTTGGATATGGACATCCTGCCATTCATAGGAGGTGAATGGCGTTGACTGACTGGAGAACAGCCGGTCTTTCCAAATTCCGTTCTGCGTCTCCCGCTTTGTTTCTTTCAAAGGGCGCATAATTTCTACCGCAGGCGTACCTTTCCATAACCGGTAAACCAAATAAATCAGCATACCGAAAATCAGCAAGCGTAAACTCCATAACGAGAGCAAAGCAATTACGATAAATATGCCGCCTGTTATAACGAGCCATTTCGAGCGGCGCTGAAGACCAAAGTATATGGCAATGGCACCTAGAAAGAAGAAGATGACGTTCCCGTTCCCGAACAAAGCCGCCTCTACGAATACCAGAAGTGCAAACGCCATGACCCACAATGTAGTCCGTTCTGTTTTGCTTCTCACCATTCTGCTTCCGCTCCTTTCTCGATGTCAGTACTTTACTGTGGGATTACAGAGGGCGACCCGCTCGTTCCGCGAGACGACCCGCTCGTTCTGCGAGGGAACCCGCTCGTTGCGCCGGGCAACCCAGCCCGACTCCGTCTATTCAGAAAAGAACTGCCGAGCGGTCAAGGAGCCTCTGATCACCCGGACAGCTCGTTGCTGTCTTTCCAGTTTACACGATTTTCTCGATGGTTGCTTCTTCTGTCATCAACTCATCCAGACGGCGGCGCATGGACGCAATGTCTCCGTCTTTGGCGGAAGAATGACTCACAGGTTCTTCAGATGAAGGATTAAGATCCGCGGAGAAGATACGATCCATCCGGCTGTTTGCGCGTTTTGCGTTTTCTTCACCCATCAACTTCAAACGACGGACCTGCATGTCTTTCACTTTATGCTTCATACTTTCAAAACGACGCTCTAATGCGATCATAGACTCCGTCGTTTCCTCTTCAAGGGAACGCAGCTCATCCCGACGGTGGCTATATGCTTCGGCCTCGTCTTTTGCATAGCTGATTAGCGCTTCGTCTTCTGTTGCTTCAGCTAATGAAAGTTGCTCTGTCCGTTTTTCCGTCAGTTGTTCGGCTTCGATCAGTTCCTTTGTAACTTCATCACGCAAAATCCGTTGACGCTCTAAAAGTTTCCCTACTGCTTTCGTTTGCTGTTCGGCTTCCTTGATGGTTTCGTTTAATACATCTGCAGCATTCTGTGTGCTACGTTTTGCTGAGAATTGTTCCAAGTCTTCTTGTACGGCAAATTTGAATTTATACCATAGTTCGTTCATCAAAAGCCCTCCTTATTTAGTAAATTCGTTCCATTGTTTTTCAAACTTTGCGAACGGATCTGCATCGATTACGTTGCTGTTAGTACGTTGGTTCAGTTTCCAATTGCGCCATGCATAGTAAGCTCCGGCTGCCGCAAGAAGACCGATGAAAGCAGGGATGTTTGAAATTCCTGTTAGAACTCCGACCAGCATGATGATTCCCCAAAGAATACGGCCGATTGAGGAGTTGCTTTTACGGAAATGGTGCCACCCGAATAATGCTGCGGCTGCTGAAAGTGCAAGCGCTACGATAGACCCGATATTGGCAACGGCTACAATTGCGGCAATGATTCCGAGGACAACAAGTAGAAAATTTTTCATGATTTGTGGTGCCTCCCTTCGTTTGTATCTTAATAATAAGGCGGAATGGGATTTATCCAAACAGGCTTGGTGTGGAGTTTCGTCTCATACTTTAGGATGAGATCTAATTAAGACTCTGAAATAAAAATTGAAACTGCTTTCAATGATTGGTATAGTTATTAGAAAACTAGGACTATTATAATGTGAAGGAAGTGTCGTCATGAGAGAAACTGTAATCGTTGCGGGCGTGCGGACGCCGGTAGGAAGAAGGAAGGGAAGCCTTGCCAGCACGCGTCCTGATGAACTTGCAGCGCTTGTATTGGATGAACTGATGGAACGCGCGGGAGTAGCGAAGGAAGAAACGAACGATGTCATCCTTGGCTGTGTCACTCAGTCAGGTGAACAGGGCGGCAATGTTGCTCGGACAGCTGCGCTAATCGGCGGATTTCCTGTAACGGTTCCGGGAGTGACGATTGATCGCCAATGCGGGTCAAGTCAACAAGCGGTTCACTTCGCTTCACAGGCGATTGCAAGCGGAGATATGGACGTTGTAATAGCGGGCGGAGTTGAAAGCATGACCCGTGAGCCCATGTTCTCCAACATGCATGGTGCTAAAACGAGCGGGAAATTGACGTCGCAATATGAAATTATCAATCAAGGCTTATCCGCTGAACGAATCGCTTCAAAATGGAAGCTTTCGCGTGAAATTCTTGATCAATTTGCGTATGACAGTCATCAGAAAGCGATGCAGGCGATTGATGGGGGACGGTTTGATGAAGAAATTGTATCCGTTTCAGTGATGGACCAAGAAGGAAATTCAAAATTATTTTCTGTAGATGAAGGGCCGCGACCAGAATCGACGCTGGCTGCGCTGGCTGGATTAAAAACGGTATTCGATGAAACAGGCGTCATTACGGCAGGAAATGCGAGTCAAATGAGTGACGGAGCATCTGCTGTATTGCTTATGAGCAGAGAGAAAGCGGACGCACTTGGTGTTAAGCCGCTAGCTAAGATTGTAGCGCGAACAGTAGTCGGTTCAGATCCGACACTGATGCTGACAGGCCCGATTGAAGCGACCCATCAAGTATTAAAGAAAGCCGGGTTGACGATTAACGAAATGGACCTCTATGAAGTGAATGAAGCGTTTGCGCCTGTGCCGCTTGCATGGCTTGCTGAAACGGGAGCGGATGCTGCAAAGTTGAATGTGAATGGCGGTGCGATTGCGCTCGGTCATCCATTAGGTGCAACGGGGACCAAGTTGCTTGTATCGCTGATGCACGAATTAAAACATTCTGGCGGACGCTACGGATTACTCGCAATTTGTGAAGGAATGGGCATGGCGAACGCGACGATTATTGAAATGATTTGATCCCAACAAGGGAGGCGCGCCGGATGAAACGCTATCGTTTTGAAACAGATGAACATGTTTTATTCAGAAAAACGCTTCGCAAGTTTCTAGAAAAGGAAGCTGTACCACATTACGACGAATGGGAACAGCAGCGTCTTGTGCCGAAAGCGTTTTGGAGAAAGCTTGGCGGGATGGGTTTTCTTTGTCCCCAAGTTGACGAGCAATACGGTGGATTAGGACTGGATTTCAGCTACGGAGTCATTATTGGAGAGGAGATGGAACGGGTAGGTGCAGGTCTGACAGGAATTGGTTTGCATAATGACATCGTTGTTCCATATATTGAATCGTACGGTACAGACGAGCAGAAGGAGAGATATTTGCCAGGATGTTTGACTGCTGAGTTCATTACTGGCGTAGCGATGACGGAACCCGGAACCGGATCTGATCTGGCGAATGTCCAGACAACTGCGCGTAAGGAAGGCGACTTCTACATTGTAAATGGTCAAAAGACCTTCATTACAAATGGAATCAATGGCAATTTGTTTTTAACGATTGTGAAAACGGACGTGCACGCGGACCCGAAGCATCGTGGAATCAGCCTGCTCTTGATCGAAGAAGGGACAGAAGGTTTTACAAAAGGGCGCAAACTGGACAAAGTCGGGATGCATTCGCAAGATACGGGAGAGCTCTATTTTGAAGACTGTAAAGTGCCTGCTGCAAACCTGATCGGTGAGGAGAATAAAGGATTTCATTACTTAATGCAAAAGCTCCAGCAAGAACGGCTTATCGTCGCGCTTTCTGCACAAACAGCTTCAGAAGATATGCTGGAGATGACGCTTACGTATGTGAAGGAACGGCATGCATTCGGAAAGCCGGTCAGTTCATTCCAAAACACGCAATTTAAGCTGGCGGAAGCGGCGACTAAAGTGGAACTGGGAAAGACGTTTTTAGAGTCACTCATCGAGGAGCATATGAGCGGCGCGGATGTCGTCACAAAAGTCTCGATGGCGAAGTACTGGATTACAGAAAGCGCTCGGGAAATTGCAACGGAGTGTATGAAATTGTATGGCGGCTACGGTTATATGGAAGAGTACAAAATTGCTAGGCGCTATCGCGATATCCCGGTGACGTCGATTTACGCAGGGACAAATGAAATTATGAAAGTGATCATCGCAAAAAATTTCGGACTTTAATTTGTAGGTTTGACAGACACATGACCAGTTTAAAGGACAAAGGGAGATGGCCATTATGATGCAAACACCACTCAATTTAACGTCGTTCATCCGCCGTGCTGAACAGTTTTTTCCTGAGAAGCTTATCATTTCACGTACTGCAGCGGATACGATTCATCGCATTCCGTATCGCGAGTTTGTAAAACGGACGCGGAAACTTGCGGATGCGCTGACGAAATTAGGCATGCAGCATGGCACAAAAGTGGCTTCGTTTGGCTGGAATCATCATCGTCATTTGGAAGCCTATTTCGGCGTACCTTGTACTGGCGCGATTTTGCATATGGTCAATATCCGTTTGTCACCTGAACATATTGCGTATGTGATTAACCATGCGGAAGACGAAATTCTCTTAGTGGATGATAATTTGTTCCCTCATCTTGAGAGGTTGGCACCGCTTTTGAAGACGGTGAAACACTATATCATTATGGGCGACAGTAAAGAGGTACCAGAAACGAGCTTGCCAAATGTCTATGCATACGAGGCTCTTCTCGACGATGCTTCCGACACGTTCGAATTCCCTGAGGATTTGGATGAAAACACGCCCGCCGGCATGTGCTATACGTCTGCAACTACGGGGAATCCGAAAGGCGTTGTCTATACGCACCGTGGAATTGTACTTCATAGTTATGCACTTGGGCTGGCAGACGCAATGGGATTGAATGAGCGGGATGTCATTATGCCAGTCGTGCCAATGTTCCATGTAAATGCATGGGGACTGCCATTTGCGGCAGTGTTCTTCGGTTCGACACAAGTGCTTCCGGGACCAGGGATTATTCCGGATATCTTACTGGATTTGATCGAACAAGAGAACGTGTCACTGACGGCAGGGGTGCCGACAATTTGGCTGGCAGTTTTGAAAGCGCAAGACGCGAAACCGCGTAATTTGTCTTCGCTGCGTGCAATTGTTTGTGGCGGTTCTGCTTCACCTAAGGGATTGATTCGAGCGTTTGAAGAACGCTATCAGGTCCCGTTCATTGTCGGATATGGCATGACGGAAACATCGCCACTCGTCAGTTTGTCGGTGTTGACGTCTGGGATGGATGACGTCACGATGGATGAAAAAATCGACATCCGAGCGCTGCAGGGTCTTGTGATGCCGGGATTAGATGTAAAGATTGTCAATGAAAACGGTGAAGTGCCGTGGGATGGCAAGACGATGGGAGAGCTTGCGGTTCGCGGGCCTTGGATTGCGGATGAATACTATAAGGATGACCGGACGTCTGAAGCGTTCCGGGACGGCTGGCTGTATACTGGCGATATAGCGGTCATGACAGAGTTCGGCTACTTGAAGCTGACGGATCGGACGAAGGATTTGATCAAAAGCGGCGGTGAGTGGATTTCGTCCGTAGACTTGGAGAATGCGCTCATGTCGCACGATGCTGTGTTTGAAGCAGCAGTAATCGCGGTTCCTCATGAGAAGTGGCAAGAGCGTCCGCTGGGATGTGTCGTATTGGCAGATGGACAGGAAGCGAACGAGGCAATGAAGGCCGAACTTCTGGAGTACATGAAAGGGCAGTTTGCGAAATGGTGGGTTCCGGACGATATTATCTTTATGGAAGAGATTCCGAAAACCTCCGTGGGCAAGTTCTTGAAAGCGGAGTTGCGCAAACAATTGATTGAATCGACGTAAGTACGATAGATAAAGCCCGTCTGGCGGTGAGTGCTGGACGGGTTTTGCTGTGCGGAAGTCATAGAATGGAAGCCTGTTTCGTAAACTAGTAGAGGTTAGACGAAACTTGCTGCGAGGGATGTCGTCTTTATGACGTGTTGGGTGGAAAGCGTATGATTCTAATTGGGAGTTACGGGCTGAACGCAAGGGTTATGATCAGAATTCGTGTTTTATGAGCATTAATTTAATTTATCAGCAAAACTTGTGAGGGGAGGGCGTGGATGGACGGATGGATCATGGAGTTGTTGACGGAATATGGCTATTATGGCGTGCTTGCGCTTATTTTAGTGGAAAATCTGTTTCCGCCAATTCCTTCTGAACTGATTTTGACATTCAGTGGATTTTTAGTGGCATCCCACGGTTTATCTATGGGATGGATGATTGCAGCGGCGACAACTGGTTCGGTTATAGGAGCCGTGTTTCTGTACGGCATCGGTATGTTTCTGGATGTTCCGAGGCTGGAGCGTCTTACTGTTCGCTATGGACGCTGGTTTAGGCTGAAGCCGAAGGATATTCGTCGTGCGGATGCGTGGTTTGACAAGTATGGGCCATGGACAGTGCTCGTGTGCCGGGTAATCCCGCTCGTCCGAAGCTTAATTTCCATACCAGCTGGAATGTCTGGAATGAACTTTCCGCTCTTCGTTCTTTTAACGACTCTCGGAAGTTTGGTTTGGAACAGTGTCCTTATATTTACGGGTGTAAAACTGGGGGCGCACTTTGAATCGGTCCTCCGATATATGGACATCTATTCAAACGTTGTGTATATTTTAATAGGAATTGGCGGAGTGATTATATGCAGTCGGTATATCACTTTTCGCAGAAAGCGGGTATAACAATCTATGGATTTATTTGAATTTCTAAAAGCGCTTATATTGGGTTTTGTTGAAGGAATGACAGAGTTTGCGCCTGTTTCGTCAACAGGACATTTAATTATCGTCGATGACATGTGGTTGAAAAGTGAAGAGTTTCTTGGGAATTATCCTTCCATAACATTCAAAATTGTCATCCAGCTGGGTTCAATACTTGCAGTCGTGGTCGTATTCTGGAAGCGGCTATTCAGTTTAGTCGGCCTTTATAAAGTAGAAGGCCAAAAGGCGAGCCAAAGTTTCAACTTGCTTCACGTAATTGTAGGGATGCTGCCTGCAGTTATCCTCGGATTTGCTTTGAAAGATTTGATCGATGACTATTTGTTTGGTGTTGAAACGGTCATCGTTGCGCTTGTTGCAGGTGCAATTCTTATGATCGCAGCCGATCGTTTTGGACCGAAGACTCCGCGTGTCACGACTCTTGACCAAATTACATACCGTCAAGCATTCACCGTTGGTCTCGTTCAATGTCTATCGTTGTGGCCAGGATTTTCACGTTCGGGTGCCACTATTTCGGGCGGTGTATTGTTTGGAATGAACCACAGAACCGCAGCGGACTTCACGTTCATCATGGCAGTTCCAATCATGATGGGTGCCAGTCTCGTCTCCGTATTGAAAAACTGGGAGTATCTATCGATGGATCATTTTTCGTTCTATGTCGTAGGATTCCTCAGCGCATTTGTGTTTTCATTGCTGTCCATTCGATTCTTCTTGAAACTGATTTCGAAGGTCAAACTCGTGCCATTCGCAATTTATCGTATTGTATTGGCGGTTATTTTAGCGATTATCGTATTCATCTAAGAAGCATTCCCGCTCACGAGGCGGGGTGCTTCTTTTTTGGTTCCTGCATTTAATTTCTCCTGCCAGCTGGAAAACTGATAGAATTAAAGAAAATTTTCGTTTAGGGGCGTTTCATTTCTGGAACTGATCCCATATTCAACCTGACGACTAAGTGATGGAAAAGGTGAACTGACAATGGCTTATAAACTACTAATTATAGAAGATGAAGAAAGTATTGCTCGGGTTTTGCAATTGGAACTCGAGTTTGAGGGATATGACGTGTCGTCGTGCCATACAGGTACCGATGGCCTCATCATGTATCGTGAACAAGAATGGGATCTCGTGCTGCTCGATCTAATGTTGCCCGGTCTGAACGGTCTCGATGTATTGAGACGCATTCGGGCGGATGAAACAATGACCCCTGTTATTTTGCTGACAGCAAAAAATGATATGGAGGACAAAGTGACGGGGCTCGATTTAGGTGCCAACGACTACGTGACAAAACCTTTTGAAATCGAAGAACTGCTGGCACGAATCCGTTCGGCCCTTCGGTTTTCATCCAAAGGGGCGCAAGAAGAAGCGGACGTTCACTTACATGAATTTAACGGAATATCAATTCATGATCAGACGCGGGAAGTTCGCTGCAGCGGGGAATTAGTTGAACTGACTCCGCGAGAGTATGATTTATTATTCCACTTACTGAAGCACCCGAACCAAGTGTTGACGAGAGAGCAGTTACTCGATGCAGTTTGGGGATTCGATTATTATGGCGATACGAATGTTGTCGATGTGTACATCAGATACGTTAGAAAGAAAATTGATCCGGAATGCGGTCCTTCGTTCATCCAGACGGTTCGAGGGGTAGGGTATGCACTAAAGGATACTCGCCATGAAGCTTAAAAATAAAATCCATTCCCTTTCCACTTTGATGATGCTGATTTTGCTCATTTTAAGCAATTTAGGGATTTACTTCACGTTTGACCGAACGCAGCACAAAACAGAATACAGTCAGTTGCTCGGGAGCGCGAAAGAGTTAACGGTTGCGTTGAGTAAAATGACGGACGAAGAGGAAGCAGAGATTATTTTACGTGCGTACGTGCCGCCTAACGGAGCCCTTCGAGTAGTAGGGGAGGACGGAAAAGATGTCCTGACTGTTCAATCTATGGAAGGATTGGACCAGAAGTTCCCGACTCCGAAAAAAGACGAGGACTATACGCTGGTACCGTACGATGGCTTTGAAGCACTTTCAATTGTGATTCCGACAATTTGGCCGACTGGAGAAGTAGTCCAGCTGGAAGTGACCCAAGTACTGACGGATTTGAAGGCGAATTTGCGACTGCTGAAAGTCGTTATGGTCGGCATAACATTGTTTGCGATGATTCCGATTATCATCTCGAGTATTACGTTGGGACGCATTGTGACGCAGCCTATTGAGAAACTGATCCAAGCGATGACGGATAGTCGCCGATCAGGTACGTTCCAGCAAATTTCGGTACCGGAACAAGGAAAAGATGAACTGGCACAAATGGGGCAGACGTTCAACGAGTTGATGATTCAGTTGGAGCAGAACTATCGGAAGCAGGAAAAGTTCGTTTCGGATGCATCCCATGAACTAAAAACCCCACTAACGGTTATAGATAGTTATGCGAGACTGCTTGAGCGGCGGGGAATGGACAAGCCGGAACTTACGGAAGAGGCACTGACTGCCATTCGCAGCGAGACGAAACGTATGAAGGAAATGATTGAGCAAATGCTGGATCTTGCCCGAAACAACGAACCCGCTTCCTACGTATTTGAATGGACAGACGTTCGTGTCCTTGTCGATGATGCCGCTCGAATGATTACGAGTGCATATGGAAGGGCGGTTCACATTAAGGGACCTGCTCAGCTGATGTTATCAACAGATGGGACCCATTTAAAGCAGCTGCTGATTATCTTGCTCGATAACGCGCGTAAATACAGTGAGCATGAAATCGATGTTGAGTTGGAAGAGCATAAGGACTATGTACGGATTTGTATTCGGGATTACGGAAAAGGAATTCCCGCAAAAGATATTCCGTTTTTATTTGACCGATTTTATCGAGTGGATGAAGATCGCAGCCGTAAAACTGGCGGCACAGGGCTAGGACTGGCCATTGCAAATGAAATCGCGATTGGGTTAGGAACGAAACTTAAAATTGAGAGTGAAGAAGGGAAAGGAACAGCAGTAACAATATGGTTAATGAAAGCGGAGGACTCTCAGTAAATTTTAATGTCTGTCTGGTACTCTAAAGGAGAGGTGAGTCGATATGAAAAAGAGCAAAAAGTTCTGGCTGCCATTCAGTCTCGTGCTGCTCCTAGTCATTGCAGGTATATTTTATATGAAGAGTATTGTGTCTCATGCGGATACGATTCCGTCTGATTCGATTAAGAGTCAACTGGAAAAAATGTACAATGGAAAAGTAAGCGACTTGTTATTGAATGATGATATATATGGCGCGACACTTACGCGAGAAGGATCCATCTATTTGGTTCGTGTAGATGGAGCAACGGGGAAAGTAATCTCAATAATTTTGAAGGAGCCTTCTAAAGAATTAGTAACAAAGCAAAAGGAAGCTGCTGAAAAAGCAGATAAGAAGAAGGACGAGCCATCGATTGGGAAAACGGAAGAAGTGCCCGTGAAGCCAGCACCAGAAGAACCAAAATCACAGCCAGAGGCTCCGAAACCTGCACCGGCTCAGCCAAAGCCAGAGCCAAAACAGACTCCTAAGCCGCAGCAACAGCAAAATCAGTACAATAATCATCCAAATAACCGGCATGAAAATAAGCCGGCCCAGCAAAACACGGTGATCATCAGTAAACAACAAGCCATTAAAATTGCTTTGACGCAATTGAATGGTGAAGTTGATGGCGTGGACTTTGTCCAAACGTCAGAAGGCGGTTATTATCTCATCGAAATTGAAATTGATGTAGAGGATGGACCTGATGAAGCAACCTATCAAATTCATGCGATTTCTGGAAAAATCATGTCCGTCACGTGGGATGATTGATAATGCGTCTTGAATGAAAATCTGCCAATCAGCTAGCGCTGGTTGGTTTTTTTGTTTTAGGATGATGGGTTATGATCACATATGGAGATTTATGAGCGGAACGCGAGGGTTATGATCACATTCCAGAATTTATGAGCAACTCCTCGATTCTACAAGCAATTCACCCAGTTTAGCTGACACAAGTCTGCCAACAGATTCACACAATTTGAGAAAAAGAGGGAAGAGCCCTCAATCATGTAGTACATTGTGCCGAAATAGACTAATAGAGCCGCTTCGCGCAGAACGGCGGAGCTTGGATGGAACGAAAAAATTGCGACTACGCGAAAAGGACTGAATGCAATGGCTTATGAAAGCGGAATACTATTAGAGAGTGGAACAAATGAACTGGAAATCGTAGAGTTCGAAGTAGCGGGCAGCCGCTATGGCATCAATGTCATTAAAGTAAAAGAAATTATCGTGCCGATGCCAATCACACCAATTCCTCATGCGGATCCTGCAGTGGAAGGAATCATTCAATTGCGCGGTGAAATTTTGCCTGTCATTAATATGGAGCGAGTATTAGGGATGGGACCATCTGCAAACCCGCAAAATGATAAATACATCGTTTCTTCATTCAACAAACAGCAAGTTGTATTCCACGTGCACAACGTGACGATGATTCACCGGATTTCATGGGATGCGATTGAGAAGCCATCTGGTGCTTACTCGGCAGAAACATCTCCGGTCATTGGCGTCATCAAGCTGGGCGGAGAGATGATGCTGCTGCTGGACTTTGAAAAAATCGTTATGGAGATTAGTCCTGAAACAGGAATCCGCATGGAACAAATTAAGAAGCTGGGTAAGCGGGAACGTTCGGATAAACGATTGCTCGTTGCAGAAGACTCACCACTTTTACGTAAATTGCTGCAATCCACATTATCCGAAGCGGGTTATGATAAAGTGGAATTCTTCGAGAATGGTAAAGATGCACTCGCGTATCTGGAGAATTTAGCAGAAACTGAAGACGTTTCGGATACAATTCAACTCGTCATCACAGATATCGAAATGCCGCAAATGGATGGTCATCATTTCACTAGAAGAATCAGAGAGCATAAAGGACTTGCGAAATTACCTGTCATCATCTTCTCTTCATTAATCACAGATGAATTAAAACATAAAGGAACGAGTGTGGGTGCAGATGAGCAGATCAGCAAACCGGAAATTGCGGAGCTGGTTTTGAAAATCGATCAATACGTACTATAAAAATATTCGGTGAATAGTAATTTCTATTGCAATTCACATAGTGTCGGTGGTTTACTAAACCATCGGCACTTTTTTGTCTATACGATAAAAAAAGAGGGTACAGAAGAAACGAGATGAATATAGGTTTAACTAGAAACTAAAATTGGAGGTGCAGCTGGATGCTAACAGATTTTATGAATTGGGTAACAGGTTCATTCAATAATTATTTATGGTCATACGTACTTATCGGCCTGTTGCTGGTGCTTGGACTTTACTTCACCATCGGAACGAAGTTTGTTCAATTCCGTCTCTTCGGCGAGATGTTCCGTTTAATTACTGAAAAGAAAGATAGCGAAGATGGGGTTTCGGCATTTCAAGCGTTCACAATCAGTGCTGCTTCTCGTGTAGGTACCGGAAACGTGACAGGTGTTGCTCTTGCCATTGGAATCGGCGGACCGGGGGCAGTCTTTTGGATGTGGATTATTGCAATTATAGGAATGGCAACTGCTTTCATTGAAAGTACATTAGCTCAAGTCTATAAAGTGCGTGACGGGGATACATTCCGAGGCGGGCCTGCGTATTATATGCAAAAGGCTTTGGGACTAAGAGGTTTAGGAATTGTTTTTGCTATATTACTAACACTATGTTTCGGCTTCATTTTTAACGCGGTACAGTCAAATACGATCAGTCAGTCGTTTTCAGATGTGTTTAATGTTCCCGATTGGGCTGTAGGTATTATTCTTGTTATGTTAACCGCAATCATTATATTTGGCGGTGTTAAACGAATCGTTAAAGTGACACAAGCGATCGTGCCTGTAATGGCCACACTTTATATTATAGTAGCGTTGTATATTGTTATTATCAATATTACTGAAATCCCTGCGATGATTACGTTAATTGTTGAGCATGCATTCGGCGTGAAAGAAATGGTAGGCGGCGGTGTCGGGGCTGCCATTATGCAAGGTGTTCGTCGTGGATTATTCTCGAACGAAGCAGGTATGGGTAGTGTTCCAAATGCTGCCGCGACAGCGAACGTAACGCACCCTGCTAAACAGGGACTCGTTCAAAGTCTTGGAGTCTTTTTCGATACAATCATTATTTGTTCGGCGACAGCATTCATTATTTTGCTTGCTGGACTTTATGATAAAGGTGAAACAGATGGAATTTTGTTAACGCAAGCTTCCATGGCAGAACACGTAGGCTCGTGGGCTCCTTATTTTGTAGCCATTGCTATTTTGTTCTTTGCATTCAGCTCGATTATCGGAAACTATTATTATGGTGAAACAAATATTGAATTCATTAATGCGCACAAGATTTGGATGACGGTATATCGGATCGCCGTACTTGGCATGGTCATGTTCGGTGCGATGGCGAAAGTACAGACAGTATGGGATCTTGCAGATGTCTTCATGGGTCTGATGGCTGTATTAAACCTCATTGTCATTGCAATCTTAAGTCGCACTGCATTCAAGGTCTTGGATGACTTTACGTTTCAGCGCAGAAAAGGGTTGAATCCTAGATTTGAAGCAAAATCCATTCCCGGTTTAAAGGGAACTGAGTGCTGGGGCGAGGAACAACCTAAGTAAATTTATGCAGTTGAAAATGAAAAATGGTCACTGGATGAGTCAATCGTCCAGTGACCATTTTGTGTCTAAAGGTCCAAAGTGTTTTCATTGTATGGGTAATTAGGTATAATCACTAAGCTGCAAGAATCAGAAGGGAAGTTCACAATGAAAAAATCGAAAAGTATCGTATTTAAACTGTCCACGCTCATAATAGGAGTCTTTCTCTTATTATTTGCACTCTATGCATTGGGAACTATGATCTACACCCACAGCATTACTGTTAATGACGCTGAAGAGCTCTCAACAAAGGATACAGAACGAGTTGCATTAAAGCTGGGTGAACAGTTTAAGCAAACAGATGAATCGCTTAGTACAACAAAACGAGTATTGGAAACGATGAATTCGAATTCGAAATTAGCTGCGACGGATGTATTATCAGTTCTTCAAGCAAATCTCGAAGGCAATCCGAATGCGGTCAGCATGAGTGCTGTGTTTGAAAAAGGTGTTCTTTCTACAGACGGTCTATCAGATTCTGAGCAGAAACTGATAGATTCAGAAGGACGATTCATTCCTTTTTTATTGAAAACCGAAGATGGCATTCAAATAAATTCTGCAAGTGGCTATGAAGAATCAGGCGGGGGGGATTGGTACTTAAATCCGAAGTCTGATAAAAAGTCTTACCTCCAAGAACCGATTTCGTATGAGGTAGATGGAAAGAACATGAGCTTCACTTCATTAACAGTGCCGTTACTATCTAAAAGCGGTGACTTCACAGGGGTTATTAGTGCGAATATGTCACTGGAATTTCTAGCCGGATTAACAAAGGAAATTGCCCCTGAAGGCGGATATGCTTCCGTCATATCTGATGATGGCGTTCTGATCCAAAACAGTCTGAAAGAGCAAATGAATAATTCGAATATGAAGGACGCCATCGATTGGCAGCCTGTGAAAGACAAATTAAAGGCAGGAAAAGCAAATTCACTATATGTGGATTCGAAAACCTATAACGAAAAAGCATTTAACGTCTTTGCACCGATTACATTGAACGGTTTTGAAGAGACGTGGTCCGTACAAACGGTATTGCCGCGCGGGGTCATCATCGGGCCGTTTGAACGTATTGTCATTTTTACGCTAATTGCGGCAGCTGTTATCGTAGTATTAATGGGTCTTGTTACGGCGTTCTTTGTATATCGCCATATAAATCCGTTGACACGCGTACAGAAATCGATGGAAATGGCAGCTTCGGGAGATTTAACGGAACAAGTTGATGTGAGTAAGCTGAAGCAAGACGAAATTGGTTCTGTTGCCGTTTCATATAATCATATGCTCAGCCAGACAAATGAAGCACTTGCAGAAGTGCTGTCTGCTTCATCACGGCTTACAGATTCGTCCGCACAGGTAAATCACGCATTTGAAGAAATTGTTGCGTCTAGCCAAGAGGTCTCTGTTGCGACCGAAGAGATTGCTCAAGGAGCATCTAAACAATCAGAAGATACGGAAGAGACGAGCCACCACATGGGAGATCTGGCAGAGCAGATCACTGCGATTGCGGCACTTTCTGAAAATATGGATGGCTTATCCCGTCAAACGGTGGAGTCTACGCAAAACGGGCTTACAGAAGTCGATCGTCTGCGCGAACAAAATGAGCTGGCGAACCGTATGAACGAACAAGTGGAGCAGCAAATGACAGCCTTGACAGAAAAGATTTCTGGGATTAACCGCGTTATCACATCCATACAGGAAATCACGGCCCAAACCAACTTGCTGGCGCTTAACGCGAGCATTGAAGCAGCACGGGCAGGTGAGCATGGCAAAGGATTTGCTGTAGTTGCTGACGAAGTGCGTAAGCTTGCAGAGCAGTCAAGTCGTGAGACAGGAACGATTCAGCAGACTGTTCAAGAAATTTTAGACCAGTCGAGAGCGACTGTAGAAGTAATTGCTCAAAATACAAAATCGATGAAGAGTCAGAGTGAGTCTGTAGCAAGTACAGAAGAATCATTCACGCTTAATGCGCAGCTGACAGATGAAATGAATAAATCCATTGCAGAACTCTCTGGGAATCTATCAGAAATGATTGCGAACAAAGAACAGGCAATCTTGGCAATTCAAAGCGTTTCAGCAGTTTCAGAAGAGACCGCAGCATCTGCGGAGCAAGTAAGTGCGTCATCAGTCGCCCAGCAGCATGAGTTAGAGCGTGTTGCAGACTCGGTCCAGCAAATGACAAGAATCGCTAGTGAACTGCAACTAGTCGTTGAGCGCTTTGAACTCGCAAAACAGGAATAGAACCATTAGATGTAAACTTTTAAAAACAGAGGGTGAGATTTCAAAATTTCTCCTCTGTTTTAAATTTGCCATGCATGAAAATGCATCTATCTGATAAGCCGAATAGGAAGAAAAGAGCAAGGATTTTGTTTCTAATAATTTGGAGCGGTACAAGTAACGTTCTGGCATGAATGTGTGATAAACTAATATTTCGAGGAAAAATCCCGGGTGTAAATTCACTTGCAAGTGAAGAAGAAAAATTTACGTCCCTTTTTGCCTATTTACTGTTTTGACACAAGATGTTAGGGTAGATAAAGAATATAAACACTATATATAGTGCTGATGCCGAAATGCCGTCATAAAGGCTTTCGCAGGAAACGCCTCTGAAACGCGTTTTCTCAGCTCTTTTTTAATTGTTGAAATATGAAAGAAAATGGAAGGAGACGGTCGATATGACACTAACCCGCGAAACGAATGATACAACACGCGTGCTGGAAGCTTTACAGGAGGAATTTGGGGCGGAACGAATTGCACCACTCACACAAGCGAGTGATAAATGGCTTTCAAAACATGCTGAGGGCGGAATTGCTGAATGGTCAAAAGCGATGATTCTTGAATCGTTAAGTCTAATTGATGAAGCATCCAGTTATTGGACGTTTGTCGCAGCGCGTCTTTACTTGCAAAAATTATATGCCGATCAGCAACAGCTTCGCGGAGCGGCGGTCTATTCGAACTTTGCGGGTCACGTCGCGTCTCTTGTCGAGCAGGGTCTTTATACGGAAGACTTGATGAAAAACTATTCAACAGACGAGTTGACAGCAATTGGAGCTCTCATTAAACCCGAGCGGGACAAGCTGTTTACATATATCGGCTTGAAAACGCTGATGGATCGCTACGCAGCGGTAAACTACTCAAAAGTTGCTGTAGAGCTGCCTCAAGAGCGCTGGCTTGTTATTGCAATGACTCTCATGCAGCGCGAAACAGGCGATCGCATTGGTAAAATCGCTGAAGCCTATTGGGCGATGAGCAACCTGTACATGACAGTTGCAACGCCTACGCTATCAAATGCAGGAAAACCGCATGGCCAGCTGTCCAGTTGTTTCATTGACACAGTCGATGATTCATTAACTGGAATTTATAATAGCAACACGGATATCGCAAACTTGTCGAAATATGGCGGCGGAATTGGCGTCTATATGGGGAAAGTACGCTCACGCGGGTCATCAATCCGCGGATTCAAAGGCGCTTCAAGCGGAGTGCTTCCTTGGATCAAACAATTGAATAACACAGCAGTAAGCGTAGATCAGCTCGGACAGCGTCAAGGGGCAGTAGCTGTTTATCTGGATGTTTGGCATAAAGATATTTTCACATTCCTGGATCTTAAATTGAATAACGGAGATGAGCGTCTTCGCGCACATGATATTTTCACAGGTGTCTGCTTACCTGACTTATTCATGGAAGCTGTCGATGCCCGCGCTGACTGGCATTTGTTTGACCCGCATGAAGTTCGTACGGTAATGGGATATTCACTAGAAGACTCTTATGATGAAGCGAAGGGTGCCGGTACATTCCGCGAGCGCTACGAAGCGTGTGTGAATCATCCGGAAATTTCGAAAGAAACTGTGCCGGCGATTGAAATTATGAAACGCATTATGCGCAGCCAGCTTGAAACAGGTACGCCATATATGTTCTATCGGGATGAAGTGAATCGTGCAAACCCGAATAAGCACGCAGGTATCGTGTATTCAAGTAACTTATGTTCAGAAATCATGCAAAACATGAGCGCTACGGAATTTGAGTCTGTCACATTGGAAGACGATATCGTTGTGACACGTTCAAAACCAGGCGACTTCGTAGTTTGTAACTTATCCTCCGTCAACTTAGGGAAAGCTGTTCCTGCAGGCGTTCTGGAGCGTTTAATACCGATTCAAGTTCGCATGCTCGATAACGTAATTGACTTGAACAAGATTCCAGTAGTTCAAGCACAGCGTACAAATAGCCGTTACCGCGGAATTGGACTTGGAACTTTCGGATGGCACCACCTTCTTGCACTTGAAGGAATTCAGTGGGAGTCGGACGATGCGGTTGAATTCGCAGATCGCCTGTACGAACAAATTGCATACTTAACGATTCGATCTTCTATGGAAATTGCTGGCGAAAAGGGAGCGTACCCATTGTTCGAAGGGTCCGATTGGGAAACAGGAGCGTACTTCGACAAACGCGAATACGTTTCAGACGAATGGAACGAGCTACGTAAAAACGTTGCGGAAACAGGAATTCGTAATGGTTACCTGATGGCGGTTGCACCGAACAGTTCAACATCCGTCATCGCAGGTTCTACAGCATCAATCGACCCTGTGTTCAAACCGTTCTATCATGAAGAAAAGAAAGATTACAAATTACCGGTCATTGCACCGGACTTGAACCACAATACGTACGATGTTTACCGTCGTTCTGCATATATTGTCGATCAGCGCTGGTCGATTAAGCAAAATGCTGCACGTCAGCGTCACATCGACCAATCGATTTCTTTCAACTTCTATGTGCCGAATAATATCCGTGCTTCTGTCTTGCTTAACCTCCACTTGCAAGCTTGGAAATCGGGCATGAAAACAACGTACTATACGCGTTCAACAGCTTCAGAAATTGAGGAGTGCGAATGGTGTCATTCTTAATTGCCTATGCCTCTTGGAGTGGCAATACTGCAGAAACTGCAGAACTGATTGAACAGACATTAGTTGCAGGCGGTGCATCCGTTAAGATGCACCGCATTGGCACGGGGCCTGTGCCAGATTATCGGGAGTTCGATGCGATGATCGTCGGTTCATTTACATGGGACCAAGGTTCTACACCTGACGAAGTGAAAGATTTCGTACTGGATGTTGGAGCGAAACCGGATCATGTATATGTGTTTGGAACGGGTGATACACAATTCGGTGGTGATGAGTTGTTTTGCAACGCTGCTGTGAAATTGGCCCGTTTTTATAACTCAGCGTTTGAGCCGCTGAAAATTGAACAAAGCCCGCGTGGCGCGCAAGAAATTCGCGTGACAGCCTGGGCAGAAGGAGTGCTAGACCATTGGAGACACTTACACGAGTTAACGTACTGAATCCAGCAAATCCAAACAAAGCAACTGCGATTTTTGGTGGGGAAGCAAGTGGTATCCTAAACTGGAACAACTTAGCGCACCCTCATTTCTATACATTGCGCCAGCGAATCCGTTCATTGTTCTGGACAGCGAACGAAGTGGATTTGACACAAGATGTGAAGCAATTCGCCAATCTTTCTAAAGCGGAGCAAGATGCATTTTTAAAGATTATCGGTTTGTTAGCAACGCTTGACGGTCCGCAAACAGTTATCGCGATGAAGATTGCAGACTTTGCGACGGATCCATCCGTTAAGTCGATCATGGCAACAATCGCTGACCAAGAGAGCGAACATAACCACAGCTACGCATACGTGCTGTCCTCTGTGACCACTTACGACAAGCAAGTGGAATCGTTTGAGATGGGACGATCAGACAAAGTATTAATGAAGCGAAACGAACGAATTGTTGAGATTTACAATGAATTTGCAACAAATCCAACGATTGAAACCGTACTGAAAGCAATGGTTTATACAACGTTGCTTGAAGGCTTGTTTTTCTACAGTGGATTTGCGTTCTTCTACAATTTAGCCCGTCATCAGAAGATGGTAGGTACGTCAACAATGATTTCGTACATTAACCGCGACGAGCTGCAGCACGGAAAAGCAATCAGTGACATCTTCCGTGCGGCACTTGCGGAAAACCCAGAGTACAATACAGAAGAGTTTACGGAATGGATTTACGATCAGTTCCGTCATTCTGTGGAGCAAGAAACAATCTGGAGCCGCTACGTGCTCGCGGATATCGACGGTATTGACTTGGATGAAATGGATGGCTATGTAAAATACCGTGCCAATAAAATGCTGCGCATGCTCGGGCTCAGCGAAATCTATCCGGAATTCATCGACAATCCTATGAAGTGGATCCGTGCGTATACGGACAACTTTGATGGAACGAAAACGGACTTCTTTGAGCAGACTTCCCGTCAATACGTGAAGACTAGTGATTTAAACGGTTTCGACGATCTATAAACAATTAAAAAGCCAAGTGTTCAGCATATTGCTGTACGCTTGGCTTTTTTGTATGTGCGAATAGTAGAATACCGATGGTCAGCTTGATATGAAACATATGAAATGGTGCTGCAAGCAGAGACCCCCTCTCCCCCCTCCAAATCCCTTACTGAACCGGAAATCAGACCTGATACTGGGTGAACGAAATAGGACTTCCCCTCATATCTGTTTAAAGAATTCAAAGCTAAACTCAAGCAGAGGCCTAATTCATTCTAGTGAAATTGTCTGAATTTAAGGGTTTTATTCTGAAAAGTCTTACCGATGATAGATGCCTGGAAATAGCGCGGCTTCTATATTCCCGCGGATGCGGGTTTTTAAACTGATGCTTTATATCAAGATTTTTTGTGAGAAAAAAGAACTGATTTTGGTAATAGGGAAAACCCTAATATGAAATATTCAGAATAGGGTATAGGATGAAGCTATAGAGGGATTTTTAGATTGCAGTTTTTTTGCACATCCTGTTGGTTATTAGGAAGGGAGCATGAAATTCAATGAAGAAAACGAAATTCAATTTGAATTACTTCAAGCCAGTTGAAAAGTATTCGGGTAATTGGTCTGTGCTTGAAGAGAAAAATCGTGATTGGGAAAACATGTACCGTCAACGCTGGTCGCATGACAAAGTAGTCCGGACAACACACGGGGTCAACTGTACAGGTTCATGTAGTTGGAAAGTGTTCGTCAAGAACGGAATTATTACTTGGGAAAACCAACAAATCGACTACCCTTCCTGTGGCCCGGATATGCCAGAGTTCGAACCGCGCGGCTGCCCGCGGGGAGCATCATTCTCTTGGTATGAATATAGCCCGCTCCGTATTAAATACCCGTACATCAGAGGGAAGTTGTGGCGCATGTGGGGCCAGGCGCTGACAGAGCATAAAGATCCTGTCAAAGCGTGGGCAAGCATTGTAGAAGATCCAGAGAAGTCAACAGAATATAAACAAGCTCGAGGAAAAGGCGGTCATGTTCGTATTCATTGGCGTGATGCAACAATGCTCATCTCCGCTCAGCTTATTTATACGATTCAAAAATATGGACCAGACCGTATTGCAGGCTTTACTCCGATTCCTGCGATGTCGATGGTCAGTTATGCATCTGGAGCGCGTTTCATTTCCCTAATTGGCGGAGAAATGCTCAGTTTCTACGATTGGTATGCGGATCTGCCGCCTTCTTCACCTCAAATCTGGGGGGAACAGACAGATGTACCTGAGTCGAGCGACTGGTTCAACGCAGGCTATATCATTATGTGGGGCTCGAATGTGCCGCTGACACGGACACCGGATGCGCACTTCATGACGGAAGTCCGTTATAAGGGAACGAAGGTAGTTTCGGTAGCTCCGGACTATGCCGAAAGTGTAACGCATGCGGATGACTGGATTGCGGCTAACCCGGGAACCGATGCAGCTGTCGCTCAAGCAATGACTCATGTCATTCTTGATGAGTTTTATGAACAGCGCAAAGAGCCCATGTTCATGAATTATGCTAAACAATATACTGACATGCCATTCCTCGTCTTTTTGGATGAGCATGAAGGGGCATATAAAGCAGGACGGTTCCTGCGCGCGAGTGATATCGGTCAAGAATCACAGCACGCAGAGTGGAAACCAGTCATTCTCGATGAAAGCGTCAATGAAATTATCGTTCCAAATGGAACAATGGGACAGCGCTGGGAAGATGACGTTAAATGGAACTTATTGCTCGATAAAGAAGATGGTACAAGTGTTGAACCTGCACTCTCAATTGCAGATGCAGACGCGGAATGGAAAGAAATCCATTTCCCATTCTTCGATAATTTATCGAATGGGGTATTCACCCGCCCGATTCCAACGAAAGTACTTACAATGGCAGACGGTACAACAAGACGCGTCGCAACTGTTTACGACATCATGCTCAGCCAATATGGTGTGAAACGGATCGGCAGTGACTTGGAAGCGAAGGACTACTTCGATAAATCTTCCATCTATACGCCTGCTTGGCAAGAGAAGATTACTAGCGTGAAACCGGAACTGGTGATCCAGATTGCTCGGGAATTTGCACAAAATGCACTTGATACAGGCGGACGCTCCATGATCATTATGGGAGCAGGAATTAACCACTGGTTTAACAGTGACACGATTTACCGCGCAATCTTGAACTTGGTAACGCTGACAGCTTCACAAGGTGTGAATGGCGGAGGTTGGGCGCACTACGTCGGACAAGAGAAATGTCGTCCGATCGAAGGCTGGAGCACGATTGCCTTTGCGCGTGACTGGCAAGCGCCGCCGCGTTTGCAAAACGCAACGTCCTTCTTCTACTTTGCGACGAATCAGTGGAAGTACGAAGAAGCAGGAACTCAATCCTTAATGTCGCCGCTCGGCGGTCAAGCTAGATACGAACACCCGGCGGACTACAATGTCCTGGCAGCACGTCTTGGCTGGCTTCCTTCCTATCCGCAGTTCAATAGGAATAGTCTGCAGTTAACAGAAGAAGCTGCGAAAGAAGGGAAAACAACAACACCTGAAATTGTAGAGTATGTGAAAGAGCAGCTGACTTCAGGAAAAATGGATTTTGCAGTGGAAGATCCGGATGCACCGGAAAACTTCCCAAGAAGCCTGTTCGTCTGGCGTTCAAACTTGGTGTCCAGTTCAGCGAAAGGTCAAGAATATTTCATGAAGCATCTATTCGGAGCTTCTGATGGATTGCTGGCTAAACCTAACGAACGCATGAAACCGGAAGAAGTAGTCTGGCGCGATGAAGTAGAAGGCAAACTAGACTTGCTCGTTGCGCTCGATTTCCGAATGACGACAACACCGTTATACGCGGATATCGTACTGCCTGCAGCAACGTGGTATGAAAAAGTGGACTTGTCTTCAACGGATATGCACCCATTCGTTCACCCGTTCAATCCGGCGGTTGACCCACTTTGGGAATCCCGTTCTGACTGGGACATTTATCGATCCATTGCAGAAACGTTCTCAGAAATGGCGAAAACCCATTTGCCTGGTGTTTACAAAGACCTGGTTACGTCACCGCTTGCTCACGATTCCATTCAAGAGATTGCCCAGCCGCACGGTGATGTGAAAGATTGGAAGAAAGGCGAAGTTGAAGCTATACCAGGCAAGACGATGCCAGGAATGACAATCGTGGAGCGTGACTATACAAAAGTCTATGACAAATACGTCACACTCGGCCCGCTTTTATCAACAGGGAAAGTCGGAGCGCATGGTGTCAGCTTCTCGGTAGCTGAAGAATACGAAATGATGAAAGGCATCAACGGTGTCTATGAAGACGACACCATCAAAGATGGCTTGCCTAAACTGCACACTGCGAAACACGCAGCCGAAGCGATGTTAACTCTTTCATCTGCGACAAATGGCCGCGTTTCTCAGAAAGCATTCGTATCAGCGGAACACGACACCGGCGTCGAGTTGAAAGATATTTCGGCAGACCGTGCAGCAGAACGATTTACATTCGCGAGCATCACAGCACAGCCACGTGAGGTCATTCCGACACCAGTGTTTAGTGGATCCAACAAACTTGGACGGAGATACTCACCATTCACAACGAATATCGAACGGATGGTACCGTTCCGCACACTCACTGGACGTCAGCATTTCTATTTGGATCACGAATTGTTCTTGGACTTTGGTGAAGCATTACCGGTATATAAACCGACGTTACCACCGCTCGTACTTGGACCGCATGATCGACCGGTCGCAGGAACAGAGGATTCACTGGTGTTGCGTTACTTGACGCCACATGGCAAGTGGAACATCCACTCGACGTACCAAGACAATCAGCACATGTTGACGTTGTTCCGTGGAGGACCAACTGTATGGATCTCTGATGTGGATGCAATAGCTCACGACATCGACGATAATGCTTGGCTTGAAGTGTACAACCGGAATGGTGTCGTAACAGCACGTGCTGTAGTCAGTCACCGGATTCCTAAAGGCACGATGTACATGTACCACGCACAAGACAAACACATTCAAGTTCCTGGTTCAGAAATTACGGAAGAACGCGGAGGCAGTCACAACGCACCAACTCGTATCCATATGAAACCTACTCAAATGGTAGGCGGCTATGCACAGCTCAGTTATGGATTTAACTATTATGGACCGATTGGAAATCAGCGTGACGAATACGTAGCTGTCCGTAAAATGAAGGAGGTCAACTGGCTTGAAGATTAAAGCGCAAATTGCAATGGTGATGAACTTGGACAAATGCATCGGCTGCCATACATGCAGTGTGACATGCAAAACGACATGGACGAACCGCGAAGGTGCTGAATACATGTGGTTCAACAACGTGGAAACAAAACCTGGAATCGGCTATCCAAAACGCTGGGAAGACCAAGAGATTTACAAAGGCGGATGGAATTTGCGAAATGGAAAGTTGGAGCTCAAGTCGGGCTCCAAGCTCTCCAAGATTGCACTCGGTAAGATTTTCTATAACCCGGATATGCCTGAGATGAAAGACTACTACGAGCCGTGGACGTACGATTATGAAAAGCTTACGACTGCACCGGAAAGTAAACACACCCCGGTTGCACGTGCTAAGTCAGTAGTAACAGGCGATTACATGGACCTTGAGTGGGGACCGAACTGGGAAGACCAATTGGCAGGCGGCCATATTACTGGACCGACTGACCCGAACATCGTAAAGATCGAAGAAGAGATTAAATTCAACTTTGAGCAGGCCTTCATGATGTACTTGCCTAGATTGTGTGAGCACTGCTTGAATCCAAGCTGCGTTGCATCTTGTCCATCAGGCGCGATGTACAAACGTGATGAAGACGGAATTGTTCTCGTGGACCAGGAAGCATGCCGGGGATGGCGCTATTGCATGACGGGCTGTCCATATAAGAAAGTGTACTTTAACTGGAAAACAAACAAAGCTGAGAAATGTACATTTTGTTTCCCTAGAATCGAATCCGGATTGCCGACTGTCTGCTCTGAGACTTGTACAGGAAGAATCCGTTATCTAGGCGTCTTGCTGTATGATGCAGACCGTGTACTTGAAGCTGCAGCAACGCCGGATCCGAAAGACTTGTACAAAGCTCAATGTGATTTGTTCCTTGATCCGAATGATCCTGAAGTGATAGAGCAGGCGCGAAAAGACGGGATTTCGGAAGACTGGATTACTGCAGCACAAAATTCACCAGTGTATAAGCTTGCGATTGAATACAAGCTCGCATTCCCATTGCACCCTGAATATCGTACATTGCCGATGGTTTGGTACGTTCCGCCGCTTAGCCCGATCATGAACTATTTTGAAGGGAAAGATTCCATTCAGAACCCGGATATGATTTTCCCTGCGATTGAAGAAATGCGTATTCCGATTCAATATTTAGCCAATATGCTCACTGCTGGAGATACGGAAACCGTAAAAGGATCCTTGCAACGGATGGCGATGATGCGCTCCTTCATGAGAGCACAAACGTCGGGAAAAGACTTTGATGAGTCAAAACTAGAACGCGTCGGATTAACAGCTTCATCTACGAAGAAGATGTATCGTTTACTCGCGATTGCGAAGTACGAAGATCGATTTGTCATCCCTACTTCACACAAAGAAGGACAGATGAACGTTTACCGTTCGCAAGGTTCTGCTGGATATACAGACATGGGAACATACGGCGAGGCGATTCAATCCGATAACTATTCAGTAATGGGATCAAACGGGAGTTGTGATGGATGCGGACCTGCTTCCCCAGGCGCTCCTGTAAAGACTGGTAAGGAAATTTACGAAGAGAACTTCTATGGGGGGATCTGGCGTGATTGACTTAGACCTTCTCTATGAAAAGAAACAAATCTTTGGATTTTTTGCCAAACAGTTTTCATATCCTGACAAAATGACGTTTCATCCAAGTGTGTTGGAGGGGTCTTTGAACCCTTCCGATCCATCTTATAAAGATGTCAAAGTGTATTGGGATAAGATGCAAACGTACAGTTTAGATGAAATCCAAGAAATGTATACGTACACGCTGGATTTTCAAAAAGATGCAACGCTGTTCATGACGTATGTGAAATACGGTGATTCCAAAGAGCGCGGTCAAACACTGGCGCGTCTAAAAGTGCTATATGAAATGTTTGGTCTCGTTATGCCGGACAGTGAACTTTCAGATTCACTTCCGCTCATGTGTGAATTCATCTATGCAGCTGAGTGGAAGGGAGATCCACGCGCGCAGCAAAGTTTTTCGATGCTGCTAGCGGTTCTCGAAGACGGCTCTTATCATTTGATGAAAGCGTTAGAAAAATACGAAAGCCCGTATCATCCGCTTGTGAAAGGGATGAGAGAGGAATTTAAAGCATGTATCCGCCGGGAGGTTCCAGCCAATGACTAGTCAATTCTTATGGGTGATTTTCCCCTATCTCTGTATAGCAGTATTCATAGTCGGACATATTTTTCGCTATAGACACGATCAGTTTGGCTGGACGGCGAAGTCCAGTGAATTCATCGAGAAAAAGCAATTGATGATTGGGAGTTTGTTGTTCCATGTCGGAATTTTCCCCGTGATACTTGGTCACGTAGCGGGGCTGGGTATCCCGAAAGAGTGGACGCGCGCAATGGGCGTCAGTGATCATATGTACCACATCGGTGCAGTATGGGGCGGCGGGTTTTTCGGTGTCGTAACACTTGCAGGTATGATTATTTTAACAAGCAGACGGTTTACGAATAGTAATGTCCGGCACTTGTCATCTGCTTCAGACTTGATTGTCAATACATTCTTGCTGGTAATCGTTATTTTAGGGGTATACAGTTCATTGATTACGAACACGATGACACCGGGATTCGACTACCGCTCAACCATTTCAATCTGGTTCCGGTCCTTGCTCATTTTACAGCCTCAGGCCGAGTTCATGGCATCTGTCCCAATTGCATTTAAACTGCACATTCTTACAGGGTTCCTAATTTTTGCAATGTGGCCATTCACACGTCTTGTTCACGTGTGGAGTGTGCCGTTGAATTATGTAGGCAGAAGTTATATCCTTTACAGAAAGGATAAGAGAAACTGATGAAGAGAGAGGCGGAGTGAGCCCTTTCTCCAATTAGAGGGAGGATGTCTCATGGCAAGCCAAGCAGCATTTAATTACCAGCAGCAAGTCGAAGAGATTAGGCAGGCTATGCAATGTGATTTCGTTGCACTGGCCCTTGTGCAATCTGAGGAACGCCACTTCCAGATTCGCTGGGAGTATGCTTCAGGAAACTTAAGCCAGCGGTTTCGAAGAATTACTTTGCAGTCCGGAAAAGGCGTCGCTGGAATTGTCTTCAAAACAGGCAAACCAATTTTTGAGCTGGACTCTGAAAAGTATTGTACAAAAGAAGACTTCTACAGCTACCCCATTATTGCAGCAGAACAGTTAGAAAGTTTCGCAGCAATTCCGTTGTTTAAATACAATCGTGTAAAGGGGATTTTGCTGGCGGGGTGCCGTAAGAATAACTGTATGTCCATCGAGAAATTCGAATTGCTGCAATCCCTGATTGCACCCACATTCGGACCTTATTACAGTGAGGAGTTGACCGGGAATTGAATGGAATTAGTCAAAGTGGTATGAGTAATCTTTTTGAGCAGTTATATGAAAACTCAACGGAAGCGATCTTCTTTTTCAGCTTGGAGGGAAGAGTTCTTTCAATGAACAAAGCCGCTGAACAAATTCTCGATCCCCAGGTCGCTCAGCTTATGAAAGCCGGAAGTGCAGATGCAATCTGTATGGCGTGCAAAGGGTTTACCAGTGCCGAAGAAGAGCAGACATGCATTTCTTGCTATATGTCAGATCCAAATCGGAATATCCCATCATTTCAAGTGTTCTTGGAAACTGCCGGACGGGGGATAGTTCCTTATACAGGAAGTATTCAGATGATCGATGCAGAACAAGGAATACGGGTGTTTATGCTGCGGGACTTGACAGAGCAGTACAGAACGCAAGAAACGCTGCATCAGAAAACGCTAGTTAAACGAGTGATCAAAGCTCAAGAAGATGAGCGGAAGCGAATCTCCCGAGAGCTCCATGATAGTGTCGCACAAGAAATGCTAAGTTCTTTAGTGGATTTGCGTGTCTTGAAATACATGAACGTGGAAGACGATGTGTTGAAGAAAGTTCGGCAAACGGAAGGATCACTTATGCGTCTGCTCGATGACATCCGTCATTTATCGGTTCAGCTAAGACCCGCAACATTGGATGATTTAGGATTAGAAGCAGCCTTCCGCACACATTTTAAATGGACGGAAAAAAATTATGGACTTCTTGTCCACTTTACGAGTAACATGCAGTCCCGGCGTTTCGAAGGCGAAATCGAAACCGTTGTCTACCGAGTATGTCAAGAGGCAGTATTCAATGCGTTAAAGTATGCGGAAGTGGAGGAAGTCGATGTCGAGCTTTTACTGGCTTCAGATAAGTTAACACTTTCGATACGGGATAACGGAGTGGGCTTTAACTTGAATGCTCCCACATACAAAGGGACAGGGCTTGGATTGTTCGGGATGCAGGAACGGGCGGAGCTGGTAGATGCTGCGTTAACTGTTCAAACAGGCATTGGAAATGGAACGTCAATTTTACTCACCGTGCCTCTAACGAAGGAGGAGACGGAAGTTGAAAATAATCATCGCGGATGATCATGCAGTGGTAAGAAGCGGATTCATGCACATATTGAATTTCCAGCGGGACATGGAAGTTGTAGCAACAGCGGCAGATGGTTTAGAGGCATATGATTTAGTCGCTAAACATAAACCGGATGTCTTGCTAATGGATCTAAGCATGCCGCCTGGAGAAAGTGGTTTAATCGCCACTGGGAAGATTAACGAAGACTTCCCGGATACAAAAATTGTAATTTTAACAATGTATGATGATGAAGAATACTTGTTTCATGTATTGAAAAACGGTGCTTCTGGATACGTATTAAAAAACTCTCCTGATGAAGAGCTATTTGCAGCGATTCGTACGGTATATGACGGCGGCACGTACATTCAACCGTCTATGGCAACTTCGCTGGTTCGAGAGTTTGTGAAAAAAGATGGCGAACAAGTAGAAACAGATCCATTTAAAATTCTCTCTAAGCGTGAAATTGAAGTTCTGCCTCTGGTTGCGAAAGGGTATGGCAATAAAGAAATTGCCGAGAAGCTCTATATCTCTGTTAAAACAGTAGAAGCGCACAAAGCGAAGTTGATGGAGAAGTTGAACTTGAAAAGTAAACCAGAGCTGGTCGAATACGCGCTAAAGAAAAAATTCTTGAATTTTTAAATCTGGTTTCGTTGAAACGGAGGCTTCGTCATGGAAACTAAGCGATTCAAATTCGATTTGCCTGCGTTGCAGGTATTGGAGAACGAGCATCAGTACTTGACGTATTTAATGGATAATTGGCATCCCATTGTACTTGGATTCGAGCGGAACATTTACTCACTGGAAGAAGCGCGCGAAGCAATCGGTTCATTGCGAAAAGCCCTTATTGAATTTATCGAACCGTTCAAAAATCATACGGAGAAGGAAGAAGACATTTTGTTTCCTGAGCTTGCACAATACATTGGAGGCGATCAGGGCCCAGTCAAGGCAGTCGAAGAAGAGCACGAAGAACTCGATGCCTATATTGGACACTTCCTTCATCACACGCGGGGCAGTCTCGATGACTTGTCGCTGAAAGACCTGGAAGCTGTTGCAAGAGACGCGGGAGAAGCGTATGAAGCAATTACAGTGCATTTCATCAAGGAAGAGTCAATTGTTTTTCCGATGGTGGAATCGATGCTGCGAATTGAGCAGCAGGATGCGTTATTCGAAAAGTTATATACACCGATTTTGTAAGTGTAATAAAGAAATACCTGTTTAACACTAGCCTTTCATTCCCTATAGAAATGGACTGATATGGATGATTAAAAAAGTGCAACTGCCGCTGCAAACGGCAAACTTAGTCGTAGGTTTCATGGTTTGGGTACTCATTTCGTCACTGCTTCCGTTCATTCGTGAAGACGTTGCGATTCCAGCATCACGTGTTGCGATTGTCACTGCAGTTCCAGTCGTTCTCGGATCCATCTTGCGTATACCCCTTGGCTATTATGCGAACGTTTTTGGAGCGAGAATTATCTTTGCAGTGAGTTTCATTTTGTTACTATTTCCAGTGTTCTACATAAGTGCTGCATCATCTTTTACTGATTTGATAATTGGCGGAACGTTCCTCGGTATCGGGGGAGCTGTGTTCTCTGTCGGAGTAACTTCACTGCCGAAGTACTATCCAAAAGAAAAACATGGGTTAATCAACGGAATCTATGGAATGGGGAACGTCGGTACAGCCGTTACAACGTTCGCAGCACCTGTCTTGGCAGTTCAATTTGGATGGAGCGCAACGGTTAAATTGTATCTGATCCTTTTGCTTGCGTTCGCGGCATTGAACTTTGTACTTGGCGATCGCAAAGAACCTAAAGTGAAAACATCGATGATTGGACAAATCAAAGGCGTTTATAAAAATGAAAAACTGTGGTTCTTCTCACTGTTTTACTTCATCACTTTTGGATCATTTGTTGCCTTCACGATCTTTTTGCCAAACTTCCTAGTCGATTACTTCGAATTGGAAAAAGTCGATGCAGGAATGCGAACTGCCGGCTTCATCATTGTAGCAACGCTATTCCGACCCGTGGGCGGATGGCTGGCGGATCGTTTCCAACCGTTATTCTTATTGATGGGTGTCTTTGCAGGGCTGACATTTGCAGCAGTTTTACTGGCATTCTCGCCATCCATCTGGCTTTATACAATCGGAATCATGCTCATTGCTTTAACAGCTGGTATCGGAAACGGTGTTATTTTCAAACTCGTTCCGTTTTACTTCAGTAAACAGGCAGGAACAGCGAACGGTATTGTCTCCATGATGGGCGGTCTAGGTGGATTCTTCCCGCCGTTGCTCTTATCTGCGGTACACTCGTTGACAGGGTCTTACTCAATTGGCTTCATGGCATTTGCACAATTTGCGCTTGTCAGTCTAGTTCTTGTTATTTGGCTCTATTACATGGACCGTCTGTCTACTGCAAAAGAAGTATTTGACTCGACGGGTTCTGGAATTCTTGTCACAGACGCATCCGGAAAAATCTTATCGGTCAATCCCGCCTTTACCCGATTGACAGGCTATCAGGCCGACGAAGTCATTGGAGAAAATCCAAATGTCCTCAGTTCCGGCAAGCAGTCTAAAGAGTTTTACACAACTATGTGGAGTGTTATTGGGAACGAAGGATCTTGGCAAGGGGAAATTTGGAACAAACGAAAAGATGGTTCTGAATATCTGGAACTGCTGACCATCAATGCTATTAAAAATAATGACGGCGACGTAACCCGTTACGTAGGAACATTCAGCGATATAACCAGAGCATAAACACGGGGACGGCCAATCGATTTTGACTGGCGGTCCTCTGCTTACTTTTACGCGAAATGAAGGTGCCTAATTTGGAACAACGATACTCTAGACAAGTTTTGTTCAATCCAATTGGAGAAGCAGGACAGCGGAAATTGGAAACTTCCCATGCGTTTGTCCTCGGATGCGGAGCACTTGGATCAGCAATTGCGGAGACACTCGTGCGTGCGGGTATTCAAAAACTAACGATAGCGGACCGGGATTATGTAGAGCCTTCGAATCTGCAAAGGCAGCAACTGTTCACAGAGCAGGACGCGGTTCAAGGAATGCCGAAAGTGATTGCTGCAGAAGCAAGATTGCGAGCAATCCGCAGTGATGTAATCATCGTACCTCTGCTTGACCATGTTGATGGACAGCTTTTAGCGCGCTACGCGCAGGATGCTGATATTTTACTTGATGCAACCGATAACTTTGAAGCCAGATTATTATTAAATGATTTCGCATGGAAACAGGGGATTCCGTGGGTGTATGGAGCATGTGTCGGAAGTTCCAGCAGCGTATTTCCGTTCATCCCGGGAAAAACACCTTGCTTCAGGTGCTTGCTGCCGGCACTTCCTTCTGTCAATGAAACCTGTGATACTGCGGGCATCATTGCACCGGCTGTTCAACTTACAGCTGCGCACCAAAGCACAGAAGCGTTAAAATGGTTAACAGGGAATGAAGAAGCGGTGCGTACAAAATTGTTGCACACAGACATTTGGCATAATACGCAAGTGGAAGCTGGTATTACCCGTTTGAAAAAGGAAACGTGTGAAACGTGTGGAAGCAGACCAGCATACCCTTCCTTGAATTTAGAGTCAGGCACGAACTACGCCGTATTATGCGGCCGGGAAACGGTTCAAATCATCCCCGCTGCTGAGCGCAAGTTGACTGGAGAAGATGTCTTTCGGGTTGCGGAACGTCTCGGGACAGTGGAAAAGCATACCCCGTTTTTTGTGGAGTTTTACGCAGAAGGATATCGGTGTGTAGGCTTCTCAAATGGAAGAATGCTCATTCATGGACTGAAAGATATTAAGAAAGGGCGCAAAATCTATCACCAGCTGTTCGGATAAGGGGAGAAGTACTGTGCATAAAGGAAACTCGGAAATGAAAAGGAAGTTGAATGTGTGTGTATTAACAGTGAGCGATACACGTACGGAAGAAGACGACAATAGCGGAAGATTGATCAGAGAAAAAGTAGAAGAGGCCGGACATGAAGTCATTGCCCGCGTCATTTGTCCCGATGATAAAAATGCAATCTTGAAAGTAGTGGAATCGTGGATTGGCAAGAAGGATGCGAATGCGATTATCATCACTGGCGGAACAGGAATCAGCTATCGGGATGTGACTATTGAAACGATCCGTCCATTTTTCACAAAAGAATTAACTGGTTTCGGGGAATTGTTCCGTTATATCAGCTACGCAGAGGATGTCGGCTCGAAAGCGCTGCTAAGCCGTGCAGCTGCTGGAGCTGTCGGAGAGAAAGTTCTGTTTGCGCTGCCTGGATCCGTAAAGGCAGTTGGGCTTGCGATGGATCGCCTTGTTATGCCGGAGCTGCTGCACATTCACTATGAGCTGACGAAGCATTTGTGAGGGATATACAAAAAACGGACGCGAGTTACGCATCCTTCCTTGTATAGTCCCCGTTTTTTCCGCCCGTTTTAGATTGCAGCATCGTGGGGCCAATGACCATCTCTTTACCCGCTGCTTTACACATGTCATACACAGTTAAGGCAGTCGCTGATGCGGCTGTGAGTGCTTCCATTTCAACGCCGGTGAGTCCTGTTGTTTTCACTTCTGCACGAATAAGCACTTCATAATGCTTTACAGATTCATCGATATTCCATTCAAATCGGATATCGACACCCGTTAAAGGCAGGGGATGACACATGGGGATGATGGTCGCCGTATTTTTAGCAGCCATGATTCCAGCGACTTGTGCAACCGCGAAGACATCCCCTTTTTTATTTTTACCGTCTTTAATTTGATTGTAAATCGCTTCGTTGACCAAGATGGACGTGCATGCAACAGCAGTTCGGGATGTAATGGATTTGTCGGATACATCGACCATCCGTGCGCGTCCTTGGTCATTAAAATGAGTGAGTTCAGACATTCGAATCATTCCTTTCAACTCTGATACACTTAGTATAACAGAAGAAAGCAGGTGCTTTTGGTGGAGATAAGAAAGCCGATCCCGGTTGCTGAAGCAGTAGCACAAGTAATGGGACACGTTCAACGGTTAGGAACCGAATCGATTTCATTGGAACAGTCTATGGGCCGTATTTTAGCTGAACCAATTGTTGCCCGTCACAATGTCCCGCCATTTGACCGGTCACCGTATGATGGATTTGCGATCCGGGCAAAAGACAGCAAAGGAGCATCAGGTGATAACCGTGTTCCGTTTAAAGTCATCGGAGAAATTGGTGCGGGCTACGTAGGCGGACTGCCAGTCGGACCGCTTGAAGCGTATCGAATCATGACAGGCGCTCAAATCCCCGAAAATGCAGATGCTGTTGTGATGTTTGAACAGACAGTTGAAACTGAAGAAGGATTTACGATTAGAAAACCATTTGAAACCGGAGACAATATCTCTTATGCAGGAGAAGATGCTTCTAAAGGCGAGATGCTGATTCCGAGGGGTACTCTCATTCATGCAGGAACCATTGCATTGCTTGCGACTTTTGGATATGCAGATGCAGTGGTTTATCGGCAGCCGGTTGTCGGGGTCTTATCTACGGGAACGGAATTGCTGGACGTATCGGATGACTTAGTGCCGGGTAAAATCAGAAACTCCAATGGCCCAATGGTGAAAGCGCAGCTAGAGCGACTGGGCGTACCATACAAATCATATGGCACTTCTTCAGACGACTTGGATGCGTGTACAGAAGTGATTGAGCGTGCGCTGCAAGAAACGGATGCACTCATTACAACAGGTGGCGTTTCAGTAGGAGATTTCGATCATTTGCCTGCCATCTATGAACGCTTAGGTGCAAAGGTGTTATTCAACAAAGTTGCCATGCGTCCGGGAAGTGTGACGACGGTTGCGGTCCAAGGGGACAAGTTCTTATTTGGACTTTCGGGTAATCCATCGGCTTGTTTTACAGGATTTGAATTGTTCGCGCGTCCTGCCTTGCTTTCACTGATGGGATGCACGGCACCATACTTGCCCTATTTAAAAGCCAAATTAGCAGAGGATTTCACGAAACCGAACCCATTCACTCGATTCATCCGTGCGGTGTGGCAAATGACTGAAAACGGTGTAACCGCAGCTCCAGCAGGGTTCAATAAATCCAATGCAGTATCATCGATTGCCAGAGGAAACTGTCTAATTGTGTTACCAAGCGGTACAAGAGGGTATTCTACAGGGGATGAAGTGGATTTATTGCTGATTGGCGCGGAACAAGGTGCAGAGGACTGGGTCCTTTGAAGACGCTCCATATTGTTGGCTATAAAAACAGCGGAAAGACGACGCTGCTGGAACGCTGGATCGGAGTTGTGAAAGCGAAAGGATTGACGGTCGCTGTGCTGAAGCACCATGGCCACGGCGGACAGATTGAGCTTCCTTCAGCAAGCACGGATACCAGCCGTTTTTATGATAAAGGCGCAGATGCGACTCTCGTTGCTGGCGGCGGCAGTGCCCAGCTTTTATTGAACAATGAGCCTTCGTTTGGAGCATTAAAAGCGCTAGTTACATACGGTTCACCAGACGTACTGCTGATTGAGGGCTATAAAGAGGAACGTGGAGAGAAAGTTGTCCTCATCCGAAGCGGTGAAGACTGGGGTCCATTACAAGAACTTGAAGGAATTCAGCTGGTCATTGGGGAAGTTGACTCTAGCAATTATCCAGCTATCAGAGAACGAAGCGATACGTTGCGGCTCGATAGCTGGTTTGCAGATTGGTTGAATAGGGAGGGACATTATGAAACCATTTGAAGTAGTGGAAACACCGATTGATACGCAAGTATATTCGGATTATGTGCTCCATGCGGGTGCCGGCGCGGTCACAGTATTTACGGGTCACGTTCGGAAATGGACGCACGGCGTACGAACCGTCTATTTAGCGTATGAAGCATACGTACCAATGGCGGAAAAAAAGCTCGCGGAAATCGGTGCTGAAATGGAAGAGAAGTGGCCAGGGGTCAAAGTTGCAATTGCACATCGCATCGGTGAATTGCACATATCTGATATTGCAGTCGTGATTGCGGTTTCATCTCCGCATCGAAAAGCAGCTTACGAAGCGAATGAATACGCAATTGAGCGTATTAAAGAAGTTGTACCCATCTGGAAAAAAGAGATTTGGGAAGACGGTGAAGAGTGGCTGGGCGCCCAAAAGAAATATCCTGTAAAAGGAGTAGATTCTGTATGATTCGTGTTCAATATTTTGCAAGACTAAGAGAGCTTGCCGGCAAAGGTCAGGAAACGCTGGACCGAGAACAGATGACTGTGCAACAGCTGTTAGACTGGGCGGAAGAGACCTATCCGGGATTTGGTAAAGATGATATACAAGTGGCGGTGAATGAAGAATATGCTCTTCCTGAAGACGTCATTCAATCAGGTGATGAGTGTGCGTTCATTCCACCAGTCAGTGGGGGATGAGGTCGTGATTGGTATCGTATTAGCAGGAGGTCAGTCGAGACGGTTTGGATCTCCTAAGGCATTCGCAAGGTACAATGGAAAATGCTTTTACGAGTATGCATTCGCTGCGTTAACGCCTCATTGTACCGAAATTGCAGTCGTTGCCAGACCTGAAGACGTTGATCGGTTTCCTAGCACACTGCGTGTCATCACGGACCTGAAAGAGTTTGCGGGGCAAGGCCCTCTCGCTGGGATTTTAACGGGAATGACTACCATTCAAAGCGACTGGTATGCGGTGCTGCCGTGTGATGTTCCGTTTGCAGATGACACTATTATCCGGGAATTAATGAACCACAGGGCGGGCAATCTGTCCGTTGCGATCGAAGAAGTCGGAAAGTGTCATCCGTTGCTCTCCATTTGGAGCAAGGGGGCGGAACCGCTGATCCGCTCATCGCTCGAGATGGGGAACCGAAGTGTCCGGCCGCTTATTCAACAGTGGGTGGATGGACAAGCATTATTGGGGATGAAGCCGTCACTTTTTAATAATGTAAACAGGCCTGAACAACTTGAAGGGAGATGACAGCATGGAGCCAATATCAGATAAGTTTGGCCGTCCGATTCGTGACTTGAGAATATCCGTGACAGACCGCTGTAACTTCAGATGCTCCTATTGCATGCCGAAAGAGATTTTTGGAGACGATTATGTATTCCTTCCCAAAAATGAGTTGTTGTCATTTGAAGAAATTGAACGTCTGGCGCACCTTTTTGCGAAGCTCGGTGTGAAGAAGTTGCGGCTAACAGGCGGTGAACCGCTTATGAGAAGAGGACTTCCTGAACTTGTGGAGAAACTGATGCAAATTGAAGGAATTGAAGATATCGGGCTTACGACAAACGCAGTGCTGCTCGGTCAATATGCAAAGCCATTATATGACGCGGGCTTACGCCGGTTGAATATTAGTTTGGATGCACTGGATCCGGTGTTATTCGGAGAGATGAACGGCCGGGGAGTCAAGCCTGAAGTCATACTTAAAAATATCGATAAGGCTCACGCGTTAGGGTTTACGATAAAAATGAACATGGTCGTGAAAAAAGGAACTAATGAGCAAGAAATTCTGCCCATGGCGCAATACTTCAAAGAGCGCGGCATCACGTTGCGCTTCATTGAATTCATGGATGTCGGAAATGACAATGGCTGGAGCTTTGCGAAGGTCGTAACGAAGAAGGAGATTTTGGAACGGCTGCAAGGTGTTCATGAACTTGATCCGGTTGAAGAAGAGTATTATGGCGAAGTGGCGAAGCGCTGGAAGTATAAGGACAACGGAGCCGAGGTTGGTTTCATCACATCGGTTTCCGAGTCATTCTGTTCAACGTGCACACGTGCTCGTCTTTCATCAGAAGGGAAGTTATTTACGTGTTTGTTTGCTTCAGAAGGTTTCGATGTCCGCGCGCTCATTCGTAAAGGGGCGACAGACGAGGAACTTGCTGCAGCGGTGACGGGAGTATGGGAAAATCGTGCAGATCGTTATTCAGATGAACGTACAGAACAAACGGTGAAAAATCGTAAAAACAAAAAAATTAACATGAGTTACATCGGGGGCTGACCAACAGCCTTCTTAAATAGTCGGGGGGATTTGAACATGACTGGACGAAACGAACCATGCCCATGCGGCAGCGGTAAAAAATATAAAAAATGCTGTGGGAAAGTTGGCGATGATTTGCTGAGCGCTGTCGTCAATGAAGAGCTTGATCGTATTCTAAGTCAATTTTTCGATACATATCCAACAGGAGACAAGCGCGAATCCATGATGCTTCTCATGCGTCAGTGGGCTGAAAAACTTCGTGGCAGCTGGGAACCGGCGCATATTGAAGAAGCAGCCTCTGAATTTTATTTATTCGTAGAAGACAATTCACAATGGAAAGAGTACATCCGCAAGCAGGAAATCGCTGCGGCACGCGGCACGGTGCAGGATGTTTTAAAGAAATGGGAAGAGCCATTTATGCTGCTGGGTGAAATTACAGCGGCGAAGCCAAATACGCTGGAGATTACAAAGTTATTGACGGGCGATGTTATTGAACTTGCACGTATAGAAGGAATGCCTGCAGATGAAGGTACGTTGCTGTTTGGCGTTGTACTGCCGGATACGCGCCGCGGTGACAATGCAGTAGCACCGGTTTCATCTATGTTGTTTTTAGCGAAATGGAGCAAACAGACGAAAAAATCCTTGCTTGAGTTATGGGAGAAATCATCCGATCAAACGCCAGCGGAATTCATCCGCAAACATACACTTGAAATCTATGAGCTGCTCGTCAAACGCAGCATGGCTTCGATGAATGAAATGATTGAAGATGTGCTCGCGCCGGCACAGTTAACTGCCTTGAAGCAGCTCGACGAAAAACTTGCAGAAGCAGATGAGCCGGCAGATGTCAGAGAAATGCTTCAAAAATTGGCCGTTGCTTACTTTTTGAATACGGAAGTAACGGATGATGCTGAACTCGATGTCTCTGCATTTGTACAGGCATCACTTCAAGTGGGACAGTCGTTATCGCTTGTGAAAGACGGGACTTCGATTGAACGAGCAGAGGATACAGAAGAGGTGGAACGTTTCTCAACTGAGCTAAGAGACTTGTATGATGCAATGATGGCAGACGGAGATGCTGCAGCCGCTACTATTTACGAAATTGGCACAGACCCAAGACCGACAGAATCGGAGTTATGGGAAACGGCGATGACGACTTCGGGTGTTGTCGAACCTGAGCGGCGTCCGGGGGTAGATGAAGGGCGTGCACAGCGGCTTGCTTATGAAGCATTTGGCGCAGATGACGAAGAAACGCGCCGGAAGTTGTCGAATTCGGCATTGTCCATTGTTCCTGATTTGTCTGATGGCTTATTGCTGAAAGCAGAAACGGAAGAAGATGTTGAGAAGGCAAGCAAGCTTTATGAACGGGCAATTCGGGAGGCGAGTAAGCGGTTTGAAGCGGGTGAGAACCCGTGGCAAAACATTCCGAATCGACCGTTCATGCGTGCTGCATTTGCATATGGCACGCATTTGTTCATGCACGGGGAGTTCAACGAAGCTGCCGAAGTGTTCTTGGATCTCGTTCGCATGAATACGACCGATAACCAAGGGGCGCGCTATGAAGCGATTGCTTCGCTGATTCATGCGGGACGTTTCAATGAAGCCGGAGAGTTATTAGTTCGTTACGAACGCGGATCGGAAAACGACGCAACTTATTTATATTTGGATTGGAAACTCGAAAACGAAGCATCTGGCGGTGAGTCCGAGGAAGAGGCGGATATGCTGAAGAAAGCATCTGAAGCAAACGGCAACGTCATGCATTTGATGGCGTTCCGTGCCCAAACGATTGAATACCCCCGCCACGAGCGTCTTGAACCGGGCAGTAAAGAGGAATCTCGCTATATTTGGCTGTTGTTGAATGGACCAAGCGGCGTGAAGGAGACATTAGAAAAAAGTAAGAAAAGCGCTGTAAAGTAATCTTTTAGCGATGAAGTATTCGTATAAACGCAGTGAAGAGCGGAAAAGATTTGATTGGTAAAGGGCACTAAGTGCTTAGTTATTTTTTGCGAGGGGTCCAGTCACTGCTAGATAGATGTGAGGGAGTATAAAGCTCATAAACTTCTTGATGCGCTCATAAATCTAGAAAAATGATCATAAGCCTGGGAATGTGATCCATAACTCATGAAAAAAGCTCAATAACACATGTAAAGTGCTCATAAATTTCAAGCGCAACGCAATTGCGCACCCAATAAACAACCAAAAAAGCTGTCCGCAGAAGCGGATAGCTTTTCGTTATCATCTAAAACTTATTTTCCACCTACAAATCGAATAATCCACCTGCAACGCTGCCTTCGCCTTTAGAACTGCTTCCTGGTATTTGAGGTGCGGAAGCAAATACCCGGCTTGCAAGACGTGAGAAGGGTAGGGATTGAATCCATACAGTTCCCGGTCCGCGCAGGGTTGCGAAGAATAGTCCCTCGCCGCCGAAAAGTGCAGTTTTCACACCTTTTACGGTTTCAATCGAATAGTCAATGTCGTGTGTCATTGCAACTAAGCATCCAGTATCTACACGTAATGATTCCCCAGGCTGCAGTTTCTTTTCAATGATGGTCCCGCCAGCATGCACAAATGCCAGACCGTCACCTTCCAACTTCTGCATAATGAACCCTTCACCGCCGAAGAATCCAGTACCGAGCTTGCGCTGAAACTCAATTCCGACAGACACCCCTTTAGCTGCTGCTAAAAACGCATCCTTCTGACAAACGATTTTGCCGCTATGCTCACTTAAATCCATAGGAATGATTTTTCCTGGATAAGGGGAAGCGAATGAGACATGACGCTTGCCGGATCCAGTATTAGTGAAAGTCGTCATGAACAAACTTTCTCCCGTCAACACCCGTTTGCCGGCACCCATAATCTTGCCAAACAAGCCGCCGCCACTACTGCCTGAACCATCGCCAAAGATGGTTTCCATTTCAATGTGATCTTCCATCATCATGAGGGCGCCGGCTTCAGCTACGACGGTTTCCTGCGGGTCCAGTTCAACTTCAACAAACTGCATGTCATCGCCGTGAATTTTATAGTCAATTTCGTGATTATTCATGGTTAGTACCTCCGAGTTTTAAATTTGTTACTCAGTTATACGTTGCGGCCAGGAGGAAGGTTTCATTAAATCGCAGTGCAAGTTCCTTTTTCTCTTAGCTCTTTCATTACTTTAATTTGGCAGCACAACTTCGTAATCTCGTCAGCATACGGTGTAGAAGAAAAGTGTTCTTGAAACGAAGCCGTAACGGATTCCAGAATCGTCGGTCCGCTATTTCCTGTGACAAGCTCTTCTAAAAGAAATGTGACATATTCGATTCCTTTTTCTTCCCGATCCTTTTCGAAACAAGAAAGGAAGTGTCGGAGTTCTTTCATGAGAACTTCTTTAGCATTTTCGTTATCTGTGTATGTCAACTTGTCTAGCAATGCTTTACCCAGCAGCTTATCTCCGCTAGCTGTCATCCCCGCCATAAGATCGTCAAGCCGACGAATTGCGAATGGAACAAGCTGCTCATAATTGAATGAATTCTTTTCTCTTCCGCCAATTTTTACGAAATGATGGATATGTTGCATCATGCCGACGAGCATCACAGCCCCATCCGCATTATATGGTTCGGACTCGGGACCATACACTTCGAGTAATCGTCCCGATAGCCAGGAAATTTCGGAGAGGTATTGTTTTTTTACGAAAGATCTCATCTCTTTATCATTAGAGAAGAAAACCGCTTCATAAATAGGGAGTAAATTACGTTCCCGATCAACATGTGCGCGGGTTACAATTTGTAAAGCAAAAATTGTTTTGTCGGTTCGGTCTTGTCCTAGAAGTAACTTGCGTCTTCTCGTGATTGATTCTTCATTGGCCATTTCAAGAATGGCCAATAAGCATTCATTCTTTGAAGTGAAATAATTGTAAAATGTACCTTTTGAAATTCCTGCTGCTGTTAAAATATCTTGTACGGAAGTTGCAATAATCCCTTTTTCTTGAAAAACTTTCTGAGCAGCTAGAATCACTTTCATTTTGCGCTCGTTCATTACATCACCTTTTTGCTTTCAGAGTATACTGGTAGTCTACTCTGAAAACCCTTATTTATCAATGGAATTCATTCATTGGGATTTTTTTGTTGATTTTTTTGGACTGTGAGTATAAAATGTTCTTCATGATGTTTTTCGAACTTCGAACTAATGAGAAAATGGAGGAATTGCTGGATGGACACTACTGAACAAATTAAGAAAATGCATGATAAGCCGCCATACGGCATTATTGCGATACTATTCATCGGGGCATTTGTCGCGATCTTGAACAATACATTGCTCAACATTGCACTCCCGACAATCATGGACGAATTTAAGATCACTCCTTCACAGGTGCAATGGTTAACGACGGGCTACATGCTTGTCGGCGGTATTATGATGCCGGCCAGCGCTTTTTTCATTCTTAAATTTAAAAACCGACACCTATTTTTAACAGCGATGACGTTGTTCTCATTAGGAACTCTTTTGGCGATTGTCACGCCGAACTTCTCATTATTAGTTGCAGCACGAATGATTCAAGCCTCTGGTGCAGCACTTCTAATGCCGTTGTTAATGAACATCATGCTCGTTGCGTTTCCTATTGAAAAACGGGGGCAGGCACTTGGTTACTTCGGACTCGTCATGTTTACGGCTCCGGCGATTGGACCAACACTTTCAGGTTTCGTCGTGGAACACTATTCATGGCGTGCATTGTTCATCATCGTGTTGCCGATTGCACTATTCACGATGGTCTATGCATATTTCAAACTGCACAATATTACACCGATTAAACCAGTCAAAGTCGATGTCTTTTCGATCGTACTTTCAAGTATTGGATTCGGCGGACTGCTTTACGGATTCAGTTCAGCGGGAAGTAAAGGCTGGTCAGCGATTGAAGTGTACGGAACAATTATTATTGGTGCCATCGGTCTTCTACTATTCGTGACTAGACAGCTTAGAAAAAAAGATCCGATGCTCGATTTCAAAATCTACAAGTATCCGATGTTTGCGCTCTCGTCAGTCATTTCGGTCGTCGTATCGGTTGCTATGTTCTCTGGTATGATTCTGACACCGCTTTACGTTCAAAGCGTACGTCACATTTCTCCTTTAGACTCTGGATTACTGATGTTGCCAGGTGCGGTTTTGATGGGGATTATGTCTCCGATTACAGGAAAGCTGTTTGATAAATACGGACCCAAAGCGCTTGCAATTACCGGGTTAGCGATTACAATGCTGACAACGTATATGCTGAGCCAGCTTACGATGGATACAGGCTATTACGAACTGATGTTTATATACACTGCGCGGATGTTCGGATTATCTATGGTGACAATGCCGATTATGACGAACGGTATGAATCAGCTGCCGATGGTATCGAACCCGCACGGTACGGCTATGAACAGTACAGTTCAGCAGGTCTCCGGTGCAATTGGTTCCGCGATTCTATTGACACTTATGACAAAACGCACGGAATCAGCAGGTGCTGATATTGCTGCAGATGCAGCGAAGTCAGGCAGTCTGCCTACAGATGCAGCTGGAATGGCTGACTTCAAAGCGCAAGTAGCCCAGCAAGCTCAGCTCGACGGTATTAACCATGCGTTCTTCATCTCAACAGTTATTGCAGGTGTCGCACTTGTATTAACGTTCTTCATGAAACGTGTAATGCCGCCGAAGTTTAAAGATCAAGCTAACCCGCTGAAGCCGGCTGAAAAGCAAGCTCAAACACAGCTGAATAGCGACAACGCATAATCAAAAGCCTTTTATTGGAATGTAATTTCCAATAGAAGGCTTTTTGTTTGGAATTATTTCAATTAGGCAGGATTATCTCTATCCCGCGGAAGGAATGCCATGCTTTCACGTAACATCATCACGCGACCAATTAATAGAACTGGGGGGCGCTCATAACTGGAGGAAAGTGATCATAACCACGGAGAAGCGCTCATAAATTGAGGAAAGTGATCATAACCATGAAGAAGCGCTCATAACTGGAGGAAAGTGATCATAACCATGGAGAAGCGCTCATAAATTGAGGAAAGTGATCATAACCATGGAAAAGCGCTCATAAATCGGGGAAAGTGATCATAACCATGGAGAAGCGCTCATAAATCACAAATAATGCTCATAACCCTAAGACCACCTACATATCTTCAGCATAACCCCTCACCCCCCAATTAGAATCTACAACTATCTACCGAAAGGAAATACTTAACTCCTGTCGAATAGAATAAGAAAGGGCTTACAAATCTATCAACCTATTTTGAAAGGGGAATGCAGCAATGAAACTGAACAATTACATCAATGGACAATGGGGTACAGATACAGGAGCAGACTATACAGCAGTGAAAAATCCAGCAAACGGGAAGACGCTTGCGGAAGTGCGGTTATCCACCGCAGATGACGTCAACGAAGCGGTCGCTGCAGCGAAAGCCGCGCAAAAGAAATGGGCGCGTGTCCCTGCGCCGAAACGGGCGGATTACCTATATGAAATCGGTCGGATCATGATTGAAAAGAAAGAGCATCTATCCCAAGTACTCACAAAAGAAATGGGGAAAGTCATAGAAGAAGCGCGCGGTGAAGTTCAAGAAGGCATCGACATGGCTTATTATATGGCAGGCGAAGGCCGCCGTCTCTTCGGAGAAACGGTGCCATCTGAACTTGATAACAAATTTGCGATGAGCGTTCGTGCGCCAATCGGCGTCGTGGGGTTGATCACACCTTGGAATTTCCCGGTTGCGATTGCTACATGGAAATCGTTCCCGGCAATTGTTGCAGGCAACACATTCATTTGGAAGCCAGCGACCGAAACACCGATGATGGCGTATGAAATGGCGCTCATTTTTGAAGAAGCTGGCTTGCCGGAAGGCGTGGCGAACGTCGTATTCGGAAGCGGCGGCACAGTAGGAACTGCGATGATTGAAAATCCGGATGTCCGTGTCATTTCATTCACCGGATCGACGGAAACGGGACGACGCGTCGCAGAGCTGGGTGGGCGCCACTTGAAAAAGGTATCCCTTGAAATGGGGGGCAAAAACGCAATTATCGTCATGGACGATGCGGACATTGACCTCGCTGTTGAAGGCATCCTCTGGAGTGCATTTGGAACCGCTGGACAACGATGCACTGCATGTAGCCGGGTCATCGCGCATACGGATATAAAGCAGGAACTTGAGCAAAAGCTGCTGGAAGCGATGAAAGGTTTGACGATTGGCGACGGGGCAGACGAATCGAACAAAATCGGCCCGGTCATTAATGCTAAAGCACTCGAGAAAATCAGCTATTACGTGAACGTCGGGAAAGAAGAAGGGGCGAAACTGCTGGCAGGCGGAAATACACTGACAGAGGGCCATTATACTGGCGGGCACTACTTCGAACCGACCCTTTTCACAAATGTTGCAGCAGACAGCCGTCTCGCACAAGAAGAAATCTTCGGGCCTGTCATTTCCTTGATTGAAATCAGCAGCTTGGAGGAAGCGATTGAAGTGAACAATAGTGTCGTGTACGGCTTGTCCAGCTCGGTATTCTCTCGCGATGTCAACAAGATTTTCCAAGCACAGCGTGACCTCGATACAGGGATTGTCTATGTAAATGCTGGAACGACCGGTGCAGAGATTCACTTGCCATTCGGCGGGACAAAAGGAACGGGCAATGGGCACCGTGACTCAGGCGTTGCGGCGCTTGACGTCTTTACGGAGTGGAAGAGCATTTACGTTGATTTCAGCGGCAAGCTGCAGCGGGCGCAGATCGATAACAACTAAAAGGGAGGATGATTGGATGAAAGTCGTCGTATTAGGTGCAGGGTTAATGGGGAAAGAAGCCGTTCGGGACTTGGTGAAAAGCGATGAGGTGACAGCTGTCTATTTAGCGGATCAAGACGTTCGAAAAGCAGAGAATTTTGCAGATGAACTTTTGTCCGACAAACTTAGTATTTTAGTACTGGATGCTCGCAATGAATTACAGCTGAGTGAAGTCATTGCACTCGGCGACGTCGTCATCAATGCCTTGTTCTATACATTCAACGAGCAAGTTGCCAAACTAGCAATAGCAGCTGGCGTTCATAGTGTAGATCTCGGCGGACATATCGGAGGCGCAACAGATGCTGTTCTTAAAATGAAAGAACAAGCCGAAGCGCGCGGAGTCACGCTTATACCAGACTTAGGGGTGGCACCGGGGATGATCAACATCCTCGCAGGTTACGGTGCGGATAAGTTGGATCATGTAGAATCCATCCGCTTGTTTGTTGGCGGTGTACCCGTCAATCCTGATCCGCCGCTTAACTACAACATCGTGTTTTCATTGGAGGGCGTATTTGATCACTACACGGACTCGTCACGAGTAATCCGGAATGGCGAAGTTTTAGAACTGCCGTCCCTGTCTGAAATAGAAACCGTCAATTTTGAGGATTTCGGCAACATGGAAGCTTTCCATACATCAGGCGGCACATCGACACTCATTGAATCCTTCCCGGGCGTCCAAACGCTTGAGTACAAGACTTTGCGCTATCCAGGTCATGCGGAAAAGTTCCAATTGCTCGTCGACTTGGGTTTGCTGTCACGTGAATCGACCATCCAAGTTGATGGGAAGCCGCTGCGTGTGCGTGACGTCATGCGTGCGCACCTAACACCGCAAATGCTGCTGGGTGACAAAAAAGATGCCGTCTTGCTCCGCGTTCTCGTAAGCGGTGAAGCTTCCGGCATGCCAGCAACTTACGAATACAACATGACCGTAACAAAAGATACGGATATGAATGAAACCGCAATGGCTCTCGCGACTGCAAATACCATTTCGGTGGTTGCGCAAATGATTGGCGGAGGTACGATTACAAAACGCGGCGTTTATCCGCCCGAATCAATCGTACCGGGTGAGCTCTATATTGAGGAGATGGGCAAACGCGGCGTTCACATTACCGAAACCATTCATACAGGTGAAGCTGCACGCTAATCCGACCACTTCGAGGAGGGACAGAAATAGATTTCAACTTTACGGAAGAACAGCAGATGCTGCGTAAAACAGTGAGACATTATGACGATGATCGAATCCTTCCGAATATTGCGGAATGGGATGCAGCAGGAGGTTTCGATCCTGAAGTTTGAAAAGAACTCGTTGAACTCGGATTTATGGGGATGTGTACACCCGAACAGTACGGCGGAAGCGGCATGGACTTTAATGCACTGGCTATTTTATGTGAAGAACTGGAACGCGGGGATACCGCGTTCCGAACCGCGGTATCGGTGCATACGGGGCTGAATTCGTTAGCGCTTCTGTACTGGGGAACGGAAGAACAGAAGCAGATGTATTTGATTCCCCAAGCCAAAGGTGAGAAAGTCGGTGCGTTCGGTCTGACGGAGCCCGGTGCGGGATCAGACGTCGCAGCAATGAATTCTGTGGCTGTTCGTGATGAAGAGTATTACGTATTGAACGGTCAAAAAACTTGGATCTCATTATGCGACAGTGCCGATGATTTTCTCGTCTTTACCTATACGGATAAATCGAAAAAACGTCACGGAATATCCGCGTTCATCGCGGAACGGACGATGCCCGGTTTTTCATCTAAAGCCATCAAAAACAAATACGGCATCAAAGCCGGAAATACGGGCGAACTATTTTTGAAGACGTCCGCGTGCCTATTGCGAACCTGGTTGGAGAAGAAGGAGATGGGTTCGAAATCGCTATGTCTGCACTCGACAACGGCCGTTTCACCGTCGCTGCAGGCGCAGTCGGCTTAATTCAAGCTTGCATGAAAGTGAGTGTGGCGTATTGTGAAGAACGCAGTACAATCGGAAAGTCGATTGGACAGCATCAGCTCGTTCAGCAAATGATTGCACGGATAGAAGCGGGCTATCAAATGAGCCGTTTGCTCGTCTATCGGGCCGGGGAGATGAAAAACACAGGGCAGCGAAATACACGCGAAACGTCGCTGGTTAAGTGGCAAGCGTGCGATTTTGCCAATCAAGCTGCGGACGATGCTTTCCAAATCCATGGAGCCTGTGGGTATTCGGACGATTATCCCGTCGCGCGGTTCTTGCGCAATTCGAAAGCTCCGGTGATCTATGAAGGAACACGGGAAATCCATACGATCATGCAAGCGGAGTATGTGCTTGGATATCGACAGGACAAGCCCCTCAACAACCTGTTGCCATCTTGGCCATTTGACGAAAACGTGTAACTATCCTGCTTCAAAACCGACTCATCTAGTAAAGGAGATGAGACCATGTACAAAAAAGCTATACTGGCGGTGGCGGTCGGTGCTGCGGTTGTCTTATCCGCGTGCGGAACGGTCCATGCCCCCGTGAAAAAAGAAGAATCGAAGCCAGACAAAGCAGCTGTATCTTTTGGTGAAGACGACTATTTAAAGTTGATTGAACCGACCAACGAGCTCGGTAAGCAGCTGGTGACCATGGTAAAACCAGATGAATACGGGAATGTTTTCGTATCTCCAGTCAGTCTCTTGATGGCATTGTCCATGCTTCAAAATGGGGCGAATGGAGAGACAAGGGATGAAATTCTGGAAGCAATTCAATTAAAAGGCCTGGATGAAGAAGCCATTAATCGTGCGAATGCATCGTTGCTGGATTATCTTCAGCGTTCAGACGAAGAATTGACGCTTAAGACAGCAAATTCCCTATGGCTGAATGATACTTACACGCTTCAAGACGCTTTCAAAAGTGTCACCCATGACTATTTTTCAGCGGATGCAGAGGAGATCGATATCAGCGACTCGAAATCTGCAGACCGTATAAATGACTGGGTGAAGGCTTCGACGAACGGTAAAATTGAGAAGATGGTTGACTCACCCCTGGATAGTGATCTTGTCATGTATTTGATGAATGCAGTGTACTTCAAAGGATCTTGGACGTATCCGTTCAACGAAGAAATGACAGAAGACGGGATCTTCAACCTTGAAGACGGCAGTGAAGCAACAGTGCCATTCATGACGCTGCACGAATCCCTGCCTTATTTCGAGAATGACCAGTTCCAAGCAGTCTCTCTGCCTTACGGGAATGAAGGAAAGATAACGATGGACGTGTTTGTGCCGAAAGAAGGGCAAGACGCAGAGTCTTTCCTTAAATCATGGACAACAGACAACCGTACAGCATGGAACGATTCTTTTAAACTTAGACCCGGTTCAATCCGGATGCCGAAGATTCAACTGGATTATGAAGCGGATATGAAAGACCCGCTAATGGAATTAGGGATGCAAAAAGCCTTCAATGGCGGATCAGCGGATTTAAGTTTATTGGTACAAGAAGAAAAAGAAAGATTATTTGTAAGTAAGGTGAAACAGAAGACGTATCTATCGATTGATGAAAAAGGGACAGAGGCGGCTGGCGTCACTTCCGTTACAGTGAGTATTGAATCAGCACCCAGTGGCGAGCCGTTTGAAATGTCTGCAGACAGACCATTCTTCATCACCATCCGTGATAAAGAAGCAGATGTGTTGTTGTTTGCCGGGAAAATTGCAAATCCTGTTCAAGGAAACTAATTATTTAAAGTCTTGATGGCAGCAAGTGGCATTGAGACTTTTTCTTTTAGGTTGAATATATGTCAGATAAGTCTAATAAAATAGTCTTTTTGTTGAAACTATGGTAATATGGAGTAGAGTAATTGAAATGATTCAGGATTTTTTTGTACTATATTGTGAAGGATTTCACAAGAGAGGGGAAACTAAAATTGAATATTACGATTGTTGGTTCAGGGCACGGAGGTTCTACCGCGGCTGCTTGTCTCGCACGCGATGGTCACCAAGTGAGTATGTTGAAGCTAAGCAATCAGCCAAACGAGCATTTCGCAAAATTGGAAGAAACAAAGTACATCACGTTGAAAGAGGGGGAAAAGGAACAAACCGTCCCGCTTCATGCTGTGACACGCAATCCTGCAGAAGTTATTCCACACGCAGATATTATCCTCATTTATTACGTCTCAAATTACCACAAGTCCCTCGCGAGCGCTCTAGCTCCGCATTTGCAAAAGCATCAGACCGTTTACATTTGTCCGGGGTATCTCGGCAGTATATTCTTCGTGCATGAGTTAAAACGAATCGGCAGAACAGAAGACGCACCGCTATTTGCAGAAGGTGAAACGCTGCCATACAGCTGCAGAATCACAAATCCAGGTGAGGTTACACTGTATTCCGAGAACTACGGTCATCCGATTGCGACCATTCCGGCAGATCGTGTTCAAGAGGCATGCCATACGTTAAAACCAATTCTCAGCCATTGTATCCCGCGTGAGCATATTGCTGAAGTGGCACTGCATAATCCAAATCTCATTATGCATACCGTCGGGATTGCATTAAACGCAGCGTACATCGAAAACTCGGATGGTCAATTTTCGATGTATACGGAAGGGTTCACTCCATCTACCTGGAAAGTGGCAAACGAGTTAGATCAAGAAAAGATGGATATGCTTGAAAAGATCGGCTCAAAGCCACGTTCATACATTCAAGAGTTCAAAGTGCGCACGTTCACTGACCCTGATGCCCAATCAGATGATGAAGCGTTTGACTTTTATGCAGACAGTGTTAAGGACTTGCATACGAAATCTGTTAATAACCGGTATATTACAGAAGACGTACCGATGGGACTCGGACTTCTGCACTCGCTTGGCAAGCATATTGGCATGCCGACACCGGTCGCAGACTCCATCATTACGCTTGCTGGTACAATGGTTGGGGCCGATTACTTCGTCGAAGCTCGTACAATTGAAGAATTAGGATTTTCTACAGCAGAGGAATTGTTAACCTTCATCAGTCCTAACAAAATAACAAAAGTATAATAACGAGTGAAAACGGAGGAGCAAGCATGTCCTTCGTTTTTACTTTTCAACAATTTAAGAAAAAAGGTTGCAATCTAATTATAGGGAGCGTATTATAAGGGGTGACCAAATGACCGTAATTGAATTACGGTCATTTTATGATGAAGGAGGTGGGCACATGGATCGCAGAACGGAGATTTTAGAAGCCGCTGCAAAATCCTTCTCACTGTTTGGCTACAAAGCGACCACGATGGACCAAGTCGCTAAAATTGCAAACGTTGGGAAAGGTACGATTTACACATTCTTCGCGAACAAGGAAGAACTGTTCAACGCCATTGTCGTCGGAATGATTGAAGAGATGAGGACAGAAGCGGAAGCCGCTGCAATTGAAGGGGCGACATTTGAAGAAAATGCGCATGCTCGTCTTATGTCGATTTTGAAATTTAGAACGACGCACCAACTGTACGCCAAACTGATTGATGAAGGGAAAGAAATCCGGACGCCTGCCGTACAAGAAGTCCTCGTAGATATCGAGAAACAGATTGTAAAATTCATTGCCGAGAAAATCCAAAAAGGCATTAATCGCGGTGAAGTCAAACCATGTAACGTTGAAATGGTCGCGTATTTGCTGTTTAAATCGTATATGGCACTCGTCGTTGACTGGGGGAAAACCCATGGGACAGAGTTGGATCACACAGAGATCATCGATTTACTGAGTAGTACCATTTTTAAAAGTCTCTTAATTTGAGACTTCTTTTTTCAAGCATCAATGACCAGAAATCCGAAGTGGTCAACCAGTCAAGGAGGAGAAAAGATGAAGAAGACAATGACAGGAGCGGAATGGAAGCAGTTATTGCGCACACGAAAAATGATTGTGCCGATGATTGCGATTCTATTTATCCCGGTATTATACGCAGGAATGTTTTTATGGGCGTTTTGGGATCCGTACGCAAACATGGATGCATTACCCGTTGCAGTTGTAAATATGGACGAAGGTGCAGAATTTGAAGGAAAAGATTTGGATTTAGGGATCGAACTGGTCGATAAGCTCGTCGACAGTAAGCAGTTTGACTTTCAAAGTATAACTGAGTCCGAAGCTAAAAAAGGTCTTACGGATCAGGATTACTACATGACGATCGAAATTCCAGATAACTTTTCGCAGCACGCGACAACGTTATTGGATGAAACACCTGAGAAACTGGCATTAATCTACAAACCAAACGAAGGCTACAACTTCCTATCGGCGCAAATCGGTGAAACAGCGATGGATCGCATCAAAGCGGAAGTGAATGAAAAAGTTTCATCCACGTATGCGGAACAGCTTTTTGACTCCATTAAAAAGATGGGGGATGGGTTCGGAGACGCAGCAGACGGTGCAGGAAAACTGCATGACGGTTCTGGCAAACTCGTTTCAGGAACAGATGATTTAAAAGGATACTTAGCGCAGCTTGCTTCAAGTACAGTAACACTTGCAGATGGCTCGGATAAGTTGAAAAAAGGCGTCATCGAAGCAGCAAATGGCGCGTCTTCATTAAATTCAGGATTAGGAACGCTGTCGTCAGGTGTTGGTGAGCTCCAAAGCGGTGCTCAAAAAGCATCTGCGGGTGCAAGCGATTTGAATGCAGGACTGACTCAATACACGCAAGGTGTTGGGAAGCTCGCAAGCAGTTATCAGCAGATTGGTGCAAAAGAAAAAGAATTCGGAGCAGGTGTGAACAATCTTGCTGAAAAATCAGGTTCCCTAAATGCAGCAGCTGGTCAGCTAACTGGCGGAGCGCAGCAAGTAAACGCAGGACTTGGGAAATTATCTGAACAGCTTGCACCGATTTTAGCTTCACTTCCTGAAGAACAAAAGGCAGCTATACAAGGCGCTCTTGGTGAATTGAAAGCAGGCAGTGCCCAAGTAGCAGGCGGACTTGGCGAGTTATCACAAGGAACTGCGGCACTTCAATCAGGAGCAAAAGAATTGAATGGCGCAGCCAGTCAATTAGCAGGCGCACACGCTCAAGCTCTTGCAGGAGTCAACGAATTGAACAGTAAATCCGGACAATTGCTTGCAGGCTCCTCTGCGCTGGCTGAAGGAAACAGCGCATTGAATGCAGGTGCTGGCAAACTTGCTGCAGGCGCAGCTGCTGCAAAAGAAGGATCTGGCAAGCTGGTCGATGGCCTATCGGCGTTATCAGCTGGAACAAAAACATTAACAGATGGAACAGGGACACTAGCTTCGAAATCACAAGACTTAGCAACGGGTTCCGCAGCACTTGCTGACGGAGCGAAAGAATTGAATGAAGGAACAGGAACCCTTCAAGAGAAGTTGACTGAAGCGAACGATACCGCTTCCGAAGTCAATCCATCAGACAAAACGTATGACATGGTAGCCGCTCCAGTAGATGTAGAGAAGTCAGCGGTCAACGAAGTACCGAACTATGGAACAGGATTTGCACCATACTTCCTATCTCTGGGATTATTCGTCGGTGCGTTACTATTATCCATCGTATTCCCGCTAGTTCAACCAGCAATTTCACCAACAGGTCCATTCCGCTGGTTCGCAAGTAAAGTTTCTGTGCTCGCAGTCGTAGGGCTCATTCAAGCATTGATTGCTGTAGGCGTCATTAAATACGGGTTAGGCATGGATGCCATCAACACGCCAATGTTCATTCTTACAGCGATTATCACAAG
>JARIBI010000048.1 GCA_029257435.1 Sporosarcina sp. | reverse complement strand
CTTCATGCGTATACTGCCGAAGATAACTAGTATAAGTAATTTACATAGGAGGACTTTTCATGATCAAGTCTTTAAAGACAAAAATAATTTCAGCAGCAATCGTTCTATTTTTAATCGGTATTTTACTCATGGCATACATGTTGAACGGCCAGGTTAAAAAGCGTTCATTAGAGAATGTCATTTCGTCAAGCACAGGTCTATCTGATCAGATGGCCATTTCGGTGGAGAATTTTCTGGGTCAATACAGTAAAGGTTTGGATTTGTTAGGGACAACTGAAACTTTATCTGCTTTTACAGGACCGGAAGGAAAAGAAGTAACCGAGCAGCAATTGATTGCGAAGCTTGAAGAGTTCTTAAGCAAGTATCCGGAAGCTTCATCGGTCTATTACGCACTCCCTTCAAAATACACAGAAATCTCCCCTGTCGTCGATTTGACGGGATTCGATCCTACAAGCCGCGAATGGTATCAGCTCGCTTCGGAGAATCCGGACAAAGTTCAATGGTCTAAACCGTATATCGATGAAGCGACCGGCTACATGGTCATCACCGCTTCAAAAGCCGTAATCATAGATGACAGGCTAGCAGGTGTGACAGGTGTGGATATTCAATTGTCTTCCATGTCAGAGGCGTTAGATTCCATCGAAATTGCATATGGCGGATATCCGATTCTATACGACAAAGAAGGCACCGCCATTTCTCACCCGACGAAAAGCGGTGAAAATATGATGAATCTCAGCTATGTAGAAGATATGTATATGTATGAATCCGGAGACTTTACATTCAAAGATGACAAAGGTGATGCATCCATTAGTGTCTTTGCCACGTTGCCTCATTTTGGATGGAAAGTGGGAACCGTTTATCAGGAGAAAAATTTGATGGTGATGGCGAAACAGCTCAGAACTTCCATACTTATCATTTCTGCAATTACATTATCAATAGTCGCAGTCGGCCTATATTTCACCATCGGTAAATTGCTGAAGCCAATCGGACGTCTTCGTAAATCGATGGATGCCGTGGCTGAAGGTGATTTAACGACGCACTCGGATATTCAAACAAAAGATGAAATTGGTCAGTTGAGTGATAATTTCAACGAGATGATTACGAGTATGCATGGCATCATTTCAGTTGTGAATCAATCTGCTGATAACGTACGCACGAACTCCGAAAGTTTAAGTGCGGTGGCAGAAGAAACGAATGCATCCAGTTCCGAAGTTGCGTACGCAGTGAATGAAATCGCTGAAGGTGCATCGAAGTCCGCACAAGATGCAGAAACCGTTACAGAGCGTGCAGACGAGCTTGGCCGGCAGATTAACGGCATTACAGAACGTGCCGTATCCATGACGGCAATCGCTGAACGTACTGGAGGTATGAATGCAAACGGACAAACCCAAATGGCTCAATTACAAGATACATTCAGATCTTCAGGTATTAACTTGCAGTCGATGAACGAAGCCATTGCAACACTTGGTGAAAAAGTGCAAGCAATTGGCGGTGTGATGGATACGATTACGGATATTTCATCTCAAACGAATTTACTTGCATTGAACGCTAGTATTGAAGCCGCACGTGCAGGTGAGCACGGGAAAGGATTCGCAGTTGTGGCGGAAGAAGTACGGAAGCTTGCGGAACAATCTGCACAGGCTACCAAGGAAGTCCAAACGACTGTCCAGCAATTACAAGAAGAATCACGTCTCGTAACGGAGCAAATGGAAGAAACCATTACGACGTTCCGTGACCAAGGAGTGGTTGTACAAGAAACGGAAACAACATTTGGCCAATTGTCTGCTTTGATGGAAGACATGCAAACATCCATTGACGCGATTTCAATCGAGATTCAAGCTGTATCCAATCACAAAGATGATGTTGCCATGACAATTCAAACGATGGCAGCGACGTCCCAGGAAACGGCTGC
>JARIBI010000169.1 GCA_029257435.1 Sporosarcina sp. | reverse complement strand
CAGATGATGCCTCACCTGCACCTATTAAAGAAGTAATTGTCGAAAAAGAGAAACCATTGAAGCCCCTCTCTTCGCAACAAATTAAGACAAAGACTGTGAAACCTGATAAAGAAAAGACAGAGGTCATCAAAGAATCTCTGCCGCGTGTATTTACGATTTTCACGCGCGACGGACTCGGCTCGGGCTTCCTATACAAGAAAGGCGGGCTCATTGTAACGAACGCTCACGTCGTAGCGGGATTCACCGATGTCGTTGTCCGGAACTCCGATGGAAAAGACGCAGCTGGAAAAGTCATTGGCATCTCAGACCGATATGATGTCGCATTAATACGTGCGGATGCTTTCAGCAGCTTGCCTCCGCTTGCTATGGAAAGCAAAGAAACACCGATTGGTACTGAAGTAATTGCCCTCGGAAGCCCGCAAGGATTTGAAAACTCTGCTTCAGTCGGTTATTTGACTGGTTTGAACAGGGATATGGAACTGGGATTCGTCTATGAAAAGATTTATCAAATCGATGCACAGATCGATAAAGGAAGCAGCGGCGGGCCATTACTTGATGCTAAGACAGGCAAAGTTATTGGCATCAATTCGTTGCTGTACAAAGAAAATAACCTGTTCGGCTTCTCCATCCCGATGCATAGCGTGATAAGTCTCGTAGACCGTTGGGCATCTTCTCCAATGAGTGAAACCGCCATAGCCTCATTGTTTGGTGTGTATGATACTTATACAGCTAGTCACGACTATGATAGTGACATCGCTTACGATGATGAATACACGGATTTCTATGAGGTCGAGGAGGAAGATGAAGTTGTTTCCGATGACTTATATGATGAGGACTCGTCCTATGAAGGTGGATTTTATGAAGAGAACTTAAGAGATTTCATGAATTCATTCCGGGAAGAATATGAAATGTCCATACAAGCGGGCGATTCTACTTTTCTTATGAGTTATTTGCTGCCCGGTGCACCAACTACTAGGGAGTTCCAAACATTCATACAGGAAGTGGCTTCGGATGGAAGAATCTATCAGTTTTTCTCAACAGATATAACAGACATTACTATCCAAGCAAACCAAGCACTTGTTACATTGGACCTTTCCTATTCGGTTTCAGATAGCGCCGGTGAAGAGAATTACATTGAAAAGACAAAGACGTATACCATTGTTATGGATGCGGAAGGGTACTACCAGATCAGCTACGTAATTGATAACTAATCAAACCAAAAAGCAGGCGGGCAGTCCGTCTGCTTTTTGGTTTGACTTTATTTCATTTATCCACACGTTTCGCCATGACAATTAACCGATGTTTGTTACTGTTCTGTGGATAACAGGTGACGAGAGACAACTTGGAAATTCCCTGCTCTTCCGCAATTGCCTCCACTTCTTCAGGGAAGACGATACGGGTTTCATACACTTCATAGGTTTGTGTTTCATCCACTGTTTCCAAATCGAATCGACTTCCTGTTTTGAGTTCATCCAAACGATTAAAAAACTGTCCGAATACGTGAGACTGATGACCCGCGATGGCATAACTTCCGTCTTAAACTCCCGGCTCATAGTTACTTGGAATTGCACCAAATCCGCTGTCTAAAATACTAGGTGTTGCGCCATATGACACAGGGGCATGAATGTCAATTTGCGGAATGGAAAGTACACCCACCAGCTCTCCCAGACCTTTCTCATGTACTTTATTACATGCTGGCTGCATACGCATTAACGTCTGAAATTGTTGGGCTTGTCATGTAGTGACCGCCGTCAACTACAAGCAATTGACCTGTCATGAATTTAGAATCATCTGAAGCCAAGAACAGAACAGTGTGA
>JARIBI010000244.1 GCA_029257435.1 Sporosarcina sp. | reverse complement strand
AGTATGTCTTCTTGCTGTTGTTGCAATTCTTCTACCTGATTTGAAATCCGTTCATATTCAATGAACTGAGCATCTAAATCTTCAACTGTCATCTAATCACATCTCCCTCTCCGTCACTATCGAATTTTATTACCATTCGACAAATCGCGACGAAATCCTTCAATCCTGCTTAGGGATTAGCATAAGAGATTCGTGTTTGTTTTACGAACCATGAAGGTTCTGTATAGAGGCTATTTATTAATCATTCCTCAACCTTTTTCATTAAATTAAAACGTTCCACGCGATCTGCAAGACCCGCGTCCAGCAGCGCCTCAACTTCAATTTTTCCAAACAGGTCAAAATGGGGGTAGTCTTTTTTATAGTCAATCCATTCAGGCTTTAACCCATAGGTTTGTCCCCACTCCATCAGACGATCAATATCCACACAGCCAACCTTCGTCACTGTATTGCATCCTGGAAAACGGTCATCGAGCCAGTAATGGGTAAGAAAGGCGATCTCACCAGCACGAACTGCTTCTTTCCAAGCCATTAATTCTTTACGATTAGTTCCGAACGCCATCACTCGGACCTCCGTAAATTTCCTTTTCTTGTTTAATGATAAACATGACATCACCTCTGTTCACCATTATACAAAAGAGGTCTGACTATTTCAGTTTAGACAACTTGTAAATGCGAAACATGCTTTTGTAACTGTTTTTATGCCGTTCTTTTTAAGTTTTTCACTTAGCCTTCAAACTGAACAAGATGAGGGAAATTCCAGCAAACAGACATACCATCCTCGTTAAAGAGATCTTTTCAGTGAGGCCGCTGAGTGCAAGTCCTGTCGTAACGATCAAGATAACCGGACCAACTAAAGCCAGCATGCTGTTAATATAGAAGGCCTTTTCCAAGTCATTGAATTTGTACATTAATGCAGCGGCCGATATTTCAATACTCCCAGAAATCACTCGTAACAATATGATAAAAAGCAACGCCCTCTCAATAACACCAATCACATCCTCGATTGTATTCAAACCAATATATGCAACCTGTCCAATTATTATTTGAAGGAACGTGGAATTAGCCATACTGGGTAACCTTTCAAATAACCAGTTGCTATTTTTCAACTTCACCACATAATACAAAAAAACGCTGGCTTATCACCAGCGTTTTCAAGTTACAGTTTTCAATTCACTTTAATTCCTTTATCGCACTACCATTGAGGTCAACCATCAACAGGTTTGTTATAGCTTTTACATAATAAATTTCAAACCATTTACGCTCACTTTTAATTTGAATCTGACAGCGGTAGCCAGAAACCCATGACGTTAACAGCTGTCAAAGAGAAAGAATCTGTTACGAGTTCTCCTTTTGCCCAAAAGAAATATGAAGATAGGTGATAGCTTTGTATTGCTGAACTTTCAGCATTCATGACAGGAATATCTTCGTTTTCAGAAACCCGCAGACATTCTATCCCTGCACAATAAATCCCATGTTCATCTTTCAAATAGCTGCTGAATTCAGTTGTCTCATGGGGTACACGATAAAGGGATACGAAGATGAGCATGCCCGCTATTAACACACACTTTTTAATGAGCGAAGAATCCAAATCGAGTGTGAGTCCTATAATACAAAACAAAAATAGAACCATCCAAACTATCGACTTCGATTGAAATACTAGATGAAAAAAGAACGACATTATCAGGAAATATGCTAAATACCGCGTCAGTAATTCTTCTTTTGATTTAAAAAACAATCCATAAAACAACGCACTCGCTATAATTGCGAAAAATGCAATTTGAAATACACTCATTGTCGGTCCCCCTCTTTTACAGTAAGGTGTTTTCAAATTAGACCTTCATGATTGTTAACTTTTAAAAGTTTGTATTGTGAATATATGCTCCATCCTAATCTATATCCACATCTTACCAGAATGAATAATTCAACACCATACTCGACAAGTTGTCATATGTTTTTTTCGATGAATAGATCCAGTCATTTAATTTGGAAAGAGGAATGAAGCAGGTCGGGCGTCCATACCATCTGCTTCCTATGTTAAAATAAATGTGTAAGGGGACAAGATTAAATGCGAAACTTTCATTTCCATGGCATCCGAATTGTAAAAACAGGAATCGCCATATTTTTAACAGCTATTATTTGTGAATGGTTTCACTGGCCGCCTGTATTTGCGGTTATCACGGCTATTGTAACGATTGAACCTACCGTGAGTGATTCTATAAAAAAAGGTATCGTTCGATTTCCGGCATCTGCTATTGGTTCAGCATACGCTGTTTTCTTCATTGCACTTTTCGGGAACTCACCGATTACATATACACTGGCTGCAGTATTCACCATTTTAACCTGTTACAAATTGAAGCTCCATGCAGGGCTGCTTGTTGCAACATTGACAGCTGTCGCCATGGTCGAGGTCATTCACAGCAATTATTTAATCTCTTTTTTCATTCGTCTAGGGACAACTACGACAGGTCTGCTAGTATCTACAGCTGTAAACATGATTGTCTTTCGACCAGATTATCGAAAAGATATTTTAGACAGCATCCAGAGTATCGGGGCACGGGCAGGAACACTTCTTGAACAAACCTTCCGTACGATTCTCTATGATCAGTACACAGACCGGAAAATCGATGGAGATATCATTCACCAGCTAAACAAGGAAATCATGAAAACGGAAACACTCATTCGTTTTCAACGGGATGAATCGAAATTGCATCCTCTGATAGGTGGAGATAAAAATGAACTTCATATGGCTGAAAGGCAATTATCCTATTTGCATGACTTGGATTATCATTTAGGAAATCTAATCAATTTACCCCTGAATAAGATTTCATGGACAAGTTCAGAACGTGCTGTCATCATGGACGCTGTAACGGAACTTGCCGATGATCTTCAGCATGCAGCAGATTACAATTCCAAAAAGCATCAGCTTCAATTGAAAAACATTACAGATCTTTTCTGGGAAGACAATGAAGAGATCACAAAAAACAATGACATTCATCCAACGCAGTTCCCTCCTGAGTTAATTATTCTGTACGAGCTCGTCACAATATATAATTTAGTAGATCGATTTTACAATCCTGCTCAACCAATAAGTCATCATGAAGCTAAGCAAAAAGATTGATCCTAATCGAAGAAAGGATCTTTTGGATAAAGGCTTTTTTGGCAAACTTACATGTACTTTAAGAGTAGTTAAAATTCCTATATAAAAGGCTCCAGTTCAATGATTGAGCTGAAGCCTTTTTTGCTTCAAGAAGCAGTAATGTCAGTAAAAGAAATAATTTATTGCATGAAAACGACATCTACCGATACAAGAGTTTGGTTTTTCGATACATCTCTTTTTTGAAGACATTAAAAAAGGCATCCGCACGCAGCAGATACTTTTCCCTTACGACCATATCCATATACAGAGCCGAACAAATATATTCACCAGCACAACCAGGCCAATTAATGCAACTAGCATATATTTTACGATTGCAAACATCAGCTGGGCTATTTCCTTATTCGTATTAACCTGAGCGAACCATCGCTTTTGACCGCATTCTTCACAACAGAGTTTATGCTGAGTCATTGCAGCCCCAACTTTACTATGCCGCTCTGTACACTACGCCTATTTCCCGCTTCATAGAAAATTGATCTTTCCAGGTCGACTCGGATAATTTGATTTGTTTACTATGAGGACACTCTACCGATTGATATTTAATATGAAAGTCATCATACATTCCTTTTCGTTTTAAATCATTAATATATAATTTCCAAACGAGTCTCACCAATAAAAAGAGTGAAATCACAAGCGTTAAAGTGAAAACAATTAAAGCAGTCATCCAAAAACATTCCTTTACTGTAATTGAACGGTTGGTTAATAGGCTATCATTTAACAGTGAACATGTCACGCATAACGTTGTGCAATTTTTCAGTGAACGGTATAAGTGATGTATCCTGTTAGTGAATTCCTGCATTTTAAACTTTTAGTCGATTCGTTGTCTTTGCATCTCTTCAAGCATTTTTAAACTAGTTTGAATGAATTAACTCTTACTAATACTCTTTCAAGTTTACGTTATTTTGAGAACGGGAATACCTTCGTGAAGCGAGGGATGCTATTATCGAAAAATATATTAAAGCTGTACTAATCACTGCTCTGGTCAGTGTGTCATTTACTTGTACTCATCCTATTTATGCAGCTGACGCAACTGGTACTACAAGCGTGGTATCGTTTGATGGATTAGGCTACGCGGACGCACAGCGCTATATGAATAAAGGGATTATGCCGAACTTGAAAGAATTTCAAAAAACTGCTGCCTTTGCGACAGATTTTGTCACAGTGACGCCCTCTTTAACTGCTCCTTCCCATGCTGCTATGGCAACAGGCGCAGGACCTGAAAAAACTGGGGTTGTCAGTAACCAATTTCACACACCTGAAGACAAGGTAAATGACGATCAAAGCGGATTTGCACAAACGCTTGGCGTGACCCCAATATGGAAAGAAGCTGTAAATCAAGGAAAAGTAACCGCCACTGTGGCGTTTCCAGACTCTAATCCAGAAAACTCTTCTGCAGCTTCTTATGCTGTGTACTCGGGCGGAACTTTATCTAGCTCACGTCTGCATAATTTGAAGTTCACCGCTATAGCAGATGAAAGAATTAATCAGCTGACTTCTAAGCCTGTAAACGTGGAAGAAGCTATTATTACATTAGATATTAAAGATGCTCCTACCCAGCAGCTATTTATCTTGAGAACTGATGAAAAAGAACCGAAACTCTATATTTCCACGGATCAAAATAGCATTGGAGATGAAATGACACCGAACGGATGGATGCCTATCGACTTGGACTTACCTACCCTAGATAGTGCAGGCTTTTACGTGAAACTTAAAGGGGATGTCAAAAAGAAAGAGAATCTTCAATTGTTCCAGGGCACCATAATGGGAGGGCTTTACCGCGGTGCAGATGATTTTTCAAATCGAATCAAGTCAAAATTCGGATTTTATCCTGCGGCTGATGAACAGGAGGCATTTACGTCCGGACAGATTACCCGTGAAGAATATGAACAAATCGGAGAGCGTTTCACAAAGTGGGTAACAGACGTCAGTTCATATATTAAAGCTACTTATCACCCCGACTTGCTGTTTTACTACTATCCTATGGTAGATACCGAACTGCATAAATTTTTATTAAGAGATCCTGCTCAGCCAGGCTATACTCCCGCCAATGTACGAAAGCATGAAGAGTACGTAAGCTGGGCATTCAGTCAAGCTGATCAAGCGATCGGAATAATTCGCAACAACATGAGTGCTGATGATCATTTGATAGTTATTTCAGACCATGGATTGGAACCAATTCATACAAGGCTATCTCCAAATAAGGAACTCGAGAAGGCGGGCCTTTTAGTGAGGGATCAAAAAGGTAATATTGATTCGACTAAAACAAAAGCATATGCTGAAGCGAGCGGGAGCATTGCCCATGTCTATGTAAACTTAAAAGGCAGAGAACGCAGAGGAATCGTGGAAGATACAGAATTTGATCAAGTAAAACAACAGATCATCTCAATTTTTAAAAACCGTAAAGTTTTGTCTTCTATCGCTCAAAACCCAAAGAAAATGGTTCCCCCTAGTATACGCTGGCTGACTGGCAAAACAGAGAACCCTTCTAAAATATATACGTATCCAAATAAGGTAGGAGCATCTATTACTAACTACAGCGAAGTTACTCCATATGAAAGAATTTGGACATCGGATTCCGGTGAACATGCTTTTTTAACGAATGGAAATAGCGGTGATGTTTTCTTGTCAGCTGCTCCTGGATTTTTAATGGCTAGAAATGCGGATTTCGCTGTTGAGCCAACACTGGAACTTGGAAGTCACGGCGGTGATCCAGACCGACGAAGACTGCGACCTATATTGTATGCAGCCGGACCCGGAATTTCCCAGGGTGAAATGGACAATTCGATATCAATGGTGGACATTGCACCGAGTCTATATGAATTATTAGGGTTACAAGCACCAGATTTTGTTGAGGGGAAACCAATTTGGAACAGCAAGTGATTGATGATGCCTGACCACAAAACAAGTACCATTGTTTCGTGATCAGGCATTTTTTGTGCCGGATAGTATTTCGAGTTCCTAATTAACTTTTTTGCTTAAACTGACACATTTGCTGATAAAAAATCAGGCAGAGATTGTTCACTTTTATCAAGCATGATCTGTTCCGGCATGACGCCCTGCTCACGAAGCACTTCAATATTCTGAATGAGGAATTCATCGCTGCCGACAACATAGAAAAGTCCATTCTGGTCAGAAGCCAGCTGCTTCACTTTTTCATAATAGTCTTTTCGGTTATCAACGAACTGCGATGTGAACTTCTTCTCAGGTGTGGATTCAAAAATAGCAGGGAATAAAAAGTCTTTTGAGGAGTCAATGTTCAATGAATGAATTTGATTCACGTTATCAGCGCGTTCGAAATAGTCCAGAACGAGCGGTCTGAAAGTTGCCAGACCGACCCCTGACGATAGCAAGTATACATTTTTATCCGTTCTCTTAAGCGGCACATTAGAATGCGTTTTAAATATTGCGACTTCATCACCAACAGTTAGATTCCGCAAAATCGTTTTAAACTCTGAACACTGTTCTTTAATGCGGGTGGTAATCCCGATCGAATTTTCGTAAGGTAACGTGGAAATGGACATATGACGGATCAAACTTCGGTTGGGCTTTTCTCCAGCGTTAAAACCTTTAAGCGCTAAGTGAGTATGAGAGCCCTCTTCCCATACAAAGTCTTTTGGGCAGTCGAGTAAGAACGTTTTAACTTCCGGCGTTTCTTCTATAATCTTATTGATTTTAGTCCAGTAAATCTGCATTCGAAATCCCCCTTTAGTAGGTAAATATATCTTTCCTTGTCTAATATACTATAACTGATAATAATTCTCAATTAAGAACCTTTCATTATAGAATTCTTGTTTTAATACTAGCTGCTGCTCTGCTATTGATATGTGAAAAGAGAGGTACCAGGTAAAACACCTGATACCTCTCTTTTTATCTATACTTGTTATCGTGGAAAAAGTTTAATACATACCGTCCGTTTCTTCACTTGTATTGATGAAGATATTTTTAGTTTGGGAATAAGCATCTAAGATACTCTTGTATGTCTCGCGACCAATCCCTGATTTTTTATAGCCGCCAAATGGTGCCCCTGCAGAAACGTTGGTGAATTGGTTCACCCACATCCGCCCTGTGTGAACCCCGCGAGAAACACGAAGTGCTCTATTAATGTCACGTGTGAACACGCCGCCTGCAAGACCGTAATCGGAGTCGTTTGCTAATTGAATTGCTTCGGCTTCATCTTTAAACTTAATGATTGTTGCAACAGGACCGAAGATTTCTTCTTGAGCGATCCGCATTTTATTATCGGCATCCGCTAAAATAGTAGGTGCCATAAAAGCACCATCGCCCAACCCATCATCTTTAAGTTGATAACCGCCTGTTATGACTTTGGCTCCTTCTTTTTTACCAATCTCTACATATTCTAAAATTTTGTCCAATTGTTTTTGATTGATTTGTGCCCCCATCTGCACGCCTTCTTCCCAAGGCAATCCTACTTTCACTTTCTCAAATGCTTGTTTCAATGCTTCTAAGAAGTCGTCGTATATCTCTTCTTGGATAAAGATACGTGAACCTGCACTGCAAACCTGTCCTTGGTTGAAGAGAATACCCATTTGAACCCCTTCAATTGCACGATCCCACGGGGCATCATTAAAGATAATATTAGCTGATTTACCGCCTAGCTCCAAAGTGGATGGAATTAAACGATTTGCTGCAGCTTTTGCAACTTTGTATCCAACCTCCGTGGAACCGGTAAAGGCCAATTTAGAAATTCCTTCGTGGTTTAGAAGATAATCTCCAGATTGTGAACCTTTACCTGTAACGATATTGACAACGCCTTTAGGTAATAGCGGATCAACTATTTTTGCAAATTCCAGGATACTGAGAGATGTGGACGAAGACGGTGAAATGACAATTGTATTCCCCGCAGCTAATGCAGGTGCAAGTTTCCAAGCTGCCATAAGAATTGGGAAATTCCACGGAACAATTTGCCCCACAACACCAATCGGTTCTTTCAAAACGATTGTCAGATTGTCTTCATCTAATTGTTTAGCTGTTCCTTCTTCCGAACGAATGACCCCCGCAAAGTAACGGAAATGATCCGCCGCTAAACGAACATCTGCACCTGCAGATTCTCTCAATGGTTTTCCATTATCAAGAGTTTCAACCATAGCCAGATGCTCATTATTATCTTCGATGGCATCCGCTATCTTCAGTAAAATGCCGCTTCTTTCTTCAACTCCAATTTTGGACCATTCAGGGAATGCTTTTTGTGCGGCATTCACTGCATTGTCCACGTCAGCATTGGATGCGTTTATGAATTCACTTAGTTTTTCACCGGTTGAAGGATTGATGGAATCGATTTTTTCACCTTCGGAACCTTCAGTCCATTGACCATTAATATAAAGATTATAAGAAGGGTCTATATATTTTTTCACGTCTACAGTACTCATAAATTAATCGTCCTCCCTTTTATTGTCTACTAACTTAAATTCCCGATAATTTCCTAAACAAACATAACCGTTTGGAATGTTACTATTCTTCCATTAAAAAACAATCGATACTTCGCTCAAAGCGGATGTATCGATTGCTTTTGTATATAACAGTACAGCAAGAAAAAAGAATAGTATTAACGATTCTTGTGTACCATAGATTTCATTTTTCCATTATCGTAGTTTGGGCTAATCTGCTGATCTCCTATACTTGCAGCAAAAAAGACTTGCGCAGCGTAGTAAGTAATCATGACGAGCGCTTCCCGAGCTGGAAGCGGAGTAACAAATCGATCAATCGCAAGGAACGAATCTGAACAAATAAAAAGAATTGCTCCAATGATAACAAGCGGCAGCCGTGTTCGAATGGCTTCCCATCCCATTATAAGAATCACCGCGATATATGCAATGATCGCGAACCCAAGAACCAATTCCCCTGAAAGGATTTGAGGAACCGCAATCCAAACAACGATAAAAAGTCCGTATAGAATTAGCAATATCGCTGCCAAAAGTGGTACGGACTGACGCCGTGCTGTCCGGAATGCAGTAATATAAAACAAATGAGCAACAAAAAATGCAGCAAGTCCTGCCATGAACCAATAAATTGCAGCATCTGCCACCATACTGATCACTAAGCCCATTAGAATAACCTTTTTATAATGGGCAGAAACCAAAGACGTGTTAGAAGCTGCGAACATAATAATCAACATCATTGGAACTAGCTTCATAGCAATTTTGAATACCACCGGTTCTTCCGGTATAAGAAAAATGTAGACAAGACCCATTATGATGATGACGGACAGCAGCACTTTACGCAAGCAACTCCACTCCTTCTTAATTGTTACCTATGCGCCAAGCAGTCTCATCGCGATTCCGAATCATTTCAGAGTTGTTTCTTAAGCAGGCACTAGCGTCATGTTTTGCAATTATTTCTTAAGGAATAGGGTTTTCAGAACCTGACTGTTTTCAGGATTCATCCTGCCATAGCCTTCATCTTCTTCATTGCTGATAAGAGTTGCTGAGTCGTCTTCTTCAAACCAGATTCGATATTGGACAAGCGATTCCGGCATATTTTTGTCTTTCTCATAAAAGAAAGTCGCCCGTACATCTTCTGCCCTTGCCATGATCGCTTTAGTATTCGACTGCCACTCTGCCGTACTTAATGCTTTTTGTGAAGCTTCCAAAACGTCGTCTTCCACAAGTATCTTTTCTTCGCTTTCCCCCCCCTGTTCATCAACCTGCTGCACGTCAATCCGGACGAGTCGTCCTTTTTCCTTTTCAGCAGATTGTCCGGAACATGCCGAGATAACGGAAACCAATACTACAAGTAAAATTATATTCCATACCGCTTTCATCGCTAATCACCTCTAATTCCTCTCTTTTCGTGTCCACGTCTGATATCACTCGTTTACAATTGATTCCACAATTCCTTTCATTTTCTCATTTCCATATGCTTCATAACCGATTATATTTTCATCCAGCAAGTAGATTGTATGGAACGTGGATCTATCTTCAAGTTGAAAGTAGATAAAGACCCGGTTGTGACTATTGTTTTCGTTTTCCGGGTCTATATCTCCTTCATAAGAAAGGGACAAGTATTCTTTAAGAAACTCTTTAGTTTGCTCAGGGTTCAGTTCTCCCAGCAGGGAATCATCTTCATCACTTCGGATGCTGATTTTGGTCACTTTCCCTTCTATGTCGGCGAGGTCACCCAGCGTTTCTGCATTTGGGTTGTTGATTACTTGAAACACACGGCCGTCTGCAAAAACACGAAATTCCGGTCTGTACCCCTTCACTTCGTACACCGGCGTTCCCACGGAAACGTAAGAAGCCTCGCCGTTTTTCAGCTTATGACTGGAGCAAGCGTGACCGTCCAGCATATACGATACGTTACCAAGACTGTCTCCTGTTTCCGGAACAGGAGCATCTTCTTTATGAATGGTGCCACTGCTGTATTTGATATCGTTCATCATAAGAACATCTGCCCAATCGATCTGACCGTCTGGACATCCCCGTATACCATCCCAGAACGAACAGCCCGCGCTTAGTGATGATACCGACAAAATTATTGCCAGTAACCACTTCTTTTTCATAACTTCAATCCTCCTAAAGTTTTCAGATGGTTACAAACTTAATTTACCAGTTCAGCAATCGGGAGTGCGCAAAGGAAAAAGACGTCGAATCATTCTTAAGACAACACAGTTTGCCTCAGACATTCTGAGCACAATCGAAATAATGAATCCTCACAGAGCGCTGTTTAAGTCCGGTTTATTCATGGAATCTCTTCTACCTTTGCATCATGTTATTAGATTTGACTTATTATTAGAATTCTCTGCACTTTCATTATACATCATTTGGAAACTAGCCGAAATACCTTTCCCACTAGTTTACTTCATGGAAAAGAACGGCTCCCTAAGTTCCGGTTAGCGGCTTTAATATGCATAAGTTCATTCTTTTAGGTCTGAAGGTGAGTTAGCGAACGGTACCGCAAGATAACTAATTCATGTTCCCATAGAAAAAAACACCTCCACATTGATTAAATAAGGTTCAAACCCTATTTTCAACGTAAGGTGTTTTTATTTGTCCTAGTTGCTTAGGTCAGTGACTCTTTTGAAACAGCGTTGCTAATTACCCGATCTTTTCCAGCTAGTATACCGACGATTAAGATGACGGCAGCTAAAGCAATCAACATGATAAGAGGCACTGTCCAATTGCCTGTCAGATCGTGTAAACCGCCAAATGCAATTGGACCCGCAGCTGCGAGTAAGTAACCGAATGACTGTGCCATACCCGACATATCAGAAGCTTCCACAGCTGTACTAGTTCTCATACTGAAAAACATCATCGCTAAGCTGAATGCGCTTCCTGCCCCAATACCAATTAGAATGACTGCCAGTGGCATCAAAGTCGCATTTCCAATTAAAACGCCCGTTATACCAAGTATAAACAGAACCGCAGTGGCCACACTTAGCAAGACTTGATTTTTCATGCGTTCAGCAAGTACAGGAATTATAAATGTAAATGGAATAATCGCAAATTGCATTAAAAACAACATCCATCCAGCTGCACCCATACTATACCCCATGCCTTGCAAAATTTCTGGCAGCCACGTCACTAATGTATAAAAAATCAAAGACTGTAATCCCATAAATATCGTAATCGACCACGCAAGCGGAGAACGGGCTAACGATAATTTTTCTTTTGGTGTGGCCTTGGAATACTCAGTCGGATCTTTCCCCTTTTTCATTTGCGGAGCCCAAACTGCAATCGCTATAAAAACAGGAATTGCCCAAAAAGCGAGGGATCCTTTCCAGCCAATTTCACCGATAGATGTTAACGGTACACTTAGGCCGGATCCAAGCGCTGCAAAGACGTTCATAAACACGCCGTACAACCCGGTCATAATCCCAACTTTTAAGGGAAAGTTCATTTTAATAAATCCTGGCAGCAATACGTTGCCAAACGCAATCGCAACACCGATTAGAATCGTTCCTGCGAATAATGCGCCTGTTCCAAATAGTGATCGTAAGACAATCCCAACTGCCAAGACGATTAATGAAAGGAAAATTGTCCTTTCCATCGTTATCTTATGCGCTATTTTCGGCGCAAATGGTGAAAGCAAAGCAAATGCGAGTAAGGGAAGCGTTGTAATTGTTCCCGCCAGCGCATGGCTGATGTCTAAATCTGTTCGAATGGATGTAATTAGCGAACCAATCGATGTGAGTGGTGCTCGTAAATTGGCGGCAATTAAAATGACGCCAATCATTAAAAGCCATTTTTTCTTAGAATCTGTTTTTGTATTGTGTAATAATCGTTCTTTTTGCAAGTTTAGTCCTCCTGAATACGTTTAATCTTCTTTCTGAAATCGTTTATGTATTGATTTACATAACTAATTGCTGCCTGCACATCTTGATCCTTAATGGCTTCCAGCAACTCATAATGAATCTCTTCACTATAGTTAAAGTAGTCACCTGCTATCATCACTTCTTCGATGGAAGACTGTAAGGGCTCCGTTATATGTTCATAAAGTCGTTCTAACATCTGATTATGGGAGGCTTTAACCATTGCTTTATGAAATACAATGTCTGCCTGTAAAAATTCCTGTACATCTCCTTTTTCAGATGCCGCTTTGCACAACTGAATAGACTCCGTCATCGCTTCTAAATCAAAATCATCACGCCGGGTGGCTGCAAGCTGTGCTGCTTCTCTTTCCAAAGCGAGACGCACCTCTAAGGTTTCCATAACGCTCGACTTTTCCACTTGTCTATGAAGTGCTACACCAAAGGCACTTGATGATTTTACAATTGTTCCGCTACCTTGTTTGGTTTCAAGTAAACCTGCATGAACAAGAGCACGGATCGCTTCTCTTAGTGTATTCCGACTCACATCAAATTCTTGCATCAATTGCATTTCTGCAGGCAAATGATCACCAATTTGCCAATGACCGCTTTCGATAAGATGTTCAATTTGAATCACCACTTGCTCAACCAATGACAAACGTTCTGTCTTTTTCAGCATGAGTGCACCTCCAAAGGTTTTTTGAAAAGTTGTAGGATGATTGGACTTAGTAAATATACCACTTAATAAATTAGAAGTAAATAAGAGTACTCGTTACATATGCCGGTGCAAGAAACGATCGATTTTATATGGAAGATGATATATGTTTCACCTTAACTATTGGTCATGTCTAGTTAGATATGACTAAACGGCAAATACATTACTAAAAACAGGAATATATAACTACCTTTTTGACTACATTCTTAATTTACGATAGCTATTCCGGCATGCTAAAATAAATTAACTTTACATCCAAAGAGGAAGTGTGAATCGTACAAGAAGTCCGAGATTAGCTGTACACTCATAGCCCCAGGGCATATTTGATTTGAAAATCAAACTATTGAAGAGGTGTTCGAAGTTGATAGCGGAGAATAAAGAGCAAACGATATTTAACCACGTCGGTAAAAAAATACTGACAGATAGAGAGATTGACATCGTCGCAAAAATCGAAGAACCAATGGTCGTCGTCCTAAGCAATATGTTAAGTCATGAAGAGTGCGATGAACTCATCAGATTATCAACAGACAAGATGAAACGTTCAAAAATCGGCACGGTTCGTGAAGAAAACGCATTACGAACAAGCAGCAGTATGTTTATTGAAGAAACTGAGAACCTAATTGTTGAGAGAATCGAAAAACGAATTGAAGCGGTCATGAATATCCCCATCGAGCATGGTGAAGGCTTGCAAATTCTTCAGTACAAGCCAGGACAAGAATACAGAGCACATCATGATTTCTTCTCGTCAGCTAGCAAGGTGACAAATAACCGAATTAGTACGCTCGTCATGTACTTGAATGATGTAGAACAAGGTGGCGAAACATTCTTCCCCCACTTAAACTTCTCAGTCTCACCGAGAAAAGGGATGGCGGTTTACTTTGAGTATTTCTATAACGATCCAGCGTTAAATGATATAACGCTGCATGGCGGAGCACCTGTGGAAGTTGGAGAAAAATGGGTAGCTACGCAATGGATGAGGAAGCAGCGGGTACGGTGAGTGGATGGTTTTACTTAATCAGTTTTTTCTT
>JARIBI010000189.1 GCA_029257435.1 Sporosarcina sp. | reverse complement strand
TGGCAGGGGATTGTCGATCCGGCTATTTTCATTCAGCGCCGAAGCATCACTGGAGGACCAAATCCTGATACAGTTCGTGAAATGATTGCGGACCGTCAAAGGAGATCCGGGTAGCTTGTAAGATTCGGTGTTTCGTGTGATGAATAACGCTATAACAGTGAACCGTGCTAACTCTTATGTAGCACGGTTTTTTCATGTCTTTTAGCAAACTTAGGCATAACGGGAAGAACAATATGAGAAAGATGGTCGAAAAGTAGTGATTTATTCTTAATAAACAGATATAATTGGACTAGTTATAACTATTCAGACGATTGGTAAAGTTCGTCGTTTCTGAAAAAAGAGATAAAATCGGGGTGGAATGGGTGAAACGAACAATTGCGGGGAAGTTGAGGAACGGATTTGGACTATTACTTGTATTGCTAGTTGTAATTGGGGCTGCTAGTATTCTGTTGCTTGTAAAATTGAACAGTGATTATAAGAATATGCTCGATGATGAAGTGCATAAAGTGGATATCGTGGATGAGTTCGTGTTAAAGCAAGAACAGATGCAAAGTGATATTCGGGGCTATATGCTTTATCAGGATGAAACGCTGCTGGAAAGACGCCAGCAAAACTATGAGCGTTCTGAACAGCTTATCCAAGAGTTAGGCAAGATGATGAATAACGCTAAAATGAAAAAAGAATATGAAGCACTCGTCGATTCGAACAAAAAATCGATGACTCTTCAAAATAATATTGTCGATAATTTGGAACAAGGGAAAGATGATATCGCTAAATGGATGTCTGAAGCATCTAAAGACGTAGGAAATGTCGTCATGACCCGTGCGGATATGATTAAAGACAACCAGTACAAAGCACTTGAAAAGAAACGGAAAGAAGTTAATCAGATGATGGTGCAGCTGACAATCATCATTGCAGCAATTATAATGATTGCAGTCGTGGCAGGAGTATTACTATCTAAACGGATTAGCCGCTCGATTACGAAACCCGTTGCGATTGTAACAGAAGGACTGCATCAAATTGCGGATGGGAATTTCTCCATCGATCCACTCGTTGTTCGAAGTAAAGACGAAGTCGGCGAAATGGCAAATGCATTCAACAAAATGGGTGCAGATGTAGCGAGTATGATTCGCAAAATTAATGTGTCTGCCGAACAGCTGGCGATGCAATCGGAAGAGTTATCCGCAAGTTCAGAAGAAAGTTTAGCCTCGTCCGAGTTAATTGCCAGTACTGCCGAACAGCAGCTCGAAGGCAGTGAACGTCAACAACGGATTACGGACCAATCTACGCAATCTATGAGCGAGCTGTCTATAGGCGTTGGAGAGATATCCGAAAGCAATGAAGACATGCTGCGATCTGCAGAAGCAGTCACTCAGTTAGTTGGACAAGGATCTGCTTCAATGGATGAGGTTGTCAATGAAATGAAGACGATCCGGGAAACGATTCGCGAAACAGCGAAAATCATGAAAGAGATGGCGGATCATTCTTCCGAAATTGAAAAAGTGACAGCAATTATTACAGGAATTGCTGAACAAACCAACTTGTTGGCACTCAACGCAGCGATTGAAGCGGCTCGTGCGGGTGACGCAGGAAAAGGATTTGCAGTGGTTGCAGATGAAGTTCGGAAACTTGCCGAGCAGTCTAAATCATC
>JARIBI010000245.1 GCA_029257435.1 Sporosarcina sp. | reverse complement strand
CTTCAATTGCCGCATTAAGTGCCAGCAAGTTGGTTTGCTCTGTAATCCCAGTAATGACATTCGTAATATTTTCAATCTCTTCAGATTGACGGCTCAACCGTTGAATCTGCTCAGATGTCTGAGTAGATGATTGGAAAATAATATCCATTTGCTCTTTCGCTGTTTCAATCGTTTGACCGCTCTCTGTAGCGATATGCATCGTCTTTTCAGCACTATCATTAAGTTGAGTTGCAGATTCCGCAATACGCTGCACTCCTACAGCTGTTTCTTCCATTGCAATTGAACTTTCTCCTGCGGCAGATGCTGATAAATGTGCACCTTGAGCAACAGAGTCTATCGACTTCGCCATTTCTTCAGAAGACTGGGATACTTCGTACGTGCTTGCAGACAGCTCTTCTGCAGATGCTGTCAGGTGCAAAGCGTTATCATTCACTCCCCCAATAAGGGTCCTTAGGCCTTGCTTCATTTCATTAAATGATTTTGCAAGATCATTCAGTTCGTCCTTTGATTTCAGATGAATATCTTCATCAGACAAGTTTCCAGATGCTACAACTGACACTGCTCTGGACAGTCGAACTACTGGCTTAGAAATATTTCGGTTAATCGTAGTTGAAATGAGAGCTGCAAGTATTAACGCAATTACACTTGCACCAAGTAACCCCAGTTTTGCGTTTTTCGCAGTTTTGAGTGCCGCACTGTTTCCTTTGTCCAATTGTTCATTTTGGTACTTCGTCATTTCATCCAGTGTTTCTCGCATGCCATCGTTAATTGGACGCATTTCTGAATCCATTAACGCGACTGCCCTCTCTGCATCATTCGCCTTTCTCATTTGAATGACGTCTTGTGAAACAGCATAGAACTTTGCATTTAACTCTTCCGTCTCGTTAATTAGTTTTTTCATTTTATCGGAATGAGCTAACTGCTTCATGCCTGCAATGTATTGGTTAATCTTCTCATAATGCTCATCAAATTGGTCCAAATCATCTTGCCGTCCCAGTAACAGGTAAGAACGGATAGAAACACCTTCCAAACTGCTTTCTGTTTGTATACTTTTAGCTAGAACAGTTTGTGCAACACGGCTCTCCATCAAAACGTTGTACTCGTCTTCAATCTTTCCAATCTGATTAAAGCTGTAAAATGCAGACAATAAAATGACTACTAAAAGAATACCGAATCCTCCATATAACTTCTTTCCAATCGACATAAGCCATCTCCCATTTCTTCAAATATTAAATCATACTTATAGTTTCGGTCCTAAAAAACGATTGTTTATAAATATAGTCCCTTTCTAAAAAATAGTTTTAATATAATTATACAAAGATATCCAATTCCAAGCGTTTTCTTCGTATAGTGAATCATAATCAAAAAAAAAGAGACGCAACGAGTGCGTCTCCCTTTACTAATTCTTATTTCAATTCATACTTCGCATATCCGTCTTTAGTGGGTGCCACGTATTTAATGCGAGTGTCATCGCCAAGATAATTCTTTCCTTTTTCAGAAGTCTCAAAAATCATCTTCGCGTTTTGTACAGGC
>JARIBI010000215.1 GCA_029257435.1 Sporosarcina sp. | reverse complement strand
GCCGTGGGCTTTCACATCAGACTTAAAGGACCGCCTGCGCGCGCTTTACGCCCAATAATTCCGGACAACGCTTGCCACCTACGTATTACCGCGGCTGCTGGCACGTAGTTAGCCGTGGCTTTCTGGTAAGGTACCGTCAAGGTACAGGCAGTTACTCCTGTACTTGTTCTTCCCTTACAACAGAGCTTTACGATCCGAGAACCTTCTTCACTCACGCGGCATTGCTCCATCAGACTTTCGTCCATTGTGGAAGATTCCCTACTGCTGCCTCCCGTAGGAGTCTGGGCCGTGTCTCAGTCCCAGTGTGGCCGATCACCCTCTCAGGTCGGCTACGCATCGTGGTCTTGGTAGGCCGTTACCCCACCAACTAACTAATGCGCCGCGGGCCCATCTCACAGTGACAGCCGAAACCGTCTTTCAACATCTCTTCATGCGAAGAAATGGGTTATTCGGTATTAGCCCCGGTTTCCCGGAGTTATCCCCATCTGTAAGGTAGGTTGCCCACGTGTTACTCACCCGTCCGCCGCTAAACTTCAGGAGCAAGCTCCTGAAGTTTCGCTCGACTTGCATGTATTAGGCATGCCGCCAGCGTTCGTCCTGAGCCAGGATCAAACTCTCCATAAATCTGGCAGCTGATATGCAGCACATTACGCCGTCAGCTTCAGTTGTTCATTTGGTCACGTACCTAAGTACGCTCCCTCATTCGCGTCTTCGCTTCCTAGCACTGCACTACATCTCAGCAACCAGTGAAAAATTGATTGCTCAATTCGTACTGGCATCATTTAAGATGTCTATCAGATCGATTAAGATCTGTTGTGTTTGCTTCACCGGCAAAACCGGTTTCTCAAACGATAATTCGTTGACATTTTGCTGTTCAGTTTTCAAGGTTCATGTTGTCGTTCTCTCGAAGCGACTTGATTATCTTAACATGTCTGAGAAACTCAGTCAAGTTATTTTTGAAAAACTTTTTTCGTTCATCTCAGCGGTTTTTGTAAGCTAGTTAGTTACCTCCGCGGCGACAAGACTTATAATAACATCGAATGCAATTGTACGTCAACACTTTTTTTAAAAAAGTTTTAAAATCGCATAGCAACGGCGCTGGGTAATAGAAAAACAGCCGTTGAGTACGGCTGTCAGTCGAGTACACTATACATTCTATGATAGAGAAACTCATTTTTAGAGTCGACAGACTTAACTTGAATAATGTTTTTCTCTATTAAGAATTCTATGAGCATTTCAAGATCAACTGAGTACATACTCAATTCATCATGTTCATGAAGTTCTTGTATCGTCCACGTCTCTTTTTGGGACATGACCTCCAGAATATGTCGCGCACCATATTCGGTACGATTATGAATAAAGAACTCACTCGCTAAAAACATAAGCTCCAGCCGTTTCTCAATAGGCTCATCACTCATAATCAGTTCTTCGTAAAGTTTATATATAGAAGGATCGATTTTCTTTACTTGAGACCATACAGTTACTTCAGGAAGAATTCCTTTTTCAATCACTGACAATCTCGCTAAATGATGAAGGGATTGTACAGCATGATGGTAAGCGTCCATATAATGATGTTGTTCAAAAAACGTCTTTCCTTCCATATAACGGCGAACCAGTTTCGCAAGTTCGATTCCCATCTTTAAATCTCTTCCGAAGAAAGGGTATTCTTGCAGTTCAGTTTTCAAGTCTTCTATATATTCGTTGCGGTCGAAGAAGACTTTTCCGTAGAAGAGCCAATCTACAACTTTCCGTTTCGTTCCAAGAAGCAGCCATTTCTTCAGCTGGTTCTCACCGATGATGTGCAGCGCTGCCTTCTCTTCACCGTCTGTATAGTGCTTTGTTTGAATGGGAATCATATTTGATGAGGATATAATCAGCAGGATTTCATCAAAAGTATCAGTCAGGGGATCTCCTTCCCACCGTTTGCTTACGAGCAGCACACCGAGTGTGTCCGGAAAACTTGCCCGTTCTTGATAGATTGGTCTGAGTGTTTGTTCCATTGTAATTCCTCCCTAGATGATATATAAATTCGCCAGAGGTTCCGCAAATCCTCCTTCAAGAGACTCCTATGTTGCTCTACTTAAATATGTGCTATATTAAGGGAGCGAATCACAAGGAGGTAAAGCAATGAAACCTTATAAAAATAAAATCAATCGCATTCGGTCATTTGCTCTTTCACTCATCTTTATCGGAGTGATTGTTATGTATATCGGGCTGTTCTTCAGAAAATACGAAATCATCATGTTGCTATTTATGGTTCTTGGTGTATTAGCTATTCTAGCAAGCGTCGTCGTTTATGCTTGGATTGGCACCCTTTCAACACGAGCCGTTCAGATAGTTTGCCCGAATTGCGGCAAGGAAACAAAGATGCTTGGACGTGTAGACATGTGCGGCCACTGCAGAGAGCCGCTGACAATGGATCCTGCACTTGAAGGAAAAGACTTTGATGAAATTTATAATAAACCGAGTAAACGAAAAAGCTAATGCAAAAAACACGTACTTCTCTTCTATATCATAAGAGAAGTACGTGTTTTTAGTTAGCTTTAGAAACTTTTTCCTCACATGATGGACAAACTCCATATACTTCTAAACGGTGAGAATTCACTTTAAAGCCGGTCACATGGGAAGCCAAACGTTCCACCTCTTCAAGCCCCGGATGATGAAAATCGACAATACTTCCACATTGATCACAAATAATGTGGTAGTGGTCATGTGTGACAAAATCAAATCTGCTGGATGCGTCCCCGTACGTCAATTCCTTAACAAGTCCGGAATTTCTGAACACACGCAAATTATTGTAGACTGTCGCTACACTCATATTTGGAAAATCCTTTTCGAGTGCTTTGTAAATTTCATCCGCCGTTGGATGGGATTCAGAAGAAATGAGGAATTCTAAAATGGCATGTCGCTGCGGAGTGATCCGAACACCACTTTCCTTCAATGTGACTAGCGCGTCTTTAAGCATTGCACCAGACATAACGAACACCTCTATTCCATAAGGATTACTTCTTTATAATCATTATAATTAGTTTACTGAATTCGTTGTCTGGTGTCAACCATTCTGGGTTGCCAAGTAAGTGTGAAGGCGGTCAATAGCCTCTTTCTGTCTCAATTACATTTTTAAATTCTTTATTATCCGATAGCCAAATCTGAAGATTCTCATTAAAGATTTCTAGGGCACGCTCCACATACTTTGCTGATAGCGCTGAAACATGCGGTGACACTGTGCAGTTTTCCATCTCCCATAAAGGACTTTCTAATGGCAGCGGTTCCTGTTCAAATACATCAAGCACTGCATGAGCGATTTCGCCTTGTTGAAGTGCTTCAACTATAACTTGTTCTTTTACCAAGTCCCCCCGGCCAAAGTTCATAAATACCGCGCTCTTTTTCATGTGCTGGAAATGCGATCGATGTAAAATCCATCTTGTCTCCTGTGTACTAGGCAAAACAGAAATGATATAATCCGCTTCGGGCAAGTATTCATGAATATGAGCGAACGAAATATCCTCGTCCATTCCATCATGCACATTGCCAGATCGGCTGCATCCAATTGTATATACCCCGAATGCCTGAAGCAGCCGACCAGTTTCCCCGCCTATTGCACCTGGACCGAGAATAAGCGCTTTAGATCCCCGCAGTTCACTGGACTTCATTTTTTCCCAAACCTTTTGTTTCTGCTGTTCCTGAATTATTGGAAGTGCTCGATTGAGAGACAGAATATGCGCAAGCACCGACTCAGCCAGAGGGGTCTTGTGAATCCCGCTTACATTCGTTACAAGAATTCCACGCTTCCCCAGTTTTTCAAGCGGCATTTTATCCACTCCTGCTGATGCCACCATGACCCATTTCAAATCCGTGAGCTGATCCAAAATCTTTTCAGTCAAGTCACTGCCGTATGTTACAAGAATTGTAACTTCCTTGCCGCCAGAACCTTCGAGGGTATCTGCAAAATCGAAGTGAATTTGCGGGAACTGTTCGCTCAAGCTTTGTCGAAATTGTTCTTTAATAGGAAATGTTACTAATGCATTCGTCATTGCGAATCACTATTTACTTCATTAGATAGCTGCAATAATGTTTGATAAACAGTATCTATATGACCATCCACTTTAACCTTGCGCCACTCTTTAATAACAGTGCCTGTCGGATCAATGAGAAATGTGGAACGCTCAATGCCCATGTACTCTTTTCCAAATGTCTTTTTCAGTTTCCATACACCATACAGCTCAGATACTGTATGTTCTGTATCTGCAAGAAGAGAAAATGGAAGTCCGTGTTTGTCACTGAATTTGAGATGGGAAGCTTCTCCGTCAGGACTCACACCTAGAATCACTGCATCGAGTGCGTTAAATTCTGTATGATTCTCTTTAAATGTTTGTGCTTCTAACGTACATCCTGGCGTTGCATCCTTAGGATAGAAGTAAAGAATTACATATTTCTTCCCAGCATATTCAGAAAGTGTTATTGAATTTCCGTTTTCATTTTGTAAGGTAAAATCAGGTGCATGCAACCCTTCAAGCGTCGACATTTCTCATTCCCCCTATCAGATTCTTTCCTATTATAGTATCGGACTACTCCGTCTTTTTCAATTCCTTTGGTGTTTCGCTCATTATTAGGTAAAATAGAAAAGAAGTGATTTGAACGGAGGAATAACAATGAAAAGAACTAACTCAGAAGCAATCTATGCAGAAGCGTGCGAACATATTGTAGGCGGGGTTAACAGCCCATCCCGAGGCTACAAAGCTGTAGGCGGAGGAGCACCAACTGTTATGGAACGCGCAGAAGGCCCTTATTTCTGGGACGTTGATGGAAATAAGTTTATTGACTACTTAGGTGCATATGGTCCAATCATTACGGGGCATGCCCATCCTCACATAACAGCAGCTGTCACAAAAGCCGCTGAGAATGGCCTGCTCTATGGAACACCTACTAAACATGAAGTGAAGTTCGCAAAAATGATTAAAGAGGCGATTCCTGGTTTAGATAAGGTCCGTTTTGTCAATTCAGGAACTGAAGCTGTCATGACGACAATTCGTGTTTCAAGAGCCTTTACAGGACGTACTAAAATCATGAAATTTGCTGGCTGTTACCACGGCCACTCTGACCTCGTGTTAGTTGCTGCTGGTTCAGGACCTGCAACACTTGGAACTCCAGACTCAGCGGGCGTCCCTAAGACGATTGCAGAAGAAGTCATTACGATTCCATTTAACAACCCTGAAGCATTTAAAGCTGCTATGGACAAATGGGGAGATCAGATTGCTTGTATCTTAGTGGAACCAATCGTCGGGAACTTCGGAATCGTGGAACCTCAAGAAGGCTTCCTACCGCTTGTACACGAGATTGCCAAAGAAAAAGGTGCATTAATCGTATACGATGAAGTCATTACTGCATTCCGTTTCCATTATGGTTCAGCGGCTGAGCTTCTTGGACTAGAGCCGGATTTAATGGCACTTGGAAAGATTATCGGCGGCGGTTTGCCAATCGGTGCATATGGCGGTAAATCTGAAATTATGGATACAGTTGCCCCGCTCGGACCTGCTTATCAGGCAGGAACAATGGCAGGCAATCCAGCATCTATGCTGTCAGGAATCGCTTGTCTGGAAGTACTTCAAACTCCAGGACTTTACGCAGAACTCGATCGTCTTGGCGCTATGCTTGAAGAAGGAATTCTCCAATCTGCAAAGAAACACCACGTTCCGATTACCATCAATCGAAAATGCGGCGCCTTAACGGTCTTCTTTACAGAAGAAACAATTGTAAACTACGATCAGGCAGAAGCGACAGACGGCGAACGATTCGGTAAGTTCTTTAAACTGCTGCTAAAGAATGGTGTCAACTTGGCTCCTTCTAAATACGAAGCTTGGTTTATCACCTCTGCACATACAGAGAAAGACATCCAGGATACTTTGGTCGCTGTAGACCTCGCATTTGCAGAATTACTTTAATAATGGCCAGTTGACCAGCGCCGGAATTTATTGTAAAGTAGCGCAAAAGAGACCGTTAAAGAGAGGAATACATTCATGAAGCTTGGTGCCCGAAGTTTGAAAACGGGTATTGCGATTGTCTTCGCTTTGTTCGTTGCGCAATCGCTCGATTTGCCCACTCCTGTGTTTGCGGGGATTGCTGCGATATTCGCAATTCAGCCCACCATTTACAGGTCATATTTGCAAGTTATTGAACGAATTCAAGGTAACTTAATCGGCGCTACAATAGGCGTAGTCTTTATTCTTATTTTCGGCCATCAGTTAGTCATCATCGGATTGGCAGCCGTAATTGTTATTTTAGTCATGTTAAAACTCGGTCTGGAGAAATCGATTGGTCTTGCACTGGTCACGACGGTTGCGGTTATGGAAATCCAGGGTGATGACTTTCTTTTACTTGCATCCCTTCGTGTATTAACGATTACAATCGGAGTCTTGGCAGCATTTTTAGTTAATCTGCTATTCATACCGCCCAAGTACGAAGTTAAGCTTTTTCAATCCATTCACCAAGTGCAAGACGAAATCATTCGTTGGATCCGTCTCACTGGCCGGCAAGCATCCGACTTTATTGCAACGAAAAATGTAATTGTGTACTCTAAGGAACAACTGACAAATATTGATCAGCTCTATTTGCTGTATAAGGAAGAACGCTACTATTTAAAAAAGAACCAATATGCAAAAGCACGAAAGCTCGTCATTTACCGGCAAATGATTGTTGCGTCGAACGCAAGTCTTCAAGTGCTGAAGAAACTTCATTTGTATGAAAGTGAGCTGGCCGTATTGCCTGATCACTTTAAGATGATGATTCAAGAACGACTGGATGCGATCCTCACATATCATGAACAATTGCATTTGAAGTTTGTCGGTAAGTTAAAAGCAGATCAGTTAAGCACAGGGCTTCATGATGAGCATATCCAGCGGCATGAGGTTATGGAAATCTTCGTGAAAGAGATTGTTCTTTCAAAAGAAGAGGATGAAGAGTTCTCCACTTACTATTTGCTCCACATTCTTTCTTCTATTCTTAACTATGAAGAACAGCTGGAGCACTTGGATAGTCTTGTCGTCACTTACCAGCGCAGATATGACAACGAAGCCAATACTAAATTTGATGATGAAATCTATTAAAAAAACCTAGAGGACAGCTGCCTCTAGGTTTTTTAGCTTTTCATTTTAGGATCGAGTGCATCACGCAACCCGTCTCCCATTAAGTTAAATCCTAATACCGTCAACATAATCGCGAGTCCAGGGAATATCATCGTCCATGGTGCTGACTGCAAGTAATCTTTGGAATCCGCCAGCATTTTGCCCCATTCCGGTTGAGGCGCTTGAGCCCCTAATCCAAGGAATCCTAGTGCAGCTGCTTCAAGAATTGCAGTTGCAATGGCAAGAGTTCCTTGTACAATGACCGGCGCCATGGAATTCGGTAAAATATGTGAAAACAATATACGAGCGTCTTTCATCCCGATTGCTTTCGCGGAAGTGATGTACTCATCTTCCTTAATACTAAGCACTTTCGAACGAATCAGCCTTCCGAAGTTCGGCACGTTAATCGTAGCAATGGCAATGAGTGCGTTGCGTAAACTCGGTCCGAGTACAGCTACAATCGCAATCGCAAGCAAAATAGAAGGAAACGCAAGCATGATATCAAAGATACGTGAAATAATGATATCTACCCAACGGCCATAATATCCTGCAATAATTCCAAGGATACTCCCCACCACTACGGATCCGATTACTGAGAAGAAGCCGACCGCTAACGAAATACGAGCGCCATGTATAATCCTTGATAGAATATCCCGGCCAAAATCATCCGTTCCAAACCAATATTCGGCAGAAGGCGGATGGAGTCGGTCTGCCATATTCTGATCGTTAATTCCTTGAGATGCGATCCATGGTGCTAAAAGAGCGATAACGACAAAGAATACGACGACTGCCATCCCTACAACTGCCACTTTACTTTTTCTAAAGCCGTACCAGGCATCCCGCCAAGGTCCGGACTCTTTCTCAATTTGAGCTTCTGCAATCCCATCAATCTTTGGTGTCAGTTCAGACATGGTGCCAACCTCCTTCCTCAATCATATTTTATCCTCGGATCAATCACGCCATAGAGTAAGTCAACGATGAGATTGATCATTACGAAGAAGAATGCAACAATTAAAATTCCTGATTGGATAACCGGATAATCTCTATAGTTAATAGCGTCATAGATGTAGCGTCCGATACCTGGCCATGCGAAGATTGTTTCTGTAAGAATCGCACCGCCGAGGAGCATTCCCATTTGCAGACCGACAATCGTCAAAACCGGAATAATTGCATTTTTCAAAGCGTGCTTATAAACAACCCAAAACATCTTTTGACCTTTTGCACGTGCGGTTCGAATATAATCTGCACGCATAACTTCGAGCATACTGGATCTAGTCATTCTAGCGATAATCGCCATCGGAATTGTTGCAAGAGCAAGTCCCGGAAGTATTAAGTGCTTGAACACTTCCCATAGCTGATCAAATCTGCCGTTGATCATCGCGTCAATCACATACAAGTTCGTGACCGCTGAAACTGGATCTCGCACTTGCTCACGGCCTGTCGTTGGAAGCCATTGAAGTTCAATCGCAAAAGCCCATTGGCCAAGTAAACCGAGCCAGAAGATTGGCATCGATACACCTACAAGAGCCAAAATCATTGCCGTATAGTCGAACCAGGAATTTTGGAACCAAGCAGAAATGATACCAGCATTGATGCCGATGACAACTGCGATAATCATCGCGAACAATGCAAGCTCAAGTGTCGCTGCAAGGTACGGCCAAATTTCGTCCGCAACTGGCAATCTCGTTCTCATCGACTCTCCAAGATCCCCTGTAAAAAGTCCTTTTAAATAACTGAAGAATTGAATATACCACGGCTGGTCCAGCCCCAACTTCGCATTGAGCGCAGCAACCGCCTCAGGTGTTGCTTGCTGGCCTAATATGACTTGTGCAGGATTTCCAGGAATCGCGCGGATCATCATAAAAACAACAAATGTCATTCCTAATAAAACAGGAATTAGTTGAAATAATCGTTTTCCTATGTAACTGAGCATTCGGTTCACCTCTCATGGCTCTTTTTTCCTTTAGCGCAGAACAGTGCTTTTTAAAACATGAAAGGGGGATATGGCATAGCGCCTCCCCCCTTTACACAGACATGTGGACTTCAGGCTTACTTAAAATCTACATTCGAAAGCAAGTCAGAACCTGTAGGATGCGGTACAAATCCAGTAAGATCCGCTGCTCCGCCAAGTAATGGCGTTGAGTGAGCAAGTGGTACCCATGGAGCTTCTTCATGAAGAATTTCTTGAGCTTTCATGTAAAGCTCGTTACGCTTATCTTCATCAACTTCAGTTTGTGCTTCAAGGAATAACTTGTGTGTTTCATCATTCTTGAAGTACGTGTAGTTGTTACTAGCAATGTTGTCTTCATCAAGCAGCACGTATAGGAAGTTATCAGCATCGCCGTTATCTCCTGTCCATCCAAGCATGAAGGCATCTGCTTCACCTTTACTTGCTTTGTCTAGATAAGTTGCCCACTCATATGAAACGATTTTTGCTTTAATGCCCACGTCAGCTAAGTTGCTTTGAATAACTTCAGCAACTTTTGTGCCGTCTGGCATGTATGGACGAGGAACTGGCATTGCCCATAGTTCCATTTCAAATCCATCTTCAAGTCCTGCTGCCTTTAGTAATTCTTTTGCTTTTTCAGGGTCATATGCATATTCTTCAATCTCATCATTGTAACCAGAGATAGATGAAGGCATTGGGTTTTTCGCAGATTCTGCGCGGCCTTCAAAGAACGAATCAATGATTGTTTGCTTGTCGATCGCATAGTTCATCGCCTGACGTACTTCTTTCTTATCGAACGGAGGACGAGTTACTGTAAGACCTAAGTAACCAACGTTCATAGATGGGCGTTCGAACAATTGAAGTTTGCTGTCTCCTTCAATTTTCGCTCCATCAGCAGGGTTGATGCCATCTGCCAAATCAATTTCACCTGAAGTCAATGCATTCAAACGTGCCGCATTATCAGGGATTGCACGGAATACTACTTTATCAAGCTTAGGAAGTCCTTCTTGCCAGTAGTCTGCGTTCTTTTCAATTGTGATCGAATCATTTGGTTTCCATTCAACAAATTTGAATGGACCTGTTCCTACTGGGTTACGTTCGTATTCATCGTCTCCTTTAGCAAATGCTTCAGGGCTTGAAATTGCAAACATGCTCATTGCCAGGTTTTTCAAGAATGGTGCTTGTGGACGCTTTAGTGTGAACACAACGGTCTTATCATCGTCAGCTGTTACTGACTCGATGACTGCTTCTTCATCTCCGTCGAATCCACCGAACATTGAGCTATAGTATGGGAACTTTTCAGCATCTCCAGCTGACCAGCGTGCGAAGTTCGCAACAACTGCATCTGCGTTGAAGTCTGTTCCATCATGGAACTTAACGCCTTCTTCAAGGTTGAATGTATACGTTAATCCATCATCAGATGTCGTCCAGTCTTTCGCAAGACCTGGCTTAATCGTCGTATCTTGCTCACCGAAGTTCACAAGTGTTTCGAATAGATTGACGGTGACTTTAAATGTTTCTCCTTCAGTAACACGAGACGGATCGAGAGAAGTTGAATCGCCCCCGCGTCCAAATACTAACGTTTTTTCTTTCCCGCTAGCTTTCCCACCGTCTTTCTCTGCGCCTTCTTCTTTGTCGTCACTTCCACAAGCAGCAAGTGCTGTAGAAAGAACGAGAAGCATTACAAGCGCAAGTGACCATAATTTCCCTTTCCTCATAAAGACCCCTCCATCTCTTTTTCTTTCATTTCTATGTCAGTGTCTGCTTGTTCACTATAAAGGTGACAAGCGACAGATTGACCATTCTCATGTTCTGTTAGCTTTGGAGAGACTTTCGTACAGATATCCATTTTGAAAGGACAGCGTGTATGGAACGTGCACCCGGAAGGCGGATTCGCCGGACTCGGGATATCTCCATCAATCATCACTTGTTCTTTTACAAATTCAGGATCCGGTACGGGTACCGCTGACAAAAGCGCTTTCGTATAAGGATGAAGCGGATTTGCGTATAGCTGCTCACTTGGAGCAAGTTCTACCATCTTTCCTAAATACATCACTCCAACTCGATCGCTGATGTGGCGTACCACTCCAAGATCATGGGCGATGAAGATGTAGGTTAAGTCAAACTCTTTCTGAAGATCTTGCATCAAGTTCAATACTTGGGCTTGTATCGATACATCAAGCGCAGATACAGGTTCATCTGCAATAATCAGTTTCGGATTAGTCATAAGTGCACGCGCAATTCCGATACGTTGCCGCTGTCCACCGCTAAATTGGTGAGGATAGCGCTTAGCATGGAACGCACTCAAGCCCACAATCTCCAAAAATTTAATAACGGACTTTCTCCGTTCCTTAGCATCTGAAATCCCATGCACAAGGAGCGGCTCTTCTAGAATCTTTCCAATTGTATGCCGCGGATTAAGTGACGCATACGGATCTTGAAACACCATTTGAATGTCACGCCGCATCTTTCTCATTTCGTTCGTTGACAAAGACGTTAACTCTTTCCCGTCAAACTCGACAGTTCCTTCGGTCGGCTCCAATAGTCTCATAAGCACGCGGCCAGTTGTTGACTTTCCGCAACCGCTTTCACCTACGATTCCAAGCGTTTCGCCTTTGTTTACATAAAACGATATATCATCTACTGCCTTCACATGGCCTACTGTTTTTCCTAGAAGGCCTTTTTTAATAGGGAAGTACTTTTTAAGACCTTCAACTTTCAACAAAGGCTTTTGGTCCATCTTCCGTCACTCCTTCCTCACTATATAAGAAGCATCTCGTCTGATGACCTGTTTCTGTGTGAATCAGTGCTGGATCTTCAACTAAGCATTTGTCGAACGCAAATTCACATCGAGCTGCAAATTTACATCCGCTTTTAATGGAACCTGGTTTTGGGACATTCCCCGGGATTGAGTAGAGCCGGTCCTTTTTATAACGCATATCCGGCACCGATTGGATAAGTCCTTTTGTGTATGGATGCTTCGGATCTTCAAAGATTTTCTTAACGGGTGCTTCTTCGATTACTTGACCGGCATACATGACAATCACCCGCTCGCACGTCTCAGCAACTACACCAAGGTCATGGGTGATTAACATAATCGCTGTATCGAGCCGCGTATTCAATTCTTTCATCAGCTTCAAAATTTGAGCTTGAATTGTTACGTCCAGCGCAGTAGTCGGTTCATCTGCAATGAGAAGCTTCGGGTCACAAACGAGTGCCATCGCAATCATTACCCGCTGTCGCATCCCGCCAGATAACTGGTGAGGATATTCGTCGATTAACTCATCCGCACGCGGCAAACCAACTAGCTTCAACATTTCAACAGCCCGGGCGCGTGCTCGTTTTTTAGACCATTTTTTTTCATGAATCAAAATCGCTTCAGACATCTGATTTCCAATTGTGAAAAGAGGATTCAACGAGGTCATTGGTTCCTGGAAAATCATCGCGATGTCGTTCCCGCGTATGTATCGCATTTCTTTCTCACTTTTCTTCAGTAAGTCATTACCTTGAAATAGTATTTCGCCACCCGTAATTTTGCCTGGAGGTTTCGGCACTAGCCCCATCACTGAAAGCGAGGTTACGCTTTTTCCACATCCTGATTCCCCCACTATACCAAGCACTTCCCCTTCTCTCACAAAGAAATCTACGTGATCGACTGCTGGAATTGCTCCTGAATCAGTAAAGAAAGTGGTCTGCAAGTCTTTAACTTCCAAGACCTTTTTTCGTTCGCTCATGGTACCGCCCTCTCCCAATACTATTTTTCTAAAAATAACTTCTATTCAGTATTATACGTTTTTTTAAACGTAAATCAAGACAATTTTCAATACAGTCGAAAAAAGCAGACAATTAAGGTTTCCCCTTTTAATTGTCTGCTTTAGGTTATATAGTTTGAACTTGAAATAGATCGTAATAGGTTCCTTGCTTCTCGATAAGTTCGTCATGAGTTCCTTGCTCTTTCAATTCCCCATGGTCAATCACCAGGATTTTGTCTGCATGCGTAATGGTGGACAGTCTGTGCGCAACAATTACAGTTGTCCGATCATGAGCAAGCCGGCTTAAGGAATCTTGGATAAGTGCCTCACTCTCTAAATCCAGTGCCGAAGTGGCTTCATCCAAAATGAGCATTGGCGGGTTTTTCAAAAATACACGCGCGATGGAGAGCCGCTGTTTTTGGCCGCCTGATAGTTTAACACCGCGTTCCCCAACTTTTGTCTCATAGCCTTCCGGCAACTCCATGATGAAGTCATGTGCATTGGCTGCTTTCGCAGCAGAAATAACCTCTTCTTCCGAAGCGTCGGGCTTGCCCATCAGAATATTACTGCGTACTGAATCGCTGAATAGGATACTATCCTGCAGCACCATACCGATCTGGTCCCTCAACGTTTTTGTCTGAATGTCACGCAAGTCGTGGCCATCGATACGAATAGCCCCGCCCGTGACATCGTAGAAACGCGGAATCAGGCTGACAATCGTAGACTTTCCGCCGCCGCTCATCCCGACAAGCGCGACTGTTTCACCCGGTTTCACAGTGAAATTCATATCTTTTAAAACTGGAAACCCTTCTTCTTCATAAGCGAATTCTACGTGATCAAATTCAATTTCACCTTGAATGGCCGGCAATGCGCCCGCATCTTTTTTATCCGTCACTTCATATGGTTCCTGCATCAATTCATACACACGGTCCATCGATGCAAATGATTGAGTCAAAGAAGTCGACGCATTGACGAGTCTTCTCAGTGGACTGTACAACCGTTCAATATAGGCAATGAATGCGACCATTGTTCCGACAGATAAAGAACCATTGATTACTTGATACCCCGCATATGTAATGACCAGCAGCGGAGCAACATCAGTTATGGTGTTCACAACGGCAAATGCCTTCGCATTCCATTTCGTATGTTCAATCGCTTTGTCGAGAAACTTTCCATTCGTCTCATCAAAACGATCTTGTTCAATTGCTTCCAGCGAAAAACTCTTAATGACACTTACCCCTGCAACACGCTCATGCAAATAGCTTTGAACGTTTGCCAGTGCCTGCGATCTTTCACCTGTCAGCTGACGAAGCTTGCCGAAAAAGTGTTTCACGCTGAATGCATAGAACGGGAATGCCAGCAGTGTTACAAGTGTCAATGGCACGTCCATGGAGAGCATAATCCCGATCGCGATAAGTATTGTCGCGAGATCCAGCCAAACGTTCATTAATCCGATCATAACGAAGTTTTTCGTTTGCTCCACGTCATTGATAATCCGGGAAATCACTTCCCCGGCGCGCGTTTCCGTGTAAAAACGCAAGCTGAGCTTTTGCAAGTGTCCGTACAAATTTTGCCGTATATCATAGAGAATTTTATTACTGACTAACTGAGCGTAATATTGTCGGTAGTATTCAACTGGTGGCCGGATGATAAAAAACACAAGAGCCGTTCCGCCAAGCCAGTAGAAAAGTTGTGCAGTTTTTTCATCTGCTGTCATCGTTGGTGATCCAATGACGTCATCAATTACAATTTTTATAAGAAACGGAATAAATAGCGGAATCGCAAATTTGATGATTCCAATGATCACAGTTAATACAATCTGCCAGGTATAGGGTTTAACAAATTTCAAATATCGTTTAGTACTCTCTCCCATTTCATACCTCCTATCTAAAAAAGCCTGCCGCAAAGATCGCAGCCCGGCTTATCATTCTTCACTTTTCATATTCTTATTAAACTCGTAACGCGATGTCCAGACATTTATGAAGTCTGGAGCAAACGGACCCTTGCGCTGCTTGATCCAGCTAAGAAGTGTTTCAAGATTACGACGTAAGATTTTATCAATCACTTCGGGATAACCCATTTTCTTTTTATGATCTGCATATTCATCTTCATCCAAGATGAGGTAGCTCATATCAGGAAAAACTTTTACATCCAAATCGTAATCAATGTATTTAATGGAGTTATTATCGAACACAAACGGTGAACTGATGTTGACATAGTAGTACACACCATCTTCCCGAAGCATGCAGATGATGTTAAACCAGCGTTCGGCATGGAAATAACAGATTGACGGTTCGCGTGTAATCCACGTTCTTCCATCCGATTCCGTGACGAGCGTTCGATCGTTTGCTCCGATAATAATATTGCGGGTACCTTTCAGAACCATTGTCTCTTGCCAAACTCTGTGGATATGGCCATCGTGCTTATAACTATGTACTTGTACTGTTTCCCCTTCTTTTGGAATATCCATCCTTAAAACCACCTTTTTATGACCGGGAAATTTACCGCTCCATTCTTATCACAACATTATACCAACCGTACCTGAAAATAGAAAATGTTTGCCCCTGTTGTGAATTGAAAAACCGGCAAGGAGTTAATTACTCCTGCCGGCCGGTGGTGTCCATCCAATTATTTTGTCTGGTCTTCGTAACTGTTTGCACGTGCTCCTGAAGCTTTTCGTTTGTTTGCTTCAGCTTTTTGGTTTTGTTGTTTCACGTGCTGTACATCAGTTTCGGCTCCAAACTCTTCGTTCATGAGCGGATTGTTTTGTTGGTTTTGTTGTTTGTATTGCTGTTGCTGGTTGTTTTTCTGATTCCGCTGGTTGTTTGTTGTCATGGATTTTCACCTCCGTAACAACTAGCATATCCAGCCCTTCGTAAATTATCCCGTTCTTATTTATTTATTTTTCAATTGCTCCAGAAGTTTGCTCATCGGTTTCGATTTTGGAAGAAGCTCCAATTCTTCCTCAGAGAAAAAACGGTATCCTTCAGGAATCGGTGAAGCATCAAGAAGCACTGCATGAACTCCTTCAACCAGCCAAGTGACGTGCGAAAAGATATGCTTAAACTGTGTGTACGCTTGTCCTTGTTCAATAAGCAAGCCCGTTTCGTTCTTCAGCGACTCGGTGATTTCCAGTGCAGGACTGTCCTCAATTTGCGGGAACTCCCAAAAATCACCGAGGAGCCCATTTGAGGGTCTTTTTCTTAATAACCACTTTCCTCCAGGTTCAGAAATCGCAAAGGATCGGATTGTCACAACTTTTTTTTTCATCTTTTTCGTTTTTATTGGAAGTTCATCTTGTTTTCCTTCTTCAAAGGCTGTACAAAATTCTCTAACCGGACAGAGCAGACATCTCGGGTTAGGTGTACAAATAGTTGCCCCCAGTTCCATAATGGCCTGATTGAAAGAGGACGGATCTGTTTCATCGATCACTTCCATCACTCGCTGCTCAAATATCTTTTTCGTTTTTGGAATTGCAATATCTTTATCAATTAAAAAAAGTCTTGAGAACACACGCATAACATTTCCATCCACTGCATGTTCAGGAACCCCGTAGGCTATACTTAAAACGGCCCCGGCTGTATAGGGTCCAATTCCTTTCAATTTCAAAATCTCATTGCGGGTTTGAGGAATTTTACAATTATAACTTTCTACGACTTCTTTAACGCCTGCCTGTAAATTCCGGACACGAGAATAATATCCTAACCCTTCCCAATGTTTAAGGACATGCTCTTCCTCGGCTTCAGCCAAGGATTCCATTGTAGGAAAGGATTGAATGAATCGTTCATAATACGGGATGACCGTATCGACTCTCGTTTGCTGCAGCATGACTTCCGAAACCCATATATAGTAGGGATTCGATGTTCTCCTCCATGGCAAGTCTCTTTTTTCCTGATGATACCAAGAAAGAAGTCTTTCGTTAAACTCTTCCTTCTGCGAAATTTTCATGGACAAACTCCTTCTAACGGATAATACTTTTAGGTTATTCAAATTTGGGTATATAATTAAGTAACTGTTGAATTCATTTCAATGGATACGTCAATTTAAAGGAGTGATGGAGTGGACACGGGAACACATATTGCAATGGGCATTGCCATAAGCGGACTTGCAATGGCAGATCCGATCGTTGCCTCACACTCAGCAACAATGGGTCCAGTTTTTGCGGGCATCATGCTAGGTTCGCTTGCACCGGATACAGATACCGTTCTAAAACTGCGTAATAATGCTGTTTATATACGGAATCATAGAGGAATCACGCACTCCATACCGGCTGTGCTTTTATGGCCGATTGTTATTTCCATCGTATTATCATTTTTCGTACCTGAAGCAAATTACATTCATTTATGGGCGTGGACATTTCTCGCTGTTTTCATCCATGTGTTTGTTGACATCTTTAATTCATACGGGACGCAGGCACTCAGGCCTTTTTCGCATAGATGGGTCGCTTTAAGCGTCATCAATACGTTTGATCCGATAATTTTCGCTTTACATGTAATCGCAATCGCAGCGTGGATCTTTGGGGCACCGCCTGTTCTAACGATGAGTATATTGTATGGCATCGTCTTCATCTATTATTTACTGCGCTTTGCAGTACGCGGTGCAGTTAAAAGAGCTGTTAACAATACGATTCCAAATGCAACTGACATATACATCGCTCCAACGATGCGATTCTTCCAATGGAGAATTGCTGCTTCGACTGAAAAAGATCATTACGTCGGACGTGCATACGGCCGGTCTGTAACTATTTACGATCACTTCGATCGCAAACCTTTGCCGGAATCTCCGTATGTGAAAGCAGCTTTGACAGACAGAAACGTAAAGGCATTCGTCTCATTCTCTCCTATTTATCGTTGGGAAATCTCACAAGTCGATGTACTGACTGAAGTTCGCCTGATTGACTTGCGTTATCGAAGTAAAACATTCTATCCCTTTGTTGCAGTTGCACATGTTGACGAAGACTTCAACGTGGTGAACTCCTATACTGGCTGGATCTTCTCGGAAGACAAATTGCGTAAGAAACTGAACTTCCTAGAAGAATCGTAACTTCTTTGAATCATTTTCCAGATTTGACGGATGTAAGCATGGCGAGTGGAAGCGCTTCTTCAGCGTATTCACCGCCCATGCGGTATCCCCAAGCAAAATGTCCTTTTAAGTAATCCACTTTAAAGAAGTATCCTTCATCTCCTTGGATTTTATAGATTTCTCCAGGTACTATTGAAGCCGGATCGACTAGGAATGATTGGGCCATTACCGCTTTACGCTGGTAAACTGCGTATTCGTTCAAAATCCCGAGCTGTTCCGCTTTTCTTGCTTTCTCCATAAGCCGTGCAATTTCTGTACGCAATTCTTGTTCAGTCATTTGACTGTATTTTTTTTCATTCTGCATCTTCTTCAAGCTCCTTTTTTTCAATGAAAGCATCGATTCGATCAAACGGAATTCCTTTTTGATACATCGCTTGTTTTACACGTCTTTTTCGGTCGTACCCCTTGTACTTTATGCTGACACGGCGCCAAGCTTTTTCTCCTGTTGTTTCGGTTATAGAAGTCCACTCATCTTCATCAGGCTCAAATTCAACTGCATTGATTGCTTCTTTAATGATGTCAAACGAAAATCCTTTGCGTTGAAGTGCGTTTTGAATCCGTTGTTTGAGTTGAGCGGGTGCAATTGTATGATGTTTGCGTGCTGCTTTTTCTGCTAGTCTAGTTGCAGTCTCTAACTGTTCTTTTGGATTATATTCTTCCAGTACAGACTCTTGAATGGACGGGTCAATTCCTTTGTTCTTCATTTCCTGTTTGATAGCATTCGGTCCCTTCGAAGATGTATTTTTTTGAGTACTAAGCAGAGCTTCTGAAAAAGCTTGATCATCCAGGAAACCTAACTTTTTCAACTTTATAATGGCTTCTTTAATGACCGATTCTCCGAACTCGGCCTGCAGAAGCTTTTGTTTCACTTCATGTTCACTTCGCATTCTGAATCCAAGAAAATGAAGGGCTCTATTAAAGGCACGTTGAATCTCTTCTTCATAGACAAGGTTTTCTTTTTCCCAGTTATCTAGCTGCATTCCTTTAGTTAACCCGAATTTAACGAGATTCGCTTCATGTACGCTGAACGCGTAAATTTCGTCTAAAAAGATATTATATCGTTCTTTGTCACGCGTTTGCTGCGTAATTTTTGTTATGACCGGCACGTCCATCACCTCCTGCTACTATTAGTATACCTGTTCTCATTATGCGGGTCAGCTGTTTCGTTTATCATTTTCGAAAGGAGCAATTTCATGAATATCTTAATTACTGGCGGGACTGGATTCATCGGTTCCAAACTCATTGAATTACTTAAAACTGATGGACATTCCATCACAGTACTATCAAGAAGAGAGTCGAAAGAAGAAAATGGTGTTCATTTTGTGCAATGGATGCATAATGATAAAAAACCGGAGCAAGTCCTTACTCCTCCAGATGCCGTTGTAAATTTAGCTGGAGTTTCCATCAATGACGGGAACTGGTCAGAAGAACATCAAAAAAAGATTTATAACAGTCGAATGGAAGCGACAGATGAATTGCTGCGCATACTCAGTACGCTACGTCAAAAACCAGACGTATTCGTAAACGCCAGCGCTGTCGGAATCTATCCGACTTCAGAAACTCACGTGTATACAGACAGCTCACCTGAAATCGCTCATGATTTCCTTGGCAAAACAGTTCACGATTGGGAGCAGAAAGCATCCAAAATGAGAGAATACGGGACTCGGGTCGTTTACACGAGATTTGGAACGGTATTCGGCAAAGGCGGCGGTGCATTGCCTCTTATTGCACTTCCGTACAAGTTATTTGCTGGCGGTCCAATAGGTTCCGGACAACAATGGATATCATGGGTTCATGTTGAAGATGTCGCACGTGCAATTTACTTTGCAATCACGACGCCTTCTATAGAAGGTCCTGTTAATGTAACTGCCCCTGCGCCTGTAAGGATGTCTGATTTGGGAAAAGCAATCGGGTCTGTCATGCATCGCCCCCACTGGCTGCCAGTTCCGAGTATTGCTATGAAGCTCGCATTAGGCAAGAAAAGTAAATTGGTTCTAGAAGGACAGCATGTCTTACCTGAAAAACTTAACAAAAGTAAATTTAATTTTAAGCATCCCGCAATTCGTCCTGCACTTGCAACTATTCTGGAATAGGCGATGTATAGAACGACTGCAATAGCACACGCTATGTAAAAAGGAGTGTGCTCGATATGATGGAACACCATGGCCCTGGTATATTAATGGCAGCATTCGTGATAGTCGTAGGACTCGCTTTCAATCCATTTGCCGCTCATGCTGACGAATTTCATTGGGGTTTTAAGAAAGCGATGAACGGAGAACCTCCCAATGCCGGATCCGCTCTTGAATCGATGTTAAATGAGTACGGTGCAATTTACAAAGGCAAGCCCGATGAAAAGATTGTCTACTTAACCTTTGATAATGGGTATGAGAATGGTGAAACGGAAAGTATATTGGACACGCTGAAGAAAGAGGATGCTCCCGCCACCTTCTTCCTCACAGGGCATTACTTGAAAAGTGCAGAACCCCTTGTAAAACGGATGGTCAAAGATGGACATGGAATCGGAAATCATTCGTTTGATCATCCTAATATGGCAAAACTAAGCCCTGCACAGATGAAAGAAGAGTGGAAAAAGTTTGATACACTACTTGAAGAGAAGACGGGCATCGAACGTACTGTGTATGCAAGACCACCAGAAGGTATCTTTAATGAGGAATTGCTTGCTGTAGGGAATTCGCTCGGATATCGTCATATTTTTTGGTCAATCGCTTTTATCGACTGGTATGCCGATAAGCCAAAAGGAAAAGAATTCGCTTATAACGAGCTTATGAATCAGCTGCACCCTGGTGCGGTTATTCTGATGCACACCGTTTCGTCTGACAACGCGCAAGCACTCCCTGATTTCATCAGAGATGCAAAGAAAAAAGGGTACACGTTTGGTTCACTGGACGAACTTGTTATGGAATATGAGGATATCCAATTAGGAAGCCTGCAGTAAAATGATTTCAAAAAACAGAGACCCGATCTCCCATTTCGGCGTCTCTGTTTTTCTTTTCGTTATGTGAGTTCCCGCTTTACCGTTGTCTTTCCCATCAACGTTAGCAAAAATAACGTTCCAAGGAAGGCTCCAAACAAGTATAAGTAATTTTGCTGGGATACTTCCAGCACGTATCCTCCAAGTATGGGACCCGTCAAGCTGCCAAAGCTGAAGAATATGCCGCAAAGTAAATTTCCTGTTGGCAGTAAATGCTTTGGGGTAAGATCTGACATATACGCAACACCAAGGGAAAAGAGAGATCCTGAAAATATGCCCCCGATGAAAAACATGACCATAATCCCGAATGCGTATGCACTGAACAACGCTGCACCTGTAAAGGCAAGTGTCCCCCCGCCTAACGCAATTAGCAAAACCGGACGGCGGCCAATTCGGTCAGATATAATTCCAAGAGGCACTTGAGATAGAATGCCCCCAAAAGCAAAAGCCGGGATGATAATGGCCACCATACCTAAAGTAATTCCATTTCTAAGTGCAAATACAGGAAACATCGCATTCAATGAAGACTCCAGAAAGCCATAACCAAACGGTCCAAGGAATGCAATCCAAGCAACAATCACTGTCGCTTTTACACGGTTGCCAAAATGACCGGCAGTTGCCGTTCCTGCCATTACTTCCGGCAAGTCATTTCTCAACGTAAATACGAGTCCCCATGCACACATTGTGAGTAATGCAGAGACGATGAAAGGCAGCCCTTCATTTATTGAAACGAGCGGTACAAACATCGGGCCAATTGCAAATCCCACACCAACAGATAACCCATAGATGGAAATACTTCTTCCTAAACGATCAGGTGAAACAGTGCTCGTTATCCAAGTTTGTGTGGCAAAATGGAGTGCATGATCTCCGATTCCTATAAATAAACGGAGAACGAACCAAAATACGACACTTTTCCATAAAGGAAACGATAGAAGTGAAATCATAACGATTAAACCACCCGCGATGATGACTGGTTTATAACCGAACTTTCGCAGCGGTGCCTCCATGAATGGAGAAACTAACAATGTTCCTATGTATAATCCAGTGGCATTCAATCCATTTAACGTGCCTGAAATGCCATCTTGCTCAAAAATAGCGGAAATTAGAGGGAGCAGCATCCCTTGAGAAAAACCAGAAATTGAAACGATCACGACTAGCACCCAAAACCGGTGCTGTTGCGAGTTTTTTATGACAGCCATTCGTCAAACACCCCTTATTCAACAAAAACCTATATAATGATAGCATACAAAGGAGGGAATTTTAATGAAATTCGAAATGACAGAATACGGCTTTGTAACCGAAACAGAATTCGGTAAGCTCGAAATCTCTTCTAATGAAGAAAAAGGATTCCGTCCTTACCAGTTAATGGTTTCTTCTATTGCTGCGTGTACGGGCGGAGTAATGCGAAAGATATTAGAGAAAAAAAGAATGCCTGCTCAATCCATTAACATCGAAGTGAAGGAAGTAGTCCGATCACAAGATGATGCCAGTCGTCTTGAAAAAATCCACTTCCACATTACGGTGCAAGCAGATGGTCTTACGGATGAAAAGATGCCTAAAATTCTTGAGTTAACAGATAAAAACTGTTCGATGTACCAATCTGTTGCCAACTGCATCGATATTAAAAAGACATACGAACTCGTGAACTAATTTTTTGCGCATTAAAAGACCCGGCCTCTTGTTTTTCACTGAGGGCCGGGCTTTATGTTGTAATTAAATTGTTCATAAATTTACTGCGAATTCGCCAATAGAATTTCCCTTTCCAGACGTCTTCGAATCGCCTCCTTCTCAATAGTTAAACTTTTGCATCTGCCCTCCTTTTTGTGATTACAAGTATCATAACACATTAACTTTCAATTGTGAATAGTTAAAACAAAATTTCTTTTTAGCTAATTGAACTGTTTGCCCACTTCCGTTAAAATAGGTGTATAGAAAGAGGTGTCCACTATGCAAAACTCACCATCTAATCAAGTTGATGATTTAAAAGTACGACTGAATCAGTTTTTGGAAACGCTCGATACGATTGAACCTGAAACCGCAGATATTGAAGAGATTGATCGTCTCATTAGCCTCGTTGACGATTTAGAAGTACGAATGGGCAAGATGAAATAACAGTTTAAAATTCAATAATGCATTGAACAGCAGGGGTTTTTCACAGCCCTTGCTTTTTTGTATATAAAAATTCTGGTTCACCTAAAAAAATACATAGTGTAACACTTTTTTCTCAACTATGGTATACTACTATTAATAGTCATTATAAAGTAGTAACAGCTATTATTTAAGTCGGGTTCCCCTTACGGAATCCGACTTTGTGACTTTTATAAGGTAAATGAAAGTGAAATTCATTCTCAATTAGGAGTGGTGTTATGACAACCCAAGCAAATACCGAGCTACCGAAATCGGTCAACTGGAAAGAACATATTGAGCTGGTTTTAGCTATCCTATCAGGGGTACTCATTATAGCGGCTTGGTTAAGCGGAAAAAATGGAGCAGAACTTTTTTCCATAGCTCTTTATGTAACTGCTTTTTTGATCGGTGGTTATGCGAAAGCCAAAGAAGGAATTGAAGAAACGATTAAAAACAAGGAACTTAATGTTGAAATGTTAATGGTCCTAGCAGCAGTTGGTTCAGCGATTATTGGATATTGGGCCGAAGGTGCGGTTCTGATTTTCATCTTTGCATTAAGCGGTGCGCTGGAAACTTACACGTTGAACAAAAGTCATAAGGAAATTTCTTCACTTATGGAATTACAGCCTGAAGAAGCTTGGCTTATACAAGATGATGGCACAGAAATAAGTGTGTCCACAGATTCCCTTGCAGTTGGTGCTAGACTGCTGGTCAAGGCTGGTGAGAGAATCCCGGCAGATGGCATCATTTTAACAGGCAGTACTTCTATTGATATGTCAGCGATTAATGGCGAATCGGTACCAGCTGACAAGCGTTCCGGTGATGAATTATTTGCAGGAACAGTAAATATTAGCGGCGTAATTGAAATGGAAATGACTAAACCAAGCAGTGAATCTTTATTCCAAAAAATTATTACAATGGTACAGAATGCACAAAGTGAAAAATCTCCTTCTCAGCAGTTCATTGAACGGTTTGAAGGAAGTTATGTCAAAGTTGTGCTTCTCACAGTTTCACTTATGCTGTTCTTACCGCATTTCTTGTTCGGTTGGGATTGGACTACGACGTTCTATCGAGCGATTGTACTTCTCGTTGTCGCTTCCCCATGTGCGCTAGTCGCTTCAATCATGCCTGCAACGCTTGCTGCTGTTTCTAACGGTGCAAAACGAGGTGTCTTATTTAAAGGCGGAATTCACCTCGAACATTTAAGTTCGTTACGTGCAATTGTATTCGATAAAACAGGTACGCTTACGACTGGTAAACCTGTTGTTACAGACTTCATCGTCCGTGAAGGTACTTCCGCTGAGGATGCGTTGTCACTTTTAGCTGGCATTGAATCCCGCTCGAATCACCCACTCGCAACAGCTGTTACGGCTTACGCACTCACTAAAGAAGTACCAATGCGACGTAACTTTGACATTGAAGAAGTTCCTGGTAACGGCTTGCGTGCATTTCCTCCCGAAGGAGAAGTACTCGTTGGAAGCCCTCGTTTTGTTGGGATCAACAAAGCGAAAGCCTTTCATAATGGAGATGCATTTGCACTTGCAGATGAGGGGAAAACTGTATTATTTATAAAAGATAAGGAAGGCATTCTAGCAGCTGCTGCACTTCAAGACGTGCTCCGCCCGGAAGCAATTGAAGCAATTCGTGAACTCAAGAAAGCTGGTTTGAAAACGATTATGCTGACGGGAGATAACGAAAAAACCGCAAAAGCTATTGCTTCACAAGCAGGCATTGACTCTTATACAGCGGACTGTCTTCCCGATATGAAAGTTAAAAAAGTCAAAGAATTAATGAGTGAATACGGTGCAGTTGGAATGGTTGGAGATGGAATTAACGACGCTCCAGCACTCGCTACTGCAACTAGCGGAATTTCAATGGGTGAAGGAACTGACGTGGCATTGGAAACAGCAGATGTCGTTCTGATGAAAAATGATTTGACAAAACTGCCATACACGATAAAACTTTCAAGAAAGATGCAACGGATTGTGAAACAGAATGTCTTCTTTTCTATTCTCGTCATCGTCATGCTAATCATTTCCAACTTTATGCAAGTTGTCGATTTGCCGCTTGGAGTCATTGGCCATGAAGGAAGTACGATTCTGGTCATTCTAAATGGTTTGCGAATGCTAAATACAACAAAGTAAAAAGCAATGCAGCGGTTTTACACCGCGGCATTGCTTTTTATTTCTTTTAGTCGTTCTGTCCGTTCTTTTGAAACTGCATTTATTTGCCCGCCAATCATTAGAATAATTGCGGAGAAATAGAGCCAAAGCATTAATATGATAATGGTACCGATACTGCCATACGTATTTGCATAGCTCCCAAAATTGGACACATAAAATGAGAATCCGAGAGTCGTAATAATCCAACCGATTGTTGCAAACAAAGCCCCTGGGAGTACTGTTTTAAATGGAAGCTTCACATCAGGCACTAACCAATAGATTAGTGTGAAGACAACGACAATTAGAACCGGTGGCAGTATGAACCTCAACTGATTCCATAATGTATTAAATCCATCTTCAAATCCTAAATACGAAAAGATCACTGAGCCGATCTGTTCTCCAAAGACAGGTAAAGCGAGTGCCACTACGACCACAAGTACAAGCATAATTGTAAAGACAATCGACATTCCGCGCTGAACCACGAACGACCGTGAGTCCTCTTTGAAATAAGAGCGGTTTAGAGCTTTCGTAAGTGCATTCATCCCTTTGGATGCAGACCAGAGTGTTGCCAAAATACCAATAGACAACAGTCCGCCATTTTTGTTAGCCAGCACTTGCTCAAGAATATCGCTAATCATCGTTGCTACTTCTGGCGGTGCATAATCTCTAATGAAAAGCATGACTTCTGACTGGTCCAGATTCAAATACGGCAGCAGTGTGAAAAGGAATATAAGCATAGGAAACATTGAAAATAAGAAGAAGTAAGAGAGCTCGGCACCAAGTCCGGATACATCAACGGTTTTAATACGCAAAATTAACTCTTTCATAAACCCGTCTTTTGTTGTTACATCAAAAGTATGTAATTCGCCTTCTTGGATATCTGAGACAAAACCGCCTATTTTCGAATCAGAAAATTTATGCCCCTCATCATTAGAACGATGAGATACTTCGTTTATGTATGGTTTGTCCTGATGGGCCTCTTTAAGTGAAGGCGACCCATCGGACAAGTTGTCGTTTTTATCTTCTTTCAAAGCGGTTCACTCCTTTCGCTTTTGAATTTAAGAGGTTGCTGCTGGTGAATCTTTCATAATTGTTTCGTATTCTTCTTTTGAATCGACAAATGTTTCTTTCGTATCCGTAACCAATTCTTTCACTTGCGGTGTTAATGCTTTAAGTTCTTCCACTTGTTCCTTAATATACGAAACATCCCCAGATAGCTGTTCATAAGCAGCTTGGAATTTGTCTTTCTGGTCTGCCAATTTCTGCTTCAAGGTATCCGGATTTTTTGCATAATACGAAATTTCATTTGCCGCTTTTTTCGAAGTGCCCATTACAGAATTACGCGTCGCACGATCGAGCAAAGCAGCTGCCCCGCCAAGTAAAGCGCCTAACAAGATGAATTTACCAAGTTTACTATTCCCCATAAAAATTACCTCCAAATAGATTACTTAATTGCTTACCGTATTATACCCCAGTCAGTAAAAAACAAACAAATCTGCTTAAGCTTTTAAAAAAGTACTTGACGTATGCACTGAAGTTTCGCAATATTAGTACTTAATAACATCTACTAGTTCAATTAGTTAGATTATTCCAACATTAATGGAGGTGTGTACTTCTTTCTTCGTATTTATAAACATATAGTTGGTCAAACAACAAGGGGGGGGAATTGGGATGGATCAAGCACAAGCATTTTTAGGAAAGTTAAGTGACATAATTTGGGGACCGCCACTGCTCATTTTACTTGTTGGAACAGGAATATTTTTAACGTTCCGACTCACATTCATTCAGTTTCGATTATTACCGTACTCATTGAAACAAGTCTTTTCTAGAAATCACGACAAAAAAGCAGACGGCGACATCACACAATTCCAGGCGTTGATGACGGCCATGGCTGCAACGGTGGGTGTCGGTAACATCGTAGGTGTTGCCAGTGCTGTTGCAACTGGAGGACCCGGAGCAATCTTTTGGATGTGGATCGCGGGACTATTCGGAATGGCAACTAAATATGGAGAAGCAGTACTCGCAGTTAAATACCGCGTAAAAGATGCAAATGGTCAAATGGCCGGAGGACCGATGTATTACTTAGAACATGGTCTTAAACAAAAATGGCTAGGTGTTTTATTTGCCATCTTCGGTGCATTTGCTGCATTTGGTATTGGTAACGGAACACAATCTAAAGCTGTTGCAGATGCGATGAATAATGCGTTTAATGTACCTTTTTGGGTAACTGGAATTGCGCTCGTCATTTTCGGGGCACTTGTAATTTTAGGCGGCATCAAGTCAATTGGGAAAGTAACAGCATTCTTTGTTCCGATTATGGCACTTTTCTATTTCATTGCAGGAGCAATTATTATTATCTTAAACTTCGACTTGGTTCCAGCTGCATTCGGCTTGATATTCAGCGATGCATTTTCTGGTCAAGCTATTGCAGGCGGAGCGATTGGTACAGTAATTCGTTTTGGAGTTGCTCGCGGACTTTTCTCAAACGAAGCAGGTCTCGGATCTGCTCCCATCGCCGCAGCAGCAGCAAAGACCGACATGCCTGGACGTCAGGCACTAATTTCCATGACACAAGTTTTGTTTGATACACTGATCATCTGTTCAATTACTGGCGTAACAATCGTTATGTCTGGGCAGTGGAAAAACGGTATCGATAAAGGAGCATTAACTGGGGCAGCATTCGGTGAGTTCCTAGGCGGAGCTGGACCCATGATTGTAACTATTGGACTCATCTTCTTTGCATCATCTACGATTCTAGGATGGAGTTATTATGGTGAGAAGTGCTTCCAGTACTTGTTCCCGAATCCAAAAGCTGTTTTCGCTTATCGCATTGTCTTTGTACTCTTCATCTTCGTAGGAGCTACGGCAACTCTAGATGTTGTATGGACACTCGCGGATGTTCTAAACGGTCTGATGGCAATTCCGAACCTTATCGGCCTTCTCGGTTTGTCTGGTGTCATTGTAATGGAGTCCAAACGTTTCCAAGCTAAAATCAAAGAAGAGAAAAAGGAAAAAGAGAATATGCAGGTTGACAGTGACTTAAATTAATGGAATGATTAAGTCCGTAGATAGCGAAAGGCGGAAAAAACTATGGACTTAACTCAACCCACTCCTGAAAATGTTTCTTATATGATTACTGAAATTAAAGAAAAGCTTCGTATGGTCAATGTAGATGCTATGAAGGCAGAGAACTTCAGTACATCTAAATACGAAGATCTTCATTACATTTACAAAATGGTAATGAAACGCGAGACCATTACACCGAACGAGATGCAGGCAATTGTTGCCGAACTCGGTTCACTTCGCGGTTAATTCCCAATATGTCCTACAGCAAAAAGCAGCAGCTCCCATTCCGCGGAGTTGCTGCTTTTTATTTAGCGGTTATTCATATGCTGTCCCATCTTTTAATACGAGCGGTTGAATTAAAACTTCAACACGTCTGTTCTTTGCACGATTGGACTCTGTATCGTTTGTTGCGATAGGACGAAATTCTCCATACCCTTTAGCACTGAACGCCATCGGATCTACCTGATTATTTTCAGCAATAATTGATAAGAAATTAACTGCACGCATAACGCTGAGCTCCCAGTTCGATTTATACTGACCGCTAACCATCGGTACATTATCCGTATGACCAGCAATCACGATTTGACGGGGCTTTTCAAATACCAGTAATTTTGCAATGTCCGATGCAATCGAACGATATTGTATATCGATTTCGGCACTGCCTGTTTTGAACAACACGCTGTCACGTATCGTAACCAGCAGTCCCTCTTCCGTAAGCTTTGTATCAAACTGTCCTTCTAACTCATTTTCAGCAATATAGTCTTCCAGATTCTCTTGGATTTCTCCGAGTGATCGCTGGTCCTCTAAATAGGAAGAATTATCGTTTTCAGCACCTAAGTCATCCTGCGGCACAGGTACTGTAGTTGGAGAAGAACTCTCCATAACCCCTTTACCTCCGTCAAAAATTTCATTGAATACCGATGAAATTTGACTGAACTTCGCTTCATCCACAGAACTCGATGCAAACAATACGATGAACAAAGCCAGAAGTAATGTTAACAAGTCTGAATAAGGTAGAAGCCAGGATTCATCAACGTGACCATCATCTTTTTTGCGCTTACGCTTCTTCGGCAACTTCTCCCGCCTCCTTGCCTTTCGAGCTTTCGTTAGCAAGCTTACGACGTTCCTCCATAGATAGATATGAAGATAGCTTTTGTTCAATTACGCGTGGAGCTTCTCCTTCTAAAACAGAAAGTATTCCTTCAATCATCATGTTTTTCTGTCGCACTTCTTCTGCTGACTTCCGTTTTAGCTTGTTAGCAAATGGATGCCAGAGTACATACCCTGTAAAAATCCCTAGCAGTGTCGCGATAAAAGCTGCGGAAATCGCATGACCGAGTGCTTCGGTATCATTCATATTCCCCAGTGCAGAAATGAGTCCAATTACCGCACCGAGTACACCGAGAGTAGGCGCATATGTACCCGCCTGAGTGAAAATAAGAGACCCGGAAGAATGTCTCTCTGACATTGCATCTACTTCTTCGCCGAGCACATCCCGGATATAATCTGCGTTCTGTCCGTCAATGGCAAGTCCTAACCCGTTTTTCAAGAAAGGGTCTTCGATAGAATCGGTTTGCGCTTCAAGTGATAGAAGCCCCTCTCTTCTTGCTACATCTGCCCAAGATGAAAACATCCGGATAATATTTGCGTCTGAAGTAAGTTTCTGTTCTTTGAAAATCACACCGAACAATTTCGGTATCCTTTTAATCTCATTCATCGGAAATGCGATGACTATCGCAGCTACCGTACCAACTATGATAATCAGGAAAGCAGCAGGATTCACTAAGTTCACAAGCGGCGCACCTTTTAGTACCATTCCAGCCAATACTGCTGCGAAACCCATAATTAAACCAAATACTGTTGATAAATCCATGTAAAGACCTCCATGTCTTTCATTCTTCTATTTATTTCGTCATAATCCGTGATTTCTTTAGACAATCCGGGCGAGAAATCTCAGTAATCTTTTCTTTTGTAGGTGAAAGCGGATTCAAGTCTTTCTTTTTGCACTTTTCAAACCAGAATTGGTACTATTAAAGTACTTTCTGAAAGGGGTTTGAATCTATTGAATACATTTGAACAGCAACTACAAAATTATGCCGAGCTGGCCGTCAAAGTCGGCGTGAATATCCAGCCCAACCAAAACCTCTTTATAAGTGCTTCAACAGACGTTCGGGAGTTTGTCCGAATCATCGTTGAAAAAGCGTATGGTGCGGGGGCGCGACAAGTCTTTGTTGACTGGAGCGATGACGTGATCTCACGGATTCGGTACGAACAAGCACCTGCAGATTCTTTTGCAGAGTTTCCTTCTTGGAAAATTGCAGAGCGCGAGGAACTTGCAAAAAAAGGAACTGCTTTTATGAGCATCGTTTCTCAAAGTCCGGACTTATTCAAAAATGTTGATCCGTCACGTATTCGTGATGCTCAAAAAGCGAGCGGACAAGCACTTGATGGATTCCGTCAAATGATGCAGGCAGATAAATTCAGCTGGACAGTCATTGCTGCTCCTTCTACTGATTGGGCATCCCTTGTCTTCCCTGACTTACCGGAATCAGAACAAGTACCCGCTCTATGGAATGCCATTTTTAAAGCAGCGCGTGCCAATACAGCTGATCCTGTTGCAGAGTGGGAACTGCATAATCAGAGGCTGCATGAAAAAGTAGACTATCTGAATACCAAACATTATTTGAAATTACACTATACGGCTCCTGGGACTGATTTAACAATTGAATTACCGGAAAAACATACATGGTGCGGTGCTGGCAGTGTGAATGCGGATGGTGCGACGTTCATGGCAAATATGCCAACTGAAGAAGTCTTTACTGCACCTTTAAAATCCGGAGTGAACGGTGTCGTTTCAAGTACAAAACCATTAAGTTATGGCGGAACAATTATCGATGACTTTAAGATTACTTTCAAAGATGGCAAAATTACAGATATTGCGGCAGGTCAGGGGCAAGATGTATTGGAAAATATGATAGAAGCAGATGAAGGGGCTAAGTATTTAGGTGAGGTTGCCCTCGTCCCTCATGAGTCTCCAATTTCAGCGTCTGGACTATTGTTCTACAATACCCTTTTCGATGAAAACGCCTCAAATCATTTAGCAATTGGAAGTGCGTATGCATTCAATTTAGTTGGCGGCAAAGAAATGAACCGCAAGGAACTTGAGGAAAACGGACTGAACCAAAGTATCACTCATGTGGACTTCATGATTGGATCCGGGGAAATGGACATTGACGGTATTCTAGCAGATGGAACCGTTGAACCACTCTTCCGGAAAGGAACTTGGGCGTTCTAATAGTGAATTTCCTATAAAATTCGTACAGGCTCTTAAACTTTTCATGTAAATGAGGTATAATGGAAGCAGTCACTGATTATCAATAGAGAGGAGACTAATTATGGCCTTACTAATTGTTACTATCCTCGGTTTTGCAGTTACATTTGGTGCAGCTGCGATGTTCATGATTCACTATATGAACGATTCTTTAGTGTCGCACGATTCCGAAGTAATTGATCCAAAACCAGATGTCACCTATTAATCATAATCCTATACTGGGTTCTTGAGAATACAAAAAGGGCTGCCATCTGGCGCCCTTTTTCTCTATATACTTTTAAAAAACGGAGGATTTAAAATGACACTTCTATCAACTATTTTAGAACATAACGACCAGTTCGTTTCTGAGCATCAATACGAAAAATTTTCCACAACAAAATTTCCTAACAAACGTGTTGTCATTTTAACTTGCATGGATACTCGTCTTATAGAACTTCTTCCAAGTGCCATGAACTTCAAAAATGGTGACGCTAAAATCGTTAAAAGTGCCGGCGCCCTTGTTGCACATCCTTTCGGAAGTATTATGCGAAGTCTGCTCATCGCTGTTTATGAATTACAAGCGGATGAAGTATATATTGTCGGTCATTATGATTGCGGCATGAGCTCCATTGACACAGATTCAATTATCGATAAAATGGTAGCTAGAGGGATTGATCGTGATCTATTTAAAACACTTGCGTATTCAGGTGTTGACCTTAAAGGCTGGCTACACGGATTCAAAGATGTAACTGCTAGTGTAAAACAGAGTGTCGATGCAGTACGCAACCATCCGTTAATGGATAAAACGGTTCCTGTACACGGATTGGTAATTGATCCGGAGACAGGTAAACTTGACGTGATTGAAGATGGCTATTCGAAAACAACTGTATAAAACGACTAATTCCTTTTTATTTCCCGGGAAATAGACAATAAAAAACACATTTCCATTTCGCTTGTAGAAGCGTGTGGAAATGTGTTTTTTATTATTGGAACCATATCCGAAAGCGACTTTTTAAAAATCGCCATGCGGTCTTGCCCTTTCAATAATCGTCCTCAAGCTGGGCATACATATAATGATCTTCCCAAACACCGTTAATATACAGCAGTTTGCGGTGCAACCCTTCCCGGTCAAATTTCGTTTTTTCAAGGACACGGATCGATGCAACATTTCGCGGAGATACGTATGCTTCCACTCTATGCAAGCCAGCAGTTTCGAATCCGAATTTCGTCACCATTTCAAGTGCTTCCGTCCCCATTCCTTTACCAGCAGACTCATGGTCAATCGAGTATCCAACAAACCCGCTTGAAAAAGGCAGTCGCTTTATGCTGTAAAGTGAAATTTGTCCAACTAATTTGCTTGTTTCGCTGTCGAAAATCCCGAAATTATACTCTCTGCGATCTCTCATTTGATACAGTGACTCACGAATTTTTTCCCGTTGCATGGGCACCGTATAATAGCTGGCATCGTGGCGAGGTTCGAAAACTGTCCAATATTCTTTGTTCCGCGAAACCAATTCTGTAAAAATCACAGCATCTTCTTCAGTTAATATGCGTAAATAGCATGTTGTTCCTTCGAGTAGTATCACGCTCAATTCCACCTTTGTACAGGTCGTTAGCCATTCCGTTTTCTTATTTGCACATACATCTTTATGTAATCATTTTGCTTAGTATACCATGTTCTCCCCTGAAAGAACTGTCCTATACATACAGCCTCAGGAGAATTGTTGCGAAAACTTCATATTTACTTTTTCACAACTTCCTATTTACTAGTATACTGGTACGAGGAGGATATTTCATGAAAAAACTGATTTTAGCAATTGTTTTTCTTGTTTTAGCAACTGCACTAACGATTTCAAATTCAACTTTTCTTAACGGGATGACTACAATCGAGATAGCCCATAAACTTCCTATTCTTCTTATGCCTGCAGATTTCACTTTTCTAATCAGGCCGCTTATCATTCTATTTCTTGCATACTGGATTATTCAATTCCGTTCCAGCGATTCGGTTTCAACAAAACGGATTTTGCTCTTTATTACCGCATGTCTCGCGAATGCTGTGTGGTTTCCATTATGGAATTATGGCTATTTTGGCTGGGCGTTCCTGTTTAGCGCTATTGGTCTGCTCTCCTTATACGTGCTATACAGAACTTATCCCAGTAAGCAAAATGAGTGGGGGCAGCGAATTCCAATTTCACTGCTATTTTCGTGGACCCTAATTGATTTTGTGATAAATGTGAACTATTTGCTTGTTTTGGAAGAATGGAACCGTTTAGGCATTAGTTCTGTTTTATGGACGATCATTAACTTAACATTCCTATCAGCCATTGCACTGCACTTTAGTTACCATCATCGGGATCGAATTTTCACTACAGTCTTCACTTGGGTATTTTTAGGAATCCTTGTGAATATTCGTTTTGAAGAACTTTTCGTCACCTTATCCACTCTTTTTCTAATCGTGATTATGATCATAGGATTGTACATTTTCGCTCCGTCAACACCTTATGACAAAACCGAAGAGACGTCGTTCTAGCAACTGATAGTTGCTGGAGCGACGTTATTTTTTTAAAAACTCTTTCATTGAAACGTAAACATTTTGTGCTTTTAGATGCGTTTTTGGCAATACTGCTCTTAATGGCTTTTACAGAAGGGAGAGAATTTATTTTGGACAACTCGAAATTACTATCCTCACTCAGTTATTTCAGTGTGTTTTTCGCACCTTTACTGCTGCCCTTTATCGTTTGGATAGTTGCTGATAATAAGGATGTCAAACATCACTCTAAACGTGCTCTTATCTCTCACCTCATTCCCACGGTTTTACTGGTTGCGGCCAGCATCATTTCATTTTTTCAATTTTTTTCATTCCGGCAGACTTCGGCTGACTTTTTGAACTCCGAAAATATGATTTCTGCACCTCATTCCATTGGTTTTTGGGGAGCAGCTCCCATTCTTTTTATGATGATGTACAGTTTTTTGTTTGTGATTGTCCTCATTTGGAATGTCGTACAGGGTGTGAAAGTGTTTAAAACTCAGTAAACCGTCTTCTCGGGTAGTTCCTTTCAAATGTGTTATAGTTAAAAGTGACAAAGAAAGTACAGAAAGAAGGATTTCACATGATTGCAAACACAGAAGAAGAAATTGCTGCCTTGCGCAAAATCGGAAGAATTGTAGCGGAAATTCGTGAAGAGATGAAAGCAGCAGCTGCCCCAGGTATGACGACGAAAGAGCTGGATGAACTCGGCGGAAGACTTTTCGCTGAAAAAGGTGCCGTTTCTGCACCAATCGATCAGTATGATTTCCCAGGCTATACGTGCATCAGTGTCAATCATGAAGTTGCTCACGGAATCCCAGGTAAACGTGTTCTAAAAGACGGGGATCTTATTAATATCGATGTCTCGGGGTCTTGTGGAGGATACTTTGCAGATACAGGCATTTCTTTTGTTCTTGGAACAACTAATGAATCGAAACAAAAGCTATGTGATACTGCAAAGAGTGCGTTTGACCGGGCGATGACAAAAGTGAAAGCGGGTTCACGACTTAACCAAATCGGGAAAGCCGTAGAACGCGAAGCGAAAGATAATGGATTAACAGTAATTAAGAACCTTACAGGTCACGGAATCGGAACGACACTTCATGAAGAGCCCCAGCATGTACTTAATTATTATGACGCATGGGAACCTACAATCATGAAAGAAGGAATGGTTATTGCTGTTGAGCCATTCATCTCTGAAAAGGCTGAGCACATTATTGAAGAAGGCGATGGCTGGACATTTATCACTCCGGATAAGTCCCTTGTTGCTCAAATCGAACATACGATTATCGTTACAAAAGACAAACCGATTATTTTGACAGAACTTTAAGCAAAAAGGTACGCCATGAGAAGCTCTCATGGCGTACCTTTTTTTACTTTTTCTTCTTTTTAGGTGATTCAGGTTTTGGGCCGCTTACGGTTTTTGAATTTCCTTCGATCAGCTTACCGCTATGCCAAACTTTTTGAACAGGCTTATATCCTTTAGCAAGTTTGCGGTAATCCCGCTCTTCTGGATAAGACAATAATGTCAGCACTTCCCCATCAGAACCTGCGCGTCCTGTTCTGCCAGACCGGTGCACATATTGCTCGACAGTGTGCGGAACGTTTACGTGAATAACATGAGTCAATCCTTCGATATCTAATCCTCGGGCTGCTAAATCCGTCGCAATTAGAATCCGGATTTCCCCTTTTCGGAATTTGTCCAATGTATCTTGACGCTCAAATTTGTTCATATCTGAATAGAGCACTGCAACAGGAGCCCCTTCATACTGAAGCTTCATCTCTTTCATGCGCAGCTGATCTACATTGTTAATGAATGCTAATGCCCGGAGTCCCTGAATATGTGATAGCCCTCGTAATACATCTGTCTTATCGCGTGCTTCCGTTTTGACAAAAGAATGAACGACTTTTCCAGATGCAGGCATTTCGTCTACAGTTACTTTTAAACGCACAGGTTCCTTCATAAATCGAACTGCAACGTCTTCAATGTCTTCCGTAATCGTTGCAGAAACAACTGCTACTTGGCGTGAAGAATGAGCTGAGTCAATCATGTTCTTCACAGCTACACGATTTTCGCGTGACAGCAGCTGATCACCTTCATCAAGAACAATATGACGGATCTCTCCCATTTTCAGTTTCTTGTTCTTGATCAACTCAGAGAGTCGTCCGGGTGTTCCGACAACAATCGTTGGTTTCTTTTTCAACTTTTCAATCTGGCGCTGCATATTGGCGCCACCAATGAGCTGAGTAACCGTAATTTGAGTTCCAGCAGTCCATTCACGAATTACATTTACAATCTGCATGGATAATTCTTGAGATGGTGTCATGATGAGCACTTGCGTTTGCTGTTTCGTACCATCCGCCAGTTCCAGCAATGGCAACACATAAGCAAGTGTTTTTCCTGATCCTGTTGGAGATTCAGCAACCACATCATGCCCTGCTAGCATTTCGGGTATCATTTGTTCTTGTATCGGCATCGCATTTTCAAATTTCCATTTTTCTTTAATGTCTTGATTCATTCCTTCTAAAAAGGACATTTCCATCCCCACTTTCGCTCTCTTCCTATCAGTTTACCACAGTTTGTTATCAGCTTGCTTATTTCTTCTGCGACGCTTTCAACTCGCTCCGTGCCTGCGTCTGTTGTTCAAAAGCATATGCGAAGCCCAGTAACGAAGGTTCCGAATAAGCAGGTCCTGCAAAGGTTAAGCCAAATGGTTCTCCATCGTCTGTCATACCTGCTGGCACTGTAATCGAAGGAAAACCGGCAGCTGCTTCAAAACTGCAGCCATAATCTTGAGGAAACGCTAATATATCCACTCCGTTTTGCTTTAGAGCTTTTCCCAGCGCTACTTTTTTTGCCAAATGCTGATTACGCAATAAGGCTTCAATGTAGGGATGTTCTGATAAAGTTCCACTTCGATGATTTATTTTTTCAAGTAAGTTTTGTCCATATCGCAATGTCTCTTCGGAGTGATTGTTGTTAAACCTTATAATATCGTCTATCGATCGAATAGAATTGACTTCTGCTGTTTTGCCTAAATAATGATTAAGTGCCGCTTTACACTCATGTAAGAGAACATTGTAGCCGAGATCATCTTCTGTTGTACCAAGATCAATATCCGAGATGATTTTTGCGCCTAAGTCTTCTAAAACGTGGAGTGAATTTTTAAAAAGCCGCATCTGTTCTTCAGGTACTTCATTTCTAAATATAGAACTTGCGATTCCAATTCGAACCCCTGTTAGCGCGTCTTTTTTTAAGCAGCTAAGCCATTCTGTGGATTTGTAGTTTTGCGAAGTAATCGTTATTGGATCGTCTGGATCATGTCCAAGTAACGCTTGAAAGATGAGTGCGGCATCGGTTACTGTGCGTGTCATCGGACCTGCTGTATCTTGTGTAACGGATAACGGGATGATTCCGCTTCGGCTAATCGCACCAACCGTCGGCTTCAGTCCGACAATTCCATTTTGCGCAGACGGATGAATGATGGAGCCGGTTGTTTCAGTGCCGATTGAAGCAGCCGCTAAATTAGTACTGACAGCAGCAGCCGATCCGGAACTGGATCCGCCCACTTCGAATTTCCCGAAAGGATTTAGCACTTGGCCCCCTCTAGAACTCCACCCATTTGGCATCTCATCTGACATGAAGTTCGCCCACTCGGTCATATTAGTTTTCCCAAGGATAACCGCTCCTGCCTTCCTGAGTTGTTTTACTAAAAAAGCATCATCGGACGCATAGTGGTTTTCCAGCGCTAAACTGCCAGCGCTTGTATGCATAGCGTCGCCTGTATCGACATTATCTTTCAGTAAAATCGGGATCCCATGCATCAAAGAACGTTTCCCTGATTTTTTCCGTTCAAAATCAAGTGCTTGAGCGATTTGCAATGCATGTGGATTTACTTCCAAAATCGCATTGGTTAGTTGTCCTTCAATGGAGATACGATCCATGTAAAACAATACTAATTCTTCTGAGGTAATTGCCCCATTCTCCATAGCATGTTGAATGGCAGGTATAGTGGCCTCGATCACCCATTTGAATCTAGTACGAATTGATAGACTAACTTCCATGTCCATTCCTCTCTTCACTCATATTCGTATAAACAAAACCGGCTAAGGGATTGTCTCCTCAACCGGTACTCATAATCATATATACTTATAGTATTCTTTCATTAATAGAAGTAATGGCAGTTCATAGAGCTGTTTTCCATCAATCTTGAAAATCCCCCGCCCCACCAGTCGCTGGATGACATCCTCACGCTTCATATCCATTTTGGTTTCTTCAATTTTCAACATGGTGCTTGTTCCTCCTTGAACCGGATCTATATTTCAGTATTCCTTTTAGGCTTCATTTATAAACCTGTTGAGGCGCACTCTCTCCTAGGCTAACTGTTGTATCCCAATGTGTTTTCCATGTAATATAGAAGATAGAACATTTATGAACGACAATTCCATCGCATTTTAGGAGGATACTATGAACGCAAAAAAACTTCCGTTCTTGCCAATCATTATCGGTACGGACATGAACGCATACAATATGGCAATTTCTTTTCACGAAGCCTACCATATCCATCCAGTATTAATCGGAAAAGAGCCTTTATCATTCACACAACTCAGTACAATTCCTCACAAAATCGAATTGAATAACGAGCTGTCTGATGAAAACAAATTTGCAGATATTCTTATTGAAATCAGTAAAAAATACAAAGAAGATGGCCGCGAGTTATTGCTTGTCGGTACGAATGATTTGTATGTGCGACTCATCATTGAACATGCGGAACGTTTAAGAGAACATTTCACATTTAACTATATCAATCGTGAACTTATGGATAATTTACAGATTAAATCTCACTTTTATAAGCTGTGTAAAGAACACGGAATCGATACTCCCCTCACGTTCTTTTACGATTGCGCAACTGATGGCCCTTTCAACGAGCATATGAATTATCCTGTGATTGTGAAGCCAAGTGATACTGTTGTCTACAACCAAAATAAGTTTGCTGGACAGCAAAAAGTGTATAAAGTGAATTCTCTTGCGGAATTGAATCAGGTTATTGAAAAAGTGAAAAACAGCGGCTATAACGAAGAACTTATCATTCAGGATTTCATCCCCGGCGATGATACATATATGTGGGATTCTGTGATCTATGCAGATTCTGCTGGAAAAACCCAGCTCGTTACGTTTGCACAAGTTGTTTTACAGGAACATACAGTGACGGCAATTGGAAACTACACCGCTGTAATTACAAGATATAACGAAGAAATGATGTACAAGTTGAAAAACTTCTTAGAAGCCGTCGGGTATCAGGGCTTCGCAAACTTTGACTTGAAGTATGACCCGCGTGATAAAAAATTCAAAGTATTTGAAGTGAATATCCGACAAGGCCGTTCCAGTTATTATACGACGGCGCTAGGACATAATATGGCGAGCTATTTTGTAGATGATCTGATTTACCACAAACAAAAGCCGCTTGTGTTACTGAATGAGCCTTTCCTGTTCACGGTGGTTCCTAAAATTGTTCTTAAGAAATTCGTAACGAACAAGGCGGTTAAACGGGATATTAAACGTTTGCTGAAGCAGAGAAAGTTTGTAAACCCATTGTTCTACAGAGGGGACAAGCACTTGAAGAGGAAGCTTTATTTGTTCTTGAGACAGGTAAATTATTATAAGAAGTATCGAAATAATAATTGGTGACAGCAAAAAAAAGCGACAAAAACAGGTACCTGTTTTTGTCGCTTTTTCGTGTGTTTTATTCTCCAAGATCTACGTTGTGATAGACATGTTGAACGTCTTCTAAATCTTCGATTGCATCGATCATTTTTTCGAATTGCTCAGCAGATGCCTCGTCCAGCTCGACATCGTTTTGTGCAAGCATTGTCAGTTCAGCGACTGTGAAATCAGTGATTCCTTCAGACTTAAACGCCTCTTGAACCTCGTGGAATGCAGTTGGGTCTGCGTATACTAATACGTGCCCGTCCTCTTCACTAATGTCATTGACATCTACATCGTGTTCCATCATCAGTTCAAGAACTTCATCTGCAGACTTTCCTTCAATTCCGAAAACCGCAGTATGGTCAAACATGTAAGCAACAGATCCGCTTACGCCCATGTTACCGCCATTTTTACCGAATGCTGCGCGTACTTCCGAAGCGGTTCTGTTCACGTTATTTGTTAACGCATCGACGATGACCATCGATCCGTTTGGTCCGAAACCTTCATAACGAAGCTCGTCATAGCTTTCTTCGCCGCCGCCCTTTGCCTTCTCAATAGCACGCTCAATGATTGTTTTTGGAACACTGTACGTTTTCGCACGTTCCAAGACGATTTTAAGAGCTTGGTTCGATTCAGGATCCGGCTCCCCTTGCTTTGCTGCTACATATATTTCGCGACCGAACTTTGCATAGATCCGGCTCGTGTTTGCATCTTTTGACGCTTTCTTTTCTTTAATATTGTTCCATTTACGGCCCATTTTGACCACTCACTTTCTGTTTGGATGAATCAGAGGTTAATATCCTTTTCTTAGTATATCATGACTAAATTCATTGCGGAAAGTAAAAAACGTTGAATATGCGACACTTGCTAGTTTCAGATAAGTATGGCAAAGTAATAAATGAATACAATACAATTTCATCACTGACAATATGTAGGGGTACCGGACACCGGTTGAGATGCAGGATACATGCAGACCCTTTGAACCTGATCTGGGTAACTCCAGCGGAGGGAACATATTCATTTCATAATGATTATGTGACGTGCGCTCCCGAAGATTGGGAGCGCACGTTTTTTGTTGCAGTGTGAAACTCCAGGAGGGGGATTTCATTGAAACGAATACTTACAGTCTTGTTTGCCGCTTCGCTTATGACAGCATGCGGTGCAGACAAAGAACCAGGCACACCAGGAAGTCCGGACAAAGAAACCGGACAAAAGGTCCATTTCGCACTCGATTGGACACCTAATACGAATCATACCGGTTTGTATGTGGCGCAAGAAAAAGGATACTTTAAAGAGGCTGGACTGGATGTGGAAATCATGCTTCCGGGCGAAGCGGGTGCGGATCAGCTCGTTGCTTCAGGAAAAGCGGACTTCGGTATCGGTGCACAAGAGGCTCTTACAGAAGCCCGTGCAGCAGGGATTCCGATCGTTTCGATTGCCGCAATCATCCAGCATAATACATCTGGATTTGCTTCGTTAAAAGAAGAAGGCATTGAATCGCCAAAAGACTTTGAAGGAAAAAATTATGGCGGCTGGGGTGCACCTGTCGAACAGGCTGTCGTTGAAACGCTGATGGAAAAAGATCAGGGAGATAGCAGTAAAGTGAAATACATCAACATGGGTTCTTCCGATTTCTTCACTGCTATTCAGCGCGATATCGACCTGGCCTGGGTATACTACGGCTGGACAGGCATCGAAGCGGAACAGCGCGGGATGGAACTGAACATGCAATACTTAAAAGATTACTCAAAAAAACTGGATTACTATACACCTGTCATCACAACAAATGAAAAACTTATTGCAGAAGATCCTGAGAAGGTGAAAGCTTTTGTTGCTGCTGCTGTAAAAGGGTATGAGTTTGCCATAGATCATCCTGAAGAAGCTGCAGAAATCTTAGTGAAAGCCGTACCGGATTTAGATCCCGAGCTCGTCAAAAAAAGTCAGCAATGGCTCTCTCCTAAATATCAGGATGATGCACCACGTTTCGGTGAACAGCAGCTGAAAACATGGGAAAATTACGCAGAGTGGATGGAAGAGAACAACTTGCTTGAAGGTGAATTCAACGCAAAAGATGCATTTACAAACGAGTTTTTACCTAACTAAGGAGGAACTAATCATGGCTAATGCCCTTGTCAGTATTCAAATAATCCCCAAAACACCGAATGGCGAAGACGTCATTCCTTATGTGGATGCAGCAATTGAAGTCATCGAACAATCCGGTGTTCCCTATCGTGTTGCACCGCTTGAAACGACTATGGAAGGTGAACTTGGCAACTTGCTTCACATTATCGAAAAAATGAACACACGCATGACAGAACTAGGTGCGCCAAGCGTCATTTCCCAAGTGAAAATCTATAGTAACCCTGAAGGGGCATCTATGGATAAGCTGACGGAGAAATATAGATGAAAACGGCAGTGAACAAAGGATGGCGGCCACTCGTGGTCTTCATCCTTTTACTCGTTATTTGGGAAGGGGCCGCTCGGATTTTCGATGTCCCCGCTTGGCTCCTGCCCTTACCTACTCAAATTGCTGAAGAGGCTTTTACAGGCTATACATTATACGCTTCACATATTTTGTCTACAATTTCTCTATCAGCAACTGGCTATCTTGTCGGCATAACGGTAGGGATCGGGGTTGCGATTCTATTGTTTCGAATTCCATTTCTTCAGCAAGCATTTTATCCGCTTCTGATTTTATCGCAAAATATTCCCGTCATTGTACTCGCTCCGCTCCTCGTTATTTGGTTCGGGTTCGGGATGCTTCCTAAAGTTATTGTCATTGTTCTAGTCTGTTTTTTCCCTGTCACAATTGCGGCACTGGATGGATTCAGACAAACAGACCGAGATATGCTGTACTACTTGAAGATGATCGGCGCAAGCAACCGCCAGATCTTTTGGAAATTGCAGTGGCCGCACTCATTGCCTTCTTTGTTCTCCGGACTGAAAATCGCAGCGACATACAGTGTCATGGGGGCTGTCATTTCTGAATGGCTCGGTGCGAACAAAGGAATCGGTGTCTACATGACGCTTGCTTCTTCATCGTTCAAAACGGATCGCGTTTTCGTTGCTATTGTGCTGATTATGATTTTAAGCTTAACGTATTTCGGAATAATTTTAGCCATTGAAAAAAGCGTCTTGCGCTGGCGCAGTTCAGGAGGGAATGAATCGAATGGGTCAACTCACTCTTAACAACCTATCGAAATCATACGGAGCTAATCATGTCCTTCAAGACATTTCACTGTCTGTGAAGGAAGGAGAATTTGTTTCCATAGTCGGGCCTTCAGGAAGCGGAAAAAGTACGATCTTCCAGCTAATTGGCGGGCTATATACACCTGACGATGGGACCATTTTGCTGGATGGCAATGTTCTAAACGATTCCCGCGGACACATTAGTTATATGCCGCAAAGTCCAGCGCTTTTTCCATGGCGGACTGTCCTTCAAAATGTTGAACTGAGTTCTGAAATTGCCGGTACTCAATTCGATCGATCCAAAACAATGGAGCTTATTAAAAGTGCAGGGTTGTCTGGGTTTGAGGATGCCTATCCAAGTGAGCTCTCAGGCGGCATGAAGCAGCGTGTCTCGTTCATCCGCAGTTTAAACGCACCGCAGTCGATTATTTGCTTGGATGAACCCTTTTCTGCTTTAGATGAATTCACACGTCTGGAAATGCAGCAATGGCTTCTATCCATTTGGGAAACATACAAGAAATCGATTCTTTTCATTACACACGATATCGATGAGGCGCTCTTCCTTTCCGATCGAATTGTTGTTCTTTCCGACAAGCCGGCAGTAGTAAAACAAGAACTCGTTGTTCCTTTTGGCCGGCCGCGGTCGGAGGAATTGCTGTTGAGTAATCCATTCCTTACGCTGAAACGTGAGATTTACAACTTATTGCGCGGATAGGCAAAGTTTCTGCAGATAGGTTTAACCACCCGCCCATTATGGGAAAAGAGGAATATAACTTCTATATTTAAGGAGCGGAAAATATGAAACTAACCAAAGTTGTTAAAACGGCCATTAAATGGGGGCCGATCGTTTTACCCTTCGTCATGAAAATAGTAAATGATAAAAAACAGAGTGAGTCGATTCCAAAACGAAGACGCTAAAAGAGGGCAGGCCATTTAGCTGGCTGCCCTCTTTTTCATTATGAAACAGGTACAAGTTCTTTCCGAGCACCACATACAATCTCATGCACTTCAGAACCGTCCAATGTCTCTTTTGTATACAACTCATTAACCAAGGTCTCAAACTGACTGGCGTGCCCGCGGATCAGTTCTTCTGTCCGCTCGACAGCCACCTTAAAGAGCTCTTGCATCTTAATGTCTTTTTCATTCTTGCTAAACGTTAGTGTAAACCCATCTTGAAGTAACCCAGTATCGACCATCCGCTCAATAATGTCTTTGGCTTGCTGAACATCACCGCTCACGCCAATGCTATGTTCACCAAGGTAGATCCGTTCCGCAATACCGCCTCCAAGGATCATACTAACCTGGTCCAAAAGCTCACTGGCTGTTTGTAAATGGAGTTCTTTCTGAATAGGCGCAACGTAGCCAAGTGCTTGACCTCTTGGAATAATTGTCGCTTTTCGCACGGAATGGGGTTTCGTAATTGCGGCAATTAATGCGTGCCCCGACTCGTGGGTCGCAACGCGCCGTTTCGTCAGCGGATCGTTCATGCTCCGGGATGTATTGCCCAGAATAGTTCTGTCAATTGCAAAATCCATATCACTCATGTCGATTTCAGTGCGTCCTTCTCGGATTGCTCGTTTGCTCGCTGTTGTGAACAATGCACTAATTTGTGCACCGGAAAAGCCTGTTGTACTTTCTGCCAGCATATCCAGGGAGGTCGCCACATTGGGAGCTAATGCCTTCCCTTTTGTATGGATGTCCATAATCTCACGGCGGCCTTGTGTATCTGGAAGAGGAACTTGGAAAGAATAGTCGATTCGTCCAGGTCGTAAAAAGGCTTCATCCAACATGTCTTTACGGTTGGTTGCAGCAATGAATAAAACTCCTTCATTATCTGCGCCCCCATCCAGTTGAACAAGAAGTTCAGTCAGCGTTTTTTCCGACTCTTCCCCGCCATGTGTTTTCCGTTTTCCAGCAAGTGCATCCACTTCGTCAATAAAAATGACGGCCATTTCCTGCTTGCGTGCATTTTGGAACATCGAACGAATTCGAGATGCCCCTACTCCGACAAAGAGTTCAGTGAAAGCTGCACCACTTGATGAATAGAATGAAGCTCCGATTTCATGAGCGATCGCTTGAGCCAGCAATGTCTTCCCTGTTCCTGGAGGTCCCTCCAGCAAAATCCCTTTTGGCGCTCTCACACCAAGCGCTGCCGAACGTTTCGGATCTTTAATGATATCCAAAGTTTGGTGAATCTCCTCTTTCATCTCTTGAGACAGTCCGCCGATATCATTCAGTGTAATGTCAGGGAGCGGTGTTTCTTTGGAGGCGCTATGTTTCATAGAGGCTGCACCTACGCCAAGCTTCCCTTTTTGCTGTAAAAAGAAAAAGATTAGAAGCGCTGCTAGAAATAATCCTGCAATTAGGTATCCGGATGTACTTCCACCTGAATATGTGTACGAAACATTGTAGGTTTTCACGAGCTGTTCTGCCAATTCGCTCTCAGGACGGACGTTTGTTACATATAGGTCGTTCCCAGTATTTAAATAGAGTGCGCCAGACGCTGTTTCTTTCAGTGTCGCTCCGTCTGTTGCTGCTAATTTCTGCTCTAACGCTGCGTACGACAATGGCGCTGCGCGATGGGCATCACTTGTAATCCAAAACAAAAAAGATGCCGTTCCAATGACTAGGAGGGACAGGACGATAAATGCCTTTGAAGTCAATGTTTTGACAAACTTCAAATTTCCCAGCTCCTTAATTAAGATATCTCCATTATAGGGAGTCTCCTTAGTAAAAGACAATAAGTTATCTCACAATTTAGTGTCCATCTAGTGAACTTATTTTTTCACTAAAAAATGATTGAGGAAAACTTAATCATCTGCATACATAATCAACCGTTTTTAAACCATATTAAGAACGCAGTACTCATTGACAACCAAGGAGGTTTTACAGTGAAAGAGAACGTACGGAAACAAGCAAACAGCACTATCAAGACATTATCACAAGCGGAAAAAAATGCCGACCAATCCATTAAGAATATGAAAGAAGAAATCTCCCTCGAATTGTCTGAAATGGGTAATCTCACACCAAAACAAGAGCCCATGACTCCGAACCATCGCGATAAAACTGAAAGGGAAAAACATTATTGAGATGAAGAAAAAAGGTAGCCAGCGTCTGTTTTTTTACAGACGCCGGCTTTAGTTATGATCATTCAGCATCCGGAAAGTCAGTATACACACATTTAAACTGATATTTTCTATTCTTCTCTTCCTTACCAGCACACAAACATTTCCATTGCATTTCTTCTAACATAGCAGTAAGATAAGTACATAAGCTGCATTGTTCGTATTCCCATAAAGTTTTAACCTTTAAGCTGTAAAAGGGAGTTTTATATAGGCTGGAAATGACACGCCGATTATTTATGATCGGACAGACAGGAACAGTTCTGCGAACACCCACTTTGAGGAGTGGTGGTTTAAAACTTTCTATGAATCGTAGTACGGCAAAGGCGGCTTACAAACCGCTTCATATCAATGTTTGAAGCAATGCACCTTCCTTCGGGAACGGTGCTTTTTCTTTACCTTTTTGGTGTTGGGGTTAAACTGGGGCTAAAATTCTAAATAACTCATGATAAATGCTGATAAATCTCTTGAAAATATAAAATAGGAGGCGTCTGGCCTCCTATTTTTATAGCGCTGTTAATTCCCCAATCTTCCCCTTACCGATTTCCACTACTTCCATTTTCTCAACCTTCAGCAGATTAATACCATACTGATCCTTAGTCATAACCATTTCAGTCCCATTAATATGTAATGGTTCAATCTCTAATGGGTTATCAACTGATTCAAACTGAAAGTCTTGTCCATTCTTCAAAAGAACATACACTGAATACTTTTTCATTTTCTCACCCCCTGCCAATAGTTACGACAAAGGTAGTAGGTAATCCTTCTTATTTTTCTAAATATTTTGTAATTAATCAATACCTAATATGAACACTCACAATATCCTCAAACTTGATGCGCTCCAAATCAAATGGATCTTGCAGCTCGATGCGTCTATTATGTAAATCGATATTTTCTATCCTGCCTTGATATTTCGTAAGCTTTCCACCGCTCCAAATTTCAACAAGTGTCTGGCATTTCATCTTCAATCCACGCTCCAATTCCTCCTGAATGGTTTCCAAATCCCATTCCGAAAGCTCCGGCCGCTTTATGTAATCATCCTCTGCCTGCCATTCGCGTAGTAAGGATATATGTTCAGGGAGCATCATGGCCGTCCATTTGATCTTACCCCTGTCTCGATTGTGTTCAAGCATCTAATCAGCCCCATCTTAATTAATGCCAACAATATCGTTCATGTTGATTTTCACATCCTCGTATCCCACACGCAACGACATCTCACCTGTCTGCCCATCCGCGCTCGAAATCACTCCGACAAATCTTTCATGCTGTTTGCGGCGGAAAATCGTGATTTCCACCACCGACTCAAACTCTTGTGCATCATTCAGTTTTTCGCCGATTTCTTGATAGTCGTACTCAGTTAGTTGCGGTCTAGCACTAGCGGCCTTCTTAGCTTTCGCTGGCTTCGGAAATGCTGTCATTCAATCCATCCTCTCTAATTTATCCCGAAGTACATATTCATTAATTCTTCGGTACGGTTACGAAGCCGTACGTTTAAGTACCGCCTGGGATACTCGTTTTTCCCGTAGATAAATATGTACTCCGTGAATAGTTCATCCTTATTGCCTTTAATCAGTTTCATGCGGTTACGCCTGAAATAGTCCTGGGTTTGTTTCGATTCTTTCTGGA
>JARIBI010000205.1 GCA_029257435.1 Sporosarcina sp. | reverse complement strand
CGGATTGCTTGGAGCTGCAATCAGCAGTCCATTTTTCGTTCCGGCTGTTTACGGGTATTTGAATAACTTCAGGCCTCCATTTGAAGGGGATATTCCTTTTTTTGATATGACGGAAAATATTTTATCCAACGGGAAACTGGTGGTCTTACCTGCAATTGCAATTCTTTGCTTATTTCTATTTCCACTGTATAGAAAGAAAGGATTTCGGTTGTTTGCCATCCTGACTGTAGTGCTAGCAGTACTTCACGCATCCCCCGCGGTTGGAAGTGTATTTAATGGGTTATCTGCACCGCAATTCCGATGGGAGCACATGCTGATGCTGACTGCGGGTGGATTGACTGCGGTCACATTGCAGAATTGGAAGGCAATCCACTTGAAGCATGCGGCAATTGCAGCGTTCGGCACAATCGCAGTTTACTATCTTTTTTCAATTATGGACTTGGAAGGAAAACCGAGTTTGTATGCAGACAGTTTAGTGGTGATGGCACTGATTACTTGTGCAGTTGCAATTCTGTCTGCCGTTCGGCAATTTAAACATTGGGATATCGCGCTGTGGATCGTGATCATCGGTTCCAGTTTAGTGACTGTGAACTTGTTCCAAAAGGAAAAGCTTACAGGAAATCATCCGAACGTAGAGCAAGTTCAGGGACAGGGCATTCCGCAGTCATTTTTTACGAGCGATGCTTACAACGGGGAAGAGTCACGAAAACTCGTCCGCCGCGTAACGTCGCTTGAAAAAGACCCTCTCGCTAGAATTGATTGGATGATCGGTACTCGCAACAACACTCCGATTGTCCAGGACTTTTTAGGGACGAGCATTTACTCGAGTATTTTAAATCAGCATCTGCTGCATTTTTACTTGGATCATTTATCAATCGACATGGGTAGAGAAAGTGTCAGCCGGTATGCAGGATTCGGTGGACGCGCGAATCTTTATAGCTTACTGAACGGAGTGTATGCGGTTCGTTCAGAGAAGGGGAATCCGGTTCCGTTTGGTTTTGAAGAAGTTGCTGAAAGCGGAAATTTCAAAGCGTATGAAAACGAACACCGTCTTCCGTTTGTTCGAACTGTGAATAAGATTTATACAGAAAAAGAATTAAAGAACAGTCCTGTGCTTGCGCGCGAGCACGCCATGTTAACTGGAGCGGTGTTAGAAGATTGGGAGGGCCGGTCAGAACCGTCACCAGCGGAAGAAGATTTGATGGATAAAGTAACCGTTCAACCTGTTCGGGCTGTGTATGCGGATGACAAGCTAGTCGTTACAGGAAAGAATGGCGGAATCGATTTGAAAGTGTCTGATGTCCGTCTGCTGAAAGAAGACGCATATGTTTCATTTTACTTGGAACGTTCAACTGCAGATATAGGATTTCATCTCAAAGTAAATGACTATAAAACAACCCGTAAGCGCGGGGATTCGATTTATCGAACACGTGTTAATGATATAACGATCCGGGTGCCGTCTGAAGAAGTTATTCGGATACGCGTGCCAGAAGGAACTTATACATTAAGTGATTTACAGCTTTACGCGGAAGATTATACGGCACTTAAAAAGGCTGAGCAGAAGAACCAACAAAGTTCTAAATCTGCCGTTGCATGGAAAGGCGGTCATGTAGACGTTCAGCTTGATAATACCGCTGAAGACAGCTTGGCCGTGATGCCGATTCCATTTGAAAAGGGCTGGACGGCAAAAGTGAATGGCAAAAAAGTATCCGTTTTGAAAACGAATTATGCGTTTACAGGGATACCGATTGAACCAGGCACAAATCAGATTGAAATGACATATCGACCGCCTTACTTTTGGATGTCTCTAATCATCAGTGTGTTTGCGTTATTCGGAACGCTGGCATGCGTGCGGAGAAATAAAAGAAACAAACCTTTCGCAGACTAATGCGGAAGGTTTGTTTTTGGATTGGAATAAATGGATTCAGTTCCGTGTTGAGCGAGCGCTCAGTCTGGGCTATAATCGTAGTATCATATGAACGGGAGCTGTTAACCTAACCATGACGAAACATTTGAGTGAACCAGAATTGATGTCGTTAATGCACCCGGGCACGGATCTCATTATCCCCATTGCAAATGGAGAACCTCATTTGTTACTGGACCTTTTAGAAGCAAATTATGAACAGCTGGACCGCGTAACTGCTCATCAAATGCTTACCTTGCGCGAACGTGCGTATATTCGTGGGGAAATGAAAGGGCACTTGTCGCATGTGTCTTACTTTTTAAGCGGAGCTACGCGAAAGGCCTTTCTCAGCGGAGCTGTGGATCTCATTCCAAACGTATTTAGCGAAATCCCGGAATTGCTTCGCGACACATTAAAACATCCAGTCGTCATCGCGGTAGCATCCCCGCCTGATGAACATGGGTACTTCTCACTTGGAACTCAAGCAGACTATGTTTCAGAGTTCATCGGCAAGGTTCCGTTCATCCTCGAAGTGAACCGGCATATGCCGCGTACATTTGGTAAAAACCAAGTCCACATTAGCCAGATTGAAGGCTATGTGAAAAACGATATTCTTTTGACAGAAGAGAAGTGTCCCGTAATAAGTGAAAAAGATAAAAAGATTGCAAGCTTCATTACATCAGAAATCAAAGACGGAGATACGCTGCAAGTTGGAATCGGGGCGGTCCCGAACGCGGTGATGAGTATGCTGAGAAATCACCGGAATTTAGGCATCCATACGGAGATGCTGACAGATGGCATCGTAGACTTGGTTGCTTCAGGTGCTGTGACTGGGATGAATAAACGCACGCACCAAGGGAAAATTATCACGACGTTCGCATATGGAACACAACGGTTGTATGAATTTCTTCATAACAACCCAGGCGTTGAATTTTTGCCTGTAAGTACAGTCAATGACCCTTATGAGATTGCAAAAGAAGATAACATGGTTTCAATCAATGCAACTACCGAAGTGGATTTGTATGGACAATGTGCTTCTGAAACGATTGGCGGAAACTATTATTCATCTACAGGGGGACAAGCTGATTTTGCACGAGGTGCCCAGCTCGCGAAAAATGGGAAAGGATTCATCTGCATGTATTCAACAGCGAAGAATGATTCCATGTCCCGCATCAAACTGAGGCTTTCGCCTGGATCTGTCGTCACGACTTCAAAAAACGAAGTCGATTGCATCGTGACTGAGTACGGGATTGCGAAGCTGCACGGTAAGTCACTCCGCGAACGCGTGGAAGCGTTAATCGCAATCGCTCACCCTAAATTCCGGGACGAGCTGCGCAACGAAGCAATTGCTGCTGGAATGCTGCCTTCTTAATAAGAGCATGCAGCTGAAGAGACGGCTGAACACTCAAAAACGCGTGCGGCGATCTGATTCAACCTGCCGCAGCTGCAAAAATAGATGCCCGCTCATAAATCGGGAAGAATGATCATAAAATCGGGGATATGCTCATAAATCAAGGAAAATGATCATAAAACCGGGGATATGCTCATAAATCATGGAAAGTGATCATAACCGACGAAAAGTGATCATAACCTTGAGAACGCGCTCATAACCAAGAAATAATGATCATAAATCGCGAAAATACGCTCATAAACACGTGCGGCGATTCCATTCCACCTGCCGCGGAGCTAAAACAAACGCGCACATCACCCAATCTCGCGACCAATCAAGCCCTAAAGGACATAAGAAGGAATGCTTCGCAGCCGCGAAGCACCCCAATTGAAACACCACCGCAAAAAACAGGAGCCTCCGTGCCGGGGGCTCCTGTTTTCATTTCATTCAACCCGCAAGAAAGACGATACTTGCGATACACACTCCAAGGACAGCCACAAACACTCCATCCATTCGACTATAGGAAGTCGGGTAAAAATACGTTCTCGCGGCGCCCATCTGGTATTGTTTGGCCTCCATCGCAATGGCAATCCTTTGCGCACGGCGAATACTTTGTGCAAACAGAGGAACTGCGTAAGCTTGAATCCGTTCGCCCCATCCTTTCAACCCGCGGGAGAACGTAATGCCGCGGACTTTCAGGGCATTGCTCCGCACTTGAATCTCCTCTACTACAACAGGAAGCAAACGAATCGATGCGATGAAACTGTACGCATACTTGGACGGCAGCCGGAATTGCTGCATCATCGCATAAAAGAACAGAACGGGCTGCACTGTGAGTAGAAATGTGAACCCGACAAACCCGAATGTTAACGACTTTGTACCGAGCAGCAATCCGTGCTGGATGCTTTCTTCAGAAATCTTGAAAAGCCCCCATTGCCAGATTACGGTATCCCCTTTACCGAACAGCATCATGGTGAACGCTGTCGAGGCAAAAGAGATAACCAGTGGAATCGACAGCAGCGCTAACTTTCGGAACGGGTATCCGCTGAATCCGTAGAGCAGGATTCCGAATAGAACAGCTAGCGAAGTGACAAACGCCAAGTTTCTAGTAAATAGCGTAATGAGCAGCAGCAAAACGAATAGCGCGAATTTCAACGCAGGATTCACTCGAAACAACCACGTTTCCCGATCAGGCGTAAACCAAGCGGGCATCCGCAACACCTCCCTGCTGTGTGCATGACACAAGCTCGCCATCTGAAACTGTCCAATGATCTGTCGCGAAATGCGATGCAATTTCTAAATCATGCGTCACCATCACAATCGTCATCCCATTCCTACGTAACGACTCCAACTTTTCTAGCATCCCGAACGTATTGCGGGCATCTTGGCCGAATGTCGGTTCATCTAACAGCAATATGTCGGTTGAAGAAGTTAGTGCAGTTGCAACGCTCAATCGTCTCTTTTGCCCGACGGATAACTGATACGGATGGCGGTTACCTGAGACGGGCAGGTTGAACAGCTCAATCATTTCTTCTGCATGTCGATTCGCTTCCGCCGAAGATACTTTTTGCAATGAAATCGTTAACTCATCCATAATCGAATTTGTGACAAATTGAAGCTCAGGGTTTTGAAAGACAAGAGATAGCCCTGCAGGAAGGGTTTTCCTGCGCTTCTTTTGTACAACGGGCTCGCCATTCACTTGCAGCGCACCGGACGTTTTCAATAACTGCATAAGCGATAGCAGCAGCGAGCTCTTCCCAGAACCGTTCTCTCCTAGAATCGCCACCCAAGCACCTTGGCTAATCGATGCACTTGGCACATGAATAACGGATTTCTTACCGCGATATCCATTAAATTCCTTGGCGTGAAGAACTTCAACCGTACGTGTAGATGAACGATTTTCATTCAACGTCTTATACGCTTTTGACTCCAAATAGTCTTCCCATACTCCCGGATACCAAATTCCATATTGAATGAGTTCTTCCTTATAATCTTTGAAAATCGAATCAGGTGGGCCATCTGCCAATATTGTTCCATCATTTGTAAACAGAACGACACGGTCAATCCACTCAGCAATCTGTTCGATCTTATGTTCCACAATGACAACAGTCTGCTCAGCTGTTGCCGCTTGAATGGATGCCCAAATTTGTTCAGTCCCTTCAGGATCGAGAAGGGCAGATGGTTCATCTAGAAACAGTACTTCAGGATCCATCAGCAATACGGATGCTAGGGCTAACCGTTGTTTCATGCCTTGCGAAAGTTCGAGAATTGGTGTATGAGTATCTGTCAGATGAAGCCCAACACGTTCCAAAGCCGCAACAATTAGTGCAGGCATATCCTCGCGAGGTACGTTCAAGTTTTCGAGTACAAACGCAAGTTCCTCATCTACGTAAGGCATGCAGAATTGTGTATCGGGATCTTGGAAGACAAATCCCCATGAATCCGGAAGCTCAAGTTTTTCTGCTTTCATCGGCAGCTCATAGGAATTCGGGACGATGCCACTGGCAACTTGCAGCAGTGTTGACTTCCCGCAGCCGCTAGGGCCGAGCAGCAGTACTTTTTCACCTTTACGGACTGAGAAAGAGAGGTCCTTGAATAACAAGGATTCCTCTCCAGGAAACTTTAAACGCAAGTTCCTTATACTGAACGCGGCCTCTCGTTGATGTGTAGTGAAAGTTTCCATTCAAATCACCTGTCCAGCAGCGAATATTCTTCTTTCGCCACGGGTCGTATGGATTGCGTCACACCTGTTGCTTCGAGTGCCCGAACGATCAGAACTGCAAATACCCCTGTAAAGATGAACGCACTAATTACACGCAATCCATACTTAACGACGAGCGCCCAAGTTTCCAAGTCCGCATATCCGTAAAACATGTCCAATCCGAAACTCGCAGCACATGAGGATACTCCCGCAACCCCCGCAATTACCATCGAGAACTTTCGATAACGGAATGCGGCAAACAGCAATTCTGCGGCAAGGCCTTGAGCAAACCCGTAAATCAGAACTTCCAAGCCATGTCCGATAAATGCAGAAAGGCCTGCACCTGCAATACTGGCAATCAATGCGACACCCGGCTTGCGGATAAGCAAGAATGCAAATACACCATTCATGAACCACATCCCATAAAGCAACTGTCTCGCAACCGGAATCATCGGTTTGACGACGGTATAAAGATCATCCCAGAACTTCATGAGAATCCCGAAGACGACCCCTACCATTATCGTAATGAGTAAATCGGTGAATGTTAACTTTTTCAATGAACTCCAACTCCTTTTTTGCTTGTGTTCTCACAAAAAAAGACCGTCTGAAAGCGCAGACGGTCGAGGAGTGGGTTCCCGGGTACCCAAATGATCCTCAGATCACGGCTCTCTACGCTGGCATTATCCAGATCAGATGCGGTCAGCAGCGGATTCGTCTGCTATCTCAGCCTGATTCACTCAAGCACCCGTACGGTCAGTTATGTAAGTGACTCGAGTATACAACAGTAGAAATTTTCTGGCAACCTCTCTATCACCTTTCAGTTTAAGACATTACCTGTTCGCCAAAGCTAGTTCTAACCGTTTGCAGAACTTTTCGCGCCAATCGTCAGCGAGAGCCTCTATTGATAACACACGCTGTATTCCTTCGACATCTTTTGGATTGTGGAAATACGTTGTATTGGCTTCAAGTATTGTGACTCCATGGGGATCTTTTGTGTGTAAACCGATTCTGTCATCTGACCGAACCAACCCTTCCTTTAGAACGCGGCATAAGTAGCCGGTAAATCCGGTCTGAATCATGTGTTTCATAACTGGAAATCCAAGCCGCTGATCAATAGTGCTGCAAGGGATTCTTCCTTGTGTCACTTGAATGACAGCATCTCCTAGCGTGAAGACATCACCAATACACACTTCAGATTCTGTCATCCCGGAAGCGGTAATATTTTCACCGAATGCAGCAGAAGGAAGCGCACATTCAAATTCGTTATTCCATAGAGCGTAGTGTTCATGCGGATACATGCAAACTGCACGATCTGGACCGCCGTGGTGTTTTTTATCCGCTACATCATCCCCGCTGAAACCATCAACAGACAAGAACACTTCTTCGATTGTTTCCTTACAAATGCCTGTAATCAATTCTCTTCCTTTTGCAGTATCAATTTTTTGAGGAATTCCTGTTGCGAGAGTCCTCATCTGTACAGCTGTAGTCATTCATGTACCTACTTTCACAAAGGTTTCCTCCAAGTATAGCAAACAATAGGAATAGTTTGAGCATTGGAATGAAAGTTTTTCTCTTCAATTTTTTTAAAGCCTAAAATGTCAAGGTAGCTAATTAACAACTTAGTAAAGGGATGTGAAAATATGAAAGCAGTGACATTTCAAGGGGAGAAGTCGATGGTGACAAAAGAAGTGAAAGCACCGGGTATACAAGGAAATAGTGATATAATTATCAGAATCACGACGAGTGGAATTTGCGGGTCAGACTTACATCTTTATCGTGGTGGAATTGTGCCGGAACAAGATTATGTTATTGGTCACGAACCCATGGGGATTGTCGAAGAGGTCGGTTCTGACGTGAAAACGTTAAAGAAAGGCGACCGTGTCGTAATTCCGTTCAAAATCGGATGCGGAGAATGTTTTTTCTGCCAGCACCAGATAGAGAGTCAATGTGACAACTCCAATCCACACGGAGAAATTGGCGGTCTTTTCGGTTTTGGAGAGCCCAATGGAAATTATCCCGGGGGTCAGGCTGAGTACTTGCGTGTCCCGTATGCAGACTTCACGTCCTTTAAGGTTCCGGAGAATAGCGAACTGAAAGACGAGCAAATCGCACTGCTTTCAGATGTCATCCCTACAGCGTACTGGAGTGTCTTCCATAGTGGATTGAAAAAGGGGGATACGGCAGTTATTATGGGCTCAGGTCCCATTGGATTGATGGCTCAAAAATTTGCATGGATGAAAGGTGCAAAACGTGTGATTGCAGTAGATCATGTGGATTTCCGTTTGCAGCATGCCAAAAAGACAAATAAAGTAGAAACCTCTAACTTTAAAGAACACGAGGAAATCGGCAAGCTGCTGCATGAAGAAACGAAGGGCGGCGCAGACGTCGTCATTGATTGTGTAGGGATGGATGGAACTGTCCAGCCAGGTGAAACATTCGGTTCTAAGGGTGATAACCAATTTGGAACCATCAGCCCGATAGTGACGGCTTCAGAAGTTGTTCGTAAGTTTGGCACAGTCCAACTTACAGGTGTCTATGCAACAGAAGCCAACAATTTCCCGCTAGGTGATTTCTTCACTAGAAACGTTTCTCTTAAAATGGGCCAAGCTCCTGTTATCCATTTGATGCCTGAGCTTTATAAAAAAATCGAAGAGAACGAATTCGATCCGACCGATATTATTACACACAAAGTGAAGCTTGAAGATGCGGCTGATGCGTATTCCATTTTCGATAAAAAAGAAGACGGCTGTATCAAAGTTTTATTCCAACCATAATTTTGAAAAAGTGCGATGTTTGCTCATCGCACTTTTTTTGTTCGACCAAATGAGCCGCACCGCCTATAATGAGACAGAAGATAGAGTACGTATAGGAAATGGGGATCAGTTGTGAAGAAGGCAGTTATTTTTGATTTTGATGGGACGATCATCGATACAGAGTCAGCATGGTTTGATATATATCAGGAAATTTTGAAAGAGCAGCATGGATTCGATTTAACATTGGGTGAGTTCGTGAAAGTTGTAGGGTCAACAGATGGAGACCTATTCGACTTCATCGATCAATCGCTGGATGTGCCAATGGATCGAACTGCTTTTCATGACCAAGTCAATGCGAGATTTGAAACCATTCGAGAACAATTAGCGTTGCGTGAAGGGTTCTTGGAAATTGCGAAGGAGTTGAAAGAACGCGGTGTGCTCCTAGCAGTTGCCAGCAGTTCGAATCGTAATTGGATTGAAGGGTTTCTTAAGCAATACGGCTTGATAGAGTATTTCCCCATTATTGTGTCTGCTGAAGACGTGGAAGAAGTGAAACCGAATCCAGCCATTTACAACGTAGCATTGAAACGATTAGGTGTGACGGCAGATGAAGCAATTGCAGTGGAAGACTCCTATAACGGATCAATTGCGGCAATTAGCGCAGGTGTGCATTGCTTAATTATCCCGAATGACATCACACGTTCGCTGTCGTTCCATGAAAAAGGGCAGCTCATCGAGTCATTTGCAGATTTTGACTACGAGCTGCTGAAGTGATTTAAAAGAAAATCATACAAAATAAGTGAGCGTTCTATCCGAAATGGATGGAACGCTTTTAGATTTTTGAATTTAGGGAAAGAGACTTGTAAACAGAAATGTCTTTCGAAATTTGAAACTATATGGCGGAACATTCGTATTAGAAAGAAGGGAGTGATTAACGTGAAAAAAACATTGATAGGTACTGTCATGCTGGTATTGTTAATGGTTTTTCCGAATCCAGCATTTGCAGATGACTTTACAATCAAGGATTTTAAGATTGATGCACACCTTGAAACAGATGGGAATGTACAAGTGAAGGAACTGTTAACGTACGAATTTGATGGATCATTTAATGGGATTACCCGAGATATTTTTCCGAAAGAAGGCAGTAAAATCAGTGACCTTCATGCAGAAGAGAATGGGAAGTCACTGAAAATCGAGGGGAAGAACGGGAGTTACAAAATTCATAGGAAAGCGAAAGATGAGACTGTCGTTATTGAATTATCCTACATGATTGTTGGAGGTGTAGAAAAATACGCTGACATGGCGCAATTTTACTGGCCATTTTTTGACGATCGCAACGAAACGGACTTTGGAAATGCAGTCATTACCATTCGTCCCCCTGAAGCAACAGACGATGTAATTGCAATGGGCTATGATGCTGCACGAGGATCTGAAATAACTGACGATGAAGGAACTGTAGTCTACAAGCTGGGAGAGGTATCAGCCGGGACGAATGCCGATGTTCGTATAGGTGTGGATGAAGCACTGTTTCCAGGTGCTGTACAAACAAATGACCAGCAAATACGGCCTGAATTGGAAAAAGAGCAAGCATCTCTGACCGCTGCTCAAGCTCGTTATGACAACATGCACAAGTTGTCTGGAAAGGCGGCGCCGTTCATAGTTGGCGGGGCTGTACTGCTGTTGCTTCTAATAGGTGTTTATGTCATGCGAACAGAAAACAAGCGTCGGAAGAAAGCGGTAATGGAATATCCAGAAGCATATTTTGTTCCAGAGGCAAGTATGAGTTTGCCTGCAACACTTAGATACACTGTGCCTCATGTAGAAAGTACACAAATTCAAACCACGGCATTATTGGACTTACTGCGAAAAGGATACATTGAAAGAGAAGGTGAAGATGCATTTCGCGTAGTCAGCCGGGATACGGAGTACGAGCACGAACGATTGCTCATTGAATGGTTATTCGACGGTTTTGGTGAGGGCGAAACGTTTTCTTACAATGATTTGGACGTATTAGAAGGAGATAAATTATCAGTTCAGCAGGAAGTTACTAAATACAATACATTGCAAAGTGCCTGGGAGAAGTCTATCCGAGAAGAATTAGGGCAGAATGATTTGAAAGGCGGGGCAAAGGGGATCCGTGTCGTAGCCATAATCGCAGGGTTTTTACTGATTGCTCCAATGATTGTATTCGGAATTTATGATCAGCCGATGTGGTTAGTGTTTTTAATCTTCCCAAGTTTGATTCTAGTGCTGTTTGGATTCTTGTACGCTCCGAAAACAGTCAAGGGGCTTGGAATCCAGTATCAATGGGATGCTTTTAGAAAACGTTTGCCAGACGTGACCGAGTCAGATTTGAACGATCAGCTCGATGATGAGCAAAAGCGTGCAGTAATTTATGGAATTGGTACAAAGATGTTAGATGAGAAGAAAGTGGTTTCATCAGATCCATCCGTGTACGAACGCGGATACGTTCCGCCGGTTATGTACTACTTCCCAATCGGTACGCTTGCCTATACGCAATTGAATCGAGCGGATAGTGCAGTTGCTGCGTCGACCACAACTTCGTCATCCGTTTCTGGCGGAGGAGGAGTCGGAGGCGGAGGCGGCGGTGCCGGAGCCTTTTAAAACGCGATGACAAAAGTTAGTCACAACCGATGCTTTCCTTAATACAATTAGCTAGGTAACCTGCAGGAACCGTGATAAGATGAAGAAATATATTATTTTAGTTCGATACTGGCTGTAGGAGCGTATTTTAATGAAAAAAACATCACTAACTTTATGGTTGTTGCTAACCAATTTGCTCATTGCCTTTTTAGGCATTGGTCTTGTGATTCCCGTCATGCCAACGTTAATGAACGAATTGCATCTATCGGGGAAAGTAGTTGGCTACTTAGTCGCTTTCTTTGCGGTTGCCCAGCTTTTGGCCTCTCCATTATCAGGGAAATGGGTCGATTCCATTGGCCGTAAAAAAATGATTGTCATTGGACTGCTTATGTTCAGTGCCTCAGAACTACTATTTGCTGTCGGTCAAACGCTATCAGTCCTGTTTGCATCCCGTATTGTCGGCGGTGTCAGTGCGGCTTTCATCATGCCGGCAGTCACAGCGTTCATCGCGGACATCACGACCAATGAAACTCGAGCGAAGGCCCTTGGCTATATGTCAGCAGCAATTTCCACTGGTTTTATCCTGGGGCCGGGAGTTGGCGGATTTCTCGCGACTCTTGGGACTCGTGTTCCGTTTTTCTTCGCAGCGGGCCTGGCGCTATTTGCAGCCGTCTTCTCGCTGATCATGTTACGCGAACCTGAGCGGAATTATGAAGAGACGATGAATACGAAGAAGCCTGGATTTACACGGATTTTTGCACCCATCTACTTCATCGTTTTCCTTCTGATTTTTGTCTTGTCATTCGGACTGGCATCGTTCGAATCCATTTTCAGTTTGTTCGTCGATCACAAATTTGGATTCACGCCTGCAGATATTGCTATCGTTATTACAGGTAGTGGGATTGTCGGAGCGGTCGCACAAGTTGTCCTATTCGACCGGCTTGCAAAACGGATGGGAGAAAAGAAGCTGATTTACCTGTGTTTGGTGTTATCCGCAATTTTAGTTGCAATGATGACAGTAGTAAATTCTTACTTTGCGGTTTTAGCAGTTACCATAGTCGTGTTTGTCGGATTTGACTTGATCCGTCCAGCGGCGACTTCTTACTTATCTAAAATTGCAGGGAACGAGCAAGGATTTGTCGGAGGCATGAACTCCATGTTTACGAGTATCGGAAATATGATTGGCCCAATCGTTGGCGGCATGTTGTTCGATATTGACCTTGACTATCCGTTTTACTTCGCTACGATTGTACTTATCGGAGGAGCTGTACTGGCATTCGTCTGGATGCGCAGACCTGACGTAACAAAAGACCCTATACACCAGCCGTTGTAATTGGCTGATGTACAGGGTCTTTTTTCTATAAGAAGAATACAATCAATTGGGAAGCGATCGCCACTAGAATTAGCGCAAATGGATACGCAGCTGCATAGGCAATCGCGGGATCTTCTGAGTCGATTAGCTGGTTCAACGCTCCAAGTGCAGGAGTACTGGTCATGCCGCCTGAAAGCCCGCCAAGTGAGTGAATGACACTGAGTTTCAGCAGTTTACGCGCAGCGAAGTAGCCGGCGAAAATAGGGATTAACGTGATCAGCACTCCGCCAAATATGAGCTTCACGCCTTCAGTCTGAATCACTTCAACAATACCGGCTCCTGCAGTCGTCCCGGCCCCAGCTAGGAATAGGACGAGTCCAAGCTCACGGATAACGTGATTGGAAGGTCCATAATAGCGAACATGGATTGGACCGAGTTTCCCAAAGTGCCCAATGATCAATGCCACGAAAAGCGGTCCGCCCGCAGTCCCGAGCTTGATAATGCCAAGTCCGGGTATCGGAATAGGAAGCAACCCCAGCAGAACTCCAAGCAACAGTGTTACACTAATGGAGAAAATGTCCAAGTTTGTGACGGTGAGTTTCTTGCGGGAAAAAAGTTCTTCCACTTCGTCAAGCCGTTGTTCGGTGCTGACAATTGTTAAGACGTCCCCACGGATTAACGGCAGGTTCGGATTTTGCGTCAGTTCAATCCCTTCACGTGTAATCCGGGTGACGGTAGTTCCGTGATCTTTGCGTAATCGAAGTTCCTTCAGTGTTTTCCCAATCACTTCGTCAGAATCGACCGTTACTTTGCGAAGGTGGACATTATCCGGGTTCTCTAAGTCCGTCTCAACCGGCTTCCCAACGTATGCGGTCAATCCTTCGAGCTTCGTTTCGTTGCCGACTACGACCAAATCGTCGCCATGCAGCAAAACCGTATCACCGAGCGCAATCATCGTATGTCCATCTCGAATAACCCGGCTGACAACAGCGTCATAAGGGGCGAAGTTCAACTCGCTTAAACTGCTCTTATGAAGCATCGGATTCGTCACTTCAAGCGTCGTTAGCACAGGAGAACCGGCTGTACGGATTGGATTCGCGGTTTCTTCCAAGTCCTTTTGCAAGTCGATTTTCCCAATACGCGGCAACAATTGGACGAACAACACAACGGCCAGCACACCGAACGGATAGGCGATTCCATAACCGACTGATGCGAGCGGGTCATGCGTTGCTTGCAAGGCAGCGGCCAAACCTGGCGTACTTGTTAAGGCACCTGTCATGAGACCGACACTGAGTGCGGGATCCAAGTCCAGCCCTTTCGCAACTAGAATCGTCGTTGCGACCGCAAAAATGATAATGAGCAACGACAAAATTCCGAAAATCACGCCGCTAGATCGCAGCATGCGGAAGAACTTCGGACCAGCCTGTAATCCGATCCCGACAATGAAAAGACTTAATCCGAAGTTTTGGATCACTGGCGAAATCGCATAGCCGAAATGTCCAAATACCATCGCAACGAGCAAAACTCCTGCCGCCCCTAAGTTCAGTCCTTTAATGGATAACGAGCCAAACCAAGAGCCCAGAAATAAGATAACGAATAATAAAATCAGCGGTTCGTCGAGCAGTGAGCGCAGTACCTCCATCCAATCACCTCTAAGAAACAATCTACCCCAAGTATACTGCAATCAATCGGTGGAGTGCAGTCACAAGGTTAGTCATTCTGCAAAAAGGGAATAAGTGAGGTATGCGATGAGCGTAAAACAGCTGTAAAAGATAGGAGTGTTCACATGGGTATTTTATTAATCATCTTTGTCGCATTAGGAGCAGCGGGGCTGCTTCTGCAAGGCGTCATGTACACAAAACAATTCAAAAGGAATTTAGGTATTCGTACGGCAAATACTGTGCTTGGACTAGTCATTGCGTACATATCGTTCACCTCGTTTGGAGAAAATGAAACTGCGAGGAAATTGATTTCACTTATACTTGGAATGAGTGCGGTCGCCGGTTTAGCGGTGAGTTTTGTTAAACGGGACGCACTGGCTGGAAAGTTACTCCTAACCGTTTCTGTATTAGGAGGACTTGGCTTTTTGTTTGCAGGAGTATGAATTTAAATAGAGTCAGACTGCTTATTTCATTGAGCAGTCTTTTTTTGTTGACTCTTACGTTACGTGAGCCTTTACACTGAAAGCAGGAAAGGAGGAGTTATATGAAAGTGAAAGAAGTTGCCGCGTTGTCGGGTGTAAGTGTACGGACATTGCATCACTATGATGAACTGGGACTGTTGAAACCAGCAAAAATGACGGAAGCGGGATATCGGATCTATTCAGATGAAAACCTCGCTGAACTGCAGCAGATTCTGTTTTATAGAGCCCTTGGTTTTTGATTGAAACAAATTAAGGAAGTCCTGGCGGATCCATCATTCAATCGGATGGAAGCATTGAAGAGCTAGCGGCAGATGCTTCATCAGAAGCGAGCACAACTCGATGATATGATTGAAACCATTGAACGAACTATAAAAGAAGGAAAGGGTGAAGGGATGATGACACACGAAGAAAGGTTCAAAGGCTTTGATTTCACCGAAAACCTTTATGAGCAGGAAGCCCGTGATCGATGGGGGGGCGAAGCAGTAGATGAAACGAACCAAAAGGTGGAAGAGCAGCAGGAAAAGATGAATGAAATCTACCGGAGACTTGCTGAAATCCGTCATTTGTCTCCCGATTCTCAAGAAGCACAAAACGCAATCGCTAAATGGTTTGACTTACTGAATACAATCGGAACATACTCATTGGAAGCATTCGAGGGGTTAGGTGAGATGTATGTGGCGGATGAGCGCTTCACGAAGAATATCGATAAGTTTGGAAAGGGGCTGGCGAATTTCATGAAAGAAGCGATGGCAGAGTACGCGCATCGTAGTCAGTGAAGGAGAACTGGCTTCTGGTAACTAGTGGCGATTTGTCATTGACCGGCTCGATTCGTTGTCTTATAGTTAATCAAACAGTTTGACAATAGATAAAGGGGAAGTGATTGGATGAAAGTACCTGCAAAGCTGCAAGCTGGAGATGAAATCCGAATCATAGCGCCGAGCCGGAGTGCTGCAATCCTGTCGGAAGATGGAGTAAGGCGTGCAACGGAAAAATTGGAGGCACTTGGATTCAACATTACATTCAGTGACTATGCATTCGAGTCGGATCTCCACCTCTCCGCATCAATCGAACACCGCATCCAAGATGTCCATGAAGCGTTCAAAGATCCTTCAGTTAAAGGTATTCTGACAGTAATCGGCGGTTTCAATAGCAATGAGCTGCTGCCTTATCTGGACTATCAGTTGATAGGTGACAACCCGAAAGTATTTTGCGGGTACAGCGACATTACCGCAATTACGACAGCCATTACTGCTAAAACAGGGATGATCACTTATTCAGGACCTCACTTTTCTAGTTTTGGAATGGTTGGAGCGCAGGACTGGCAGACTCAAGAATTTGAAAGGTGTCTGATGCAAGAAGAACCTTTTGCTCTTACACCTTCTGAGCAGTGGAGTGACGATTCATGGTATTTGGATCAGAATAACCGGACGTTTGAACCGACTAAATGGAAAGTATACAACGAGGGAGTGGCGGAAGGACATCTCTTTGGAGGTAATTTGTGTACGTTGAATCTGCTGCAAGGCACAGAATATATGCATGACTTATCAGATTCAATTTTATTCATAGAAGATGATGATATGACGATTCCTGAGACATTTGCACGAGACTTAGCTTCGTTGCTGCAAGCAGCAGGCGACATTCGCGGACTGGTATTGGGACGTTTTCAGCGTGGATCCAATATCTCCGATGAACACATCCAGTATATCCTCGACAAGCACCCGATG
>JARIBI010000125.1 GCA_029257435.1 Sporosarcina sp. | reverse complement strand
AAAGTTGCTCCTGGTGAGTAATTAGAAAACTTATCAGCTTGTATGTAAAATAATCGATTTTCATCTTTCGGATCAATAACCAGTTCCATCACGATGGCGTCTCTTGTGAAAATAATTTCATCCTCACCTGATTGTATGTCAACTTGGTGGAGTGTACTTTTACTTTCTTCGTCAAATTCTTTATCCGAATTTACATAAAGCACTGTTTTTCCATCGGGCATCATATCTATATCCAAAATTGACCGATCTGCTGGAAGCTGTACGACTTGTCTTAACTGATCGGATTTCACGTATAGCGTCGGTTTCCCTCTTTCATATGTAACATAAGCGATATCTCCTTGTGCCGATACGTCAAATTGTCCCGTCAGCCCTTGCTGTTTTTCTTCATCCGGAATGCAGTAAGTAAAGCCTAGCAACAGACACGCTCCAGTTACGAGTACAATGAGGATTGCAGACAGAATCGTTCTCTTCAAAGTCCTCCCTCCCCTGCTACTGCCTTCCAAATCAAAATCAGCAAAACTGTCGTCAGAATTTGTATAACAGCAAACGTATACGCAATCCACCTGCGCTGTACTTTTAATGCTTTCATCTGAATCGGGTAAATGATTCCATAAATCATGAGTGGAATAAACACCTTCCAAATCGAGCCGTTTCCATCTTCACTGAACAAAAAGAATATGTATAAAAAGTACAGCGTACCCAGCGTTACCGCAATGCCACTCGTAATGCTGAGAACATGGAGCACCTTCGCGTCAGTTGCCGATTCGGCACGCAGAGTTGTTTGATAGATGCCGATGATGATACCAGCCAACAACAAATAGCCAATGATGGTAAGAAGGCTTGAATACATCTGATTCATATCTGATGCAAGAAATGTTCCGCAACCCGCTGCTAAGCCCGTCAACACGAGCAATGTATTTTGCACTGCACGTTTGTTCATCCAACTCCTTGGATGGGTGGAGCTGAATAGAAGTGCGGAACTTATTAAAACACCGATGAGCAGCCAACTCATATAGGCATCTCCCAGTGTGAATAGCCCAACAAGATACACAGTGTACGTAAATAGAAGTGAACTGATGGACAGGCTAAATGGCAGCTTTAGTAAATAAGATCTCATGGATTGACCCCTCACAATACGTTGAACACATTTTCTTCAGATTACCATTACGTCGGGCTTGTGACAATGTCACTTCTAGTGAAGCATGCTGAATAAAATTGACTCCAAGCCAGTCACTTTCTATCGGTGATTATCGAGATGCTGTTTTCCGTTTATTTCTTCTAACAAGCAAAAATACAATCAAACCTATAATCATTGCTGTGACACCTAAAGAGATCATAGTGAAGATCATATCCCCTAGGTTAAACGTACTATTTATGGCTTCTATTTTTCTCTCCTCCTTTGATTGGATGACGAAATACATTCATTGGATGGAAGCTTTTATCCATAAGAGCTTTTGCTATTTTTTTCATTACCTGTGGATTACGGAGTTCCTCATCGTTTAGTTTCACTAAATCACTTACTTCAATCCAGGCGCTGTCTATAATTCCATCCTCTTCAAGACATACGGCACCTCCAATAATCTCCCCAACAAAATGGAACAGGATCACCTGACTATGAGAGCTGCTGATAAAGTTATAAACACCCGTTGTCTTTGCAAGTTGAACGTCCATCCCCGTTTAGCTGCATTCGCAATGTCTTCTCCAGCTTCAATCCGTCCACTTGGAAAGTTCCACTGATTAATGATGGGCGGTTTGTTTTCTTTAATCATGAAAACCCTGCGGTCTTTAACGATAGAAACACTAACAACTAAAACACTCATATTTTCTCCTCTGTATTGAGAAGTCCTCAATCTTTGTTCCCCATGTTTCAGGTCTTCCTGCAAACTCCCATACATCTATTCATGGTCTCTATTGTAGATCTTTTTGAGTGTCGTATTGATGTTAATTAAAGCGATTAATATAAAGCCAAGCATGATGAACGTGACCAATTCACCTGTGAAAAAAGCTACAATCCCCAATAGTAAGGCATATGTTCCGTACCATTTGTTATTCATAGACAAACCCTCAATTCGTTTACTGACTGCAAACACAATTGTAACATTTTTCTAAATAAACGTGAACTTCAATTTTCTTATGTTGTCCTGTATGTCGACATCCGCCTCTGCGTCCAATAGCGCTTTGACGGTGGGCGCCTCGTTATTGTACGTGGCAATCATAAGTGCGGTTCTTCCTTCGCTGTCTTGTGTATTCAACTCTGCATGTTGCTCGATCAATTCCTTCACTTTCTTTGTATCTTGCTCATTGGCAGCATCTACTAGTTCAGTTGTCATTGAATCTCCTCCTTGTTTAGTCTTGGGATTCCCGTCTTTACCGTCAGGCACACACATGCCGTGATAAGACTGGTTGCTAGGATAAGCCTACGCATCGGTAGATCCAGATTCAGTCGGTGCAACGATTTCTACCTTCATCCGGTCGGGATCTTCAAAATAGACCGCATAATGAGATTCACCGCCTGCGAACGGATGTGTATCCGGGTAAAGAATTCTTACGTTACGATTTTTCAGTTGTTTTGTGATTAAGTCCACGTGCTCTTTGGACTCCCCATGGAATGCTAAATGATTCAGGCCAGTCCGGCATCGATGATATGGCACATCTAGAAATCGCTCTTCCGTTTGAACAAATACGAGATAGGTATCCCCTAGTTTCCAACTCTTCCCCTCCGGCCAATTTTGGTACGCTGTGTAGCCTAGTTCTTCCAGCAGCCAACCCCAAAACTTCACAGAGCGTTCCAAATCCGAAACGTATAATTCAATGTGATGAAGCAATCCTTTCACAAGCAGTTCCCCCTTTTGAAAAACGCCCGCTATTCCTAGTGAATAGCGGGCGCTTTGGTTATTTTTATTATAACGCAGCTTTAATCGTTTTCCGATAATAGCCGACGGTCAAGAACGCAAACACTAAATAGATGGCAATATATACAGACATTGCAATGACGGTCGGTACCGTAACATCACTCATGAAGATGAATGAAGCGGATTTCAAAGCGAAAATCGAATGCACTAATCCGATTAGAAGAGGCAATCCGAATACGAATACTTGCTTCTTAATAACGCCTCTCATAATTTCCTGCACACTGAAACCAAGCTGGCGCAACGTTGTATAACTTGCTTTCTCTTGTTCCGCTTCTGTCATCTGCTTGAAATAGAGGATACTTCCTGTTGAGATGAGGAACACGAGACCAAGGAATCCGGCGATGAAGATGAGCATACCGCTAGACTGGAGCGTGTTTTGGTATTGTGTATAGTAGTCAGATTTTTTTCCAGGACTTTCAATATCGTTATAAAGAACCGTCGCTTCTTCAAATTGCTCTTCGTTAAGTAAATTAAGCGCAATCGCATGATTCAACTTCGATTCGTCTGGTGTTTTGTACTCAGACTTAATAACCTGAAACAGCTCTTCATTTACAACAAGTGTCGAAGTGAAATCAATCATATTGAATGCATTTCCTTCTCCAAAGCGTTCAATGGAAATGGTTTTGTTCAAATGTTCAGGTTCAAGTGTCAGATTGAGCGGAACTTTCACTGACTTTAGCAACCAATAAATACTGCCATCCAGCATTACACCTGAGTTTGAATCGTTCACTTCAATTGGCAGACCGGCCTCACTTAGCTGGCGCTCGCTTACAATTCGAATTTGCAAGTCCGTATAAGGGAGCATGGGATTCAATTCTTTTTCAAAATCAGCATCCAATTGGATTTCTTCTATAGTAGACGCACGATAGTCGATTCCGGCATGATCTAGCGCTTTAGTGAACTGATCCGCCGCAGGTAGATCCCCTTCAATCATATAATCAAACGGCTCTGCCAAGCGAGTTTCTTTTTCGCTTGAGTAGAATGTTGAATACGCAGCAGCGAGCATTGTCAACGTCATTGCAGACAACACCGTAATAATCGTCAGCGAATTCGCATTCGCTTTCATTCGATGCATCAAGGGTGCTAACGATAAGCTATTCGACAACCCAAGGTGACCATTTTTAGACGTTCTAATTTGATAAAGCATCCATCCAATCGTCACTCGAAACAGTAAATATGTGCCGAGAATAACTGAAAATAGAACTGCGATCATATTGAAAAACAACAAATTGTTAAGCATATGACCCGATAACCAATAACCGAAGCCAATTAAGACAATACCTAAAATCCCAAATATAGCGGAAACAACGGTTTTCGGCTTTTTGATACGTTCTCCAGACTGATCCACCTTAAACAGCTCAAGCAATGTACTGCGTTTCACTGCAACTGCCATTTGCAGTGAGGTTAGCACGAGCAGCGCGACAAACACGAGGATTGTTTGCAGTATCGCAGCTCCGGAAAATGATAAATTCAACACGCCATCTATTCCTACAAGTTTCATTAATAGCAACAAAAACACTCTGGAAACAAGCATGCCAATACCAATTCCAATTGCGAGCGCTCCTGTTCCAAGCAAAAGGTTCTCTGTCACTAACATCCGGGTTACTGTGAACTTGGACAATCCGATTAGCTGATAAAGTCCTACTTCGCGGCCTCTGCGTTTCAAGAATATGGAGTTCGCATACAGCAGGAATACACCCGAGATGAACAGTAAAAGAATTCCTGCTGCTTTAAAGCCCGATCCCATTTTAAATGAAGTATCCGTCTGCTCCAACACCGATGCATCATGCTGCAATGAAGCAAAAACAAAATACAGCACAACACTTAAGATCAACGCAAAAAAGTATAAATAGTAATGTTTCAGGTTTTTCCGCATACTGCGGACAACGAGATCAAAGAGCGTCAACGCTGTCACCTCCAAGAATCCCTTGCACTTTCAGGATTTCTTGAAAGAACTGCTGCCTCGTCTGTTCCCCGCGATACAACTCGGAGTAAATCGTACCGTCCTTCAGAAATACAACTCGGCTGCAGTAGCTCGATGCGACGGGATCGTGTGTCACCATCATAATCGTAACATCCCGCTCGTCGTTCACTTGCGCCAATGTTCCGAGCAGCGATGCGGCTGATTTCGAATCGAGCGCACCTGTCGGCTCATCCGCAAAAACAATTGAAGGTTCGTTGATCAAAGCCCGCGCAGCTGAAGTCCGCTGCTTTTGGCCGCCTGAAATTTCACCAGGGTATTTATTCGCTAATTCCGTAATCCCCAGAGTACGAGCAATCGATTTGAAGCGATCTTCCGCAACTACCCGTTTCACGTTTCCAACGGAGATCGGCAGTAAAATATTTTCTTTCACAGTCAATGTATCGAGCAAATTATAATCCTGGAAGATAAATCCGAGCTGATCGCGTCTGAACTGTGATAGTTTACGGTCATTCATTGATGAAATATCTGTTCCATTTATATTAATCGAGCCTTCCGTAGTCCGGTCGATAGTTGCCAGGACATTCAATAGTGTTGTCTTTCCGGCACCTGAAGGACCCATGATTCCGACGAACTCGCCTTCCATCACACGGAAATCCAATCCTTTTAAAACCTGCTGCACTTGCCCGCGCGTTCCGAATGATTTCCGAATCGAAACAGCTTCTAGCATAGTAGTTTTTTGTGACACTTAAAACGCCTCCTTGTTTCTATACACTCACTTTACTGCAGAAAAACAGCGGAGTCGTTCGATTTGGATGACAAACTGCGCGCGCAACCTTACAGTTTTGTCACTTAGAGGCTGCATCTAAGTTATTTTGCCTGAAGTAATGCAGAGGTGTCCCAGTTTTAGTGAGGTTCTAGTGTATCCTTAATCAACCACAGGCAGGTTAACCCCATAAATCCCAATTTCCGCTCATAAACCAGTGAAAGTGATCATAAATCCCAATTTCCGCTCATAAACCCGCGCGCGTGATCATATAACTCGTCACCTACGAGTTGCATCAAACTCATTCTCCACGGGGAACGTCATAACCATCTGTGTCCCGGTTAACCCGTCCGATTGTCCATGCAGGGAAATCCCGATTTTATGTGCCGCCTGTTTTGCTAAATACAATCCCAATCCGGTTGCGGCGTGTTGAATTCGGCCCGCATTCCCCGTGAACCCCCGGTCAAATATACGGGGCATTTCATGTGCAGGAATTCCCGGTCCTTCATCCGCTACAGTTATAGATAGATGACCTGTTTCACCCACTGAAGTCTGGATGGCTATCGTTCCACCGGCGGGACTGTATTTCACCGCATTCGTTACTAATTGCCTGAGGATGAAGCGGCACCATTTTTGGTCCGTAATCACTTCCGCAGATTCTTCTGCAATCTCAAACGCAATATTCTTCTCTATACACCACGGCATCAGCTGGCGCACTTCTTCAGCAGCTATCCGGATCACGTCAGTTTCTTCCACTACATAATCAGCTTCTAACGAAGGAAGTCGGGAAATGTAAAGTTGCTGGTCAATCAGCAAATGGACACGCAACCATTCCGCTTCAATTTTCCTAAACTCTGGTACATTGCGATTTCCGTCAATGATCAACTTCATTGCAGTTAGCGGCGCTTTCACTTCATGGACCCAAGCCGCGGTATCGTTTTGTTCGACAGACACAAATTCCTGCATGCGTGCCATCCGGTTTCGGTAAGAGGAATCGATGGATTGAAGCAGTTCAGACAGGATTTCCTCTTGACGGAGCACAGCGTCTGGCAGTCCTTCTTGCCAGTCATCGGGCAGCTCATTCACAAGGTGACTAAGCGACTGTAAATAAGCCGTTTCTTTGCGGTAACGCCAACTGATAAACACTATGAATATTGAAAGCAGCAGCACATTCAAATAGCCGATTGAAATTGGATTGATGGTCAGTCCTTTGTCTAACACCAGCAATAAATCCGTTAAAAGCAAGGATCCTAAAAATAACGCAATCCAGCTTTTTCGATCCGCAATATAGGTTCGCAGCATTATGAGTTCTCCTGCAATGTAACTGCCATATAACCCATCCCTTTTTTCGTGACAATCGCTTCTCCCAGCCCTAGCTCACTGAGCTTTTGTCGTAACCGTGTCACGTTGACCGTAAGTGTATTGTCATTGACAAAGCGTTCATCGTCCCATAATTTCCGGATCAGGTCATCGCGTGAAACGATTTCATCATTTGCTTCCACTAATATGGACAGAATGAAAAACTCATTCTTCGTAAGCTCGATTTCTTGGTTTGCCCCTTGTATGACACAGCGTTTCAAATCGATGGTTGTTCCATTCCACTTCAACTCGTCCATCGGTTCCTCCGGTTCGGCATATGAATACGCACGGCGTAAAGTAGCTTGAATCTTTGCGAGTAACACATCGGTATGAAATGGTTTTTGTATGTAATCATCCCCGCCCATATTCATCGCCATGACGATGTCCATCGGATGGTCTCTCGAAGAAAGAAAAATGATGGGCACATTGGATACTGCCCGGATTTCCCGGCACCAGTGGAATCCATCGTATGCTGGCAATTGGATGTCCATAATGACGAGCTGCGGATTGAATTGCGTAAATGGCGTCATAATATCTTGAAAGTTTTCCGGACCTGCCACTTGAAATGACCATTGTTCCAAATGCCCTTTCAAGGAATTGAAGATCGCACCATCGTCTTCTACAATAAAAATCTTTTCTTCCATGCCGCGGCCTCCTTTGTTAGTGCTGTATTCGATTCAACACATGCAGCGTATCAAGTACGTGCTCTAAAAACATCGATAACTCCTCCATATTATCTTCAGTGAGCCGCGGTTTAAATGCCGCTTCAATAGAAACCATCCGATTTGGGTTTTCTTCCCCATATACATATCGAATCGTTTGAGTGAGTTCAATATCTTGTTCCCAGATGGAGGCCATCACTTGTTCAATCCCTGCACATTCTGTTTCAGGATGTTGGATGCTTTTCTGAAAGCAAAGTGATAGAGAACACGCTGCATTCGCATTTGGACTTTCCATAATTTCGCCTGCAAGGTCGTGAACACTTGCACGTAAGATGACTTCAGCTTCAATTTCAGGATGACTGCGCAGGACAAAACGCAGTGCAAATTCACGAGATAGCACCGCAAAGTCCATCACATCGCGTCTGTTCTTAATTTCGATGTGTTCATCCAAATTATCTAAGTCATATAGTTGGTTTTCGAGAGCGACTTTCAGATTATCAAATATCGTTGGATCGTACATAGTTCTCATTTCCTCCAATACACTTAAAATACATGTTCTTCTTAATCTCTCTCCCGTTCTATCCAAAACCTGCGGATCACTGTGCCATCTTCTTCAGTCATACTAACGTCTTCCTTGCCGCCATTGTGCTGAATCGTTTTCGCGGATCCGATATTCTCTTCGTTACAAGTGACGAGTACAGATTTGATCCCCAGCGTATCAGTGACTTTCAATGCTTCTGCCAGCATCCGTGTCGCATATCCTTTACGGCGCTCTGACGGCCGGACTCCGTAGCCGATATGCCCGCCAAACTGGTGCAAATACTCATTTAAATCATGCCGGATATCAATCATGCCGACGACGCGTTCCGTGTCATCCACCAGGAAATAGTTCGTGCAAGGCAGCCATTTTCCTTGACCGGCTTCTCGTTTACGGAGCTCTTCTAAATAGTTTTCATAAGAAATCCCGCTATCTAAATGAAAACTGCTTGGAGTCATCCCCTCTTCATCCCACTCATCCATATACGCTTCATGTTCGTCTTTCCATTTCATACTCGGTCGTTCCAATCGCATCATGATCCCCCACTTCTCAGTCTAATGAAAAACTTCCTGTGTTCAAAAATCGAGCTGTCAAAACCGCTGTTTCATAGTGATAATGGATATCTTTATGTCCAAATGGGAGTGTAGTGAAATCTGTTAGATCAGGAATGTCCACAGAAGAAACTTCCACACGTCCATCATTTTCTCCTTTGATGAAACGCCCTAACCACAAATTACTAGTTGTGCCTGCAATAGCCCCCATTTCAATTGTCGTATCATTTATTAAAGACAGCTTTTCTATATAGGCTGTGTGTAAAGATTTTAACGTTCTGAAATAATCTGTGTACCCTTTAATGGTATCTGCTAACATAGCTAGTTGACTGCCTTTGTTCGGAGTCGCAAGTTGGACACAGCGTCCGATGCGTACTGCGGCACTGCGATCTGTCAGTAAATGCCGAATGAGTAAACCGCCTGTGCTGTGACCGACTAGATGAACTTTACTTCCATTTGAACGTGCCAGTTCTTCCACCTCATTCGCCACAAGTTGTGTAACACGATCGAATTCTCGTCTCGTTAACGGAAGTGTAAGCGAGTGACAGTGAAATCCGAATGTCTCCAGATACTTGGACAGCGCCGCCATATCTTTCGATGACTTATTAAAACCATGCAACAGCAGCACGTGATCCATT
>JARIBI010000065.1 GCA_029257435.1 Sporosarcina sp. | reverse complement strand
AGTATATCCAAGCGGGAGTCACCCCTGTCGTGCTGCTTCATGATAAACCCCATACAATTGAATATTTGCCAGAGCTGCTATCTTATATTAAGAAGCAAGGCTATCACACAAAAGTGTTAACCAATGAACAACCGCCCGTAACCTTTCAATGTAACGGGCGCTGTCACTCGATCAGCTAGTTTATGGGGTGGAGCAAGGAGGGATTTAAGTTGAAACGTATAGGTTTTTTCGTAATGATTGCAGGTTTATTTACAGTGCTTACTGGGTGTCAAACCGATAAAAAGGAAGCGACGGAGATCCATAAAAAAATAGAAGATTCAGCAGTGTTAGAAGAAAAATTCGCTGATAATCAAAAAGACTTGGCGGCCAGCAGAAAAAAAGTAAACGAGAGCAATCAAAAGATACTCGGACTTAAAAGCACTGAAGCAGCGGCAATAAAACAAACGATAAATAATCAAGAGATTTCTACCGAAAGGCAGGAACTGGACGAAGCACGGAAAAACTTCCAGAACGCGTATGCTGCACTCAAGACTATTGATGAAAACATTAAGCTAATTAAGGACAAAGATGAGAAAAAGATGGCAACTAACGTCATGACACTCATGAAGGACCGTAAAAAGCTGATGGACAGCTACTTTGATATCTATGAAACGCAATTGAACTCACAGAGTAAATTCTTCGATAATCTTGAACAAGGGAATTTTAAACTGGATACACTGGAAGAACAGGTCGAAACCATAAACGACGAAAGTAAAAAAATGCACGATGTTGCCGAACAAGTGAATCAGGTGACAAAAAACTATAACGAAGTGAAGAGTAAGTATTTTGAGATGGCAGGTTTGAGTTAAGAAAAAGAGATTTCACATTCATAATTACTTATAAAAAGCACCTCAATCTGATTAATAACTATCGGATTGAGGTGTTTTTTATTCTATGCTGTTAGTTGAATGAAATTAGTTTGATTGCTGAACTTCTAAGATATAAAACACCGCTTACTTAGGCAGGATTAATCAGCAGCAATAAGCCAAGCAATACAATCAAAACAAATAAATAATGCTGAAAACGGTGAGCAGGCATACGTCGATGCACAATTGTTCCCAACAACGTTGCGAACACAAGTACAGGAACTGACAACCCAAAAAGAACAACTAAATCCTTCGTCCATAAACCGCCAATTGCTTGACCAATAACGATCAATGCACCTGAAATTAGAAAGTGTGCTTGCAGAGTCCCACGAAAACGATTGGGTTCCCATTGTTGCATTGTCCCGTATACGACAACAGGGACGCCCGTGAAATTATAGGCGCTGCCAAGTGAACCTGCCGCAAATCCAAAAGGAAATGCCCACGCGGGATTTAGGAACATGGGTTGATGAGACGTTTTAACTAACAATGGTTTTGCTAAAGAATAGAAACCATAAGCAATAAGAAAATTTCCTAAGGCATCAGTTATCACAATAGCTGGAGCAAATTTAACCAGCACCAATCCAGCGGGAATTCCAATAACGGAAGCTATGGATAATCGAGTGAGTGCGGGCCGATCAATGTGACGCCAATTGGTAGAAACAGTCAGACACGCAACCATCAGACCGGCTAAGCCGATGAGCGATATAGCTGTATATAAATCGATTGGTAATAATGCAAGTAAGGGCATACTCACAACGGCTTCCCCGAATCCGAATGTTGCACGCACGAGTGCTCCGGCGAAAACTGCCAGCAGTATGAGTATGATAATCGAGACAGACATGCAAGTTAACACTCCCATAATATAAAAGACTTTTTGTATACCAACTTTTACTGATTCAATCGTATCATAGTCACTTGAAGATCGGATTGTAACAATTTATAAATCGCTGATGGATGAAAGGATAAGGCTATGGAATAGAAAGAACCATCAACCGGTCATTTGTTCGTTACATCCAACGTACATTCTTGAATTGTGTTAAATCTCTTTAAGATATAACAAAAAACACGATTATCTTAAATACACGCCAATTTAATGATATAGTCAGTCTATTAATCATTTTTAACTAGAGGAGTGGCGTCTATGGGGGCACCGGATAATTTATTTACGAAACTGACTGCGGGATACGATGAGTCTCTCTCTCGCAATGGTATTAGCGGCAGAAGAATTGCAGAACGCATAAGTGCATTGTCGGAAATCGGGAAGACTGAAGATGGCGGTGTGACCCGTCCTGGTTTCTCTGCTGAAGAAAAGCAGGCCAAAGAGACCGTGAAGGGATGGATGGAAGCTGCTGGGCTGGATGTAAGATCAGATGGCGCCGGAAATGTTATCGGACGATTGAATGGATTTGAAGAGAATAAGACGATCATGTCAGGCTCCCATGTGGACAGTGTTCCGAATGGCGGGAACTTTGATGGACCGTTAGGAGTGATTGCTGCGCTGGAGGTTGTGGAAGCGTGGAAAGAAACCGACTATCAACCAAGGCAGCCCTTCGAAGTCGTAATTTTTTCAGATGAAGAAGGAACACGTTTCGGTGCGGGTCTGACAGGCAGTCATGCGATGGCTGGCCATTTGACGGCGGATGAAACGAAATTGTTAAGAGACAAAGATGACAAATCATTTGAAACGGTTATCGAAGAATATGGCAGTTCGATGCAAGCCGTTTGGGAGGCAAAACGGAATTTGAAGGACGTCGAATTGTTCGTTGAACTTCATATCGAGCAAGGGAAATTACTTGAGAAGAATGGGTTGTCTGTTGGAGCTGTAAAAGGGATAGCGGGCCCTGTTTGGATGACGGTTGCATTTGAAGGCGAAGCAGGACATGCGGGCAATACGCCAATGGACGATCGTAAGGATTCATTAGTCGCGGCGAGTCACTTTGTTCATTCAATTTCCTCGTTACCGCGCCAGTTCAGTGAAACTGCGGTTGCGACTGTTGGGAAATTGAATGTCTATCCAAACGGCATTAATGTCATCCCGCAGAAAGTGGAGCTGACAGTTGATATACGTGACATACATGAAGAGAAACGCAATGCGCTGGTCGACGCAATCATAGAAACGGCAAAAGAAACTGCGAGTACCCATAACGTAAATGCAGATTGCCAGCAGACGCTCGCTGTTGAACCTGTGCTAATCCAAGAAAAACTGCTGGGTGATATGAAAGAGTCCATCACAAAATTCGGGCTCGAGCCAATGGAGCTAATAAGCGGGGCCGGTCATGATTCGATGGTTATCGGACGGGAAATTCCTGCAGCGATGTTATTTGTTCAAAGCAGGAAAGGAATCAGTCATAATCCTGAAGAATGGACCGATTTAAAAGACTGCGTACTTGGCATACATGTTTTAAAAGACTTCATCGAAAGTCAGATGGGATTGTAATTCTACGAAAACGAGATTCAGTTGATATCAATAGAAAACGGACCGATTTCAAAGGATGGAACCTTCTGAAATCGGACCGTTTTTTTAATGGTTCAGTTAACTAGTCCTGTACTCTTTACTCTTCGTAGGTCTTGAAGATTTCACCCGCGATGCCCATCGCCTGAACAGCCTTTGGGAATCCAGCATACCCCGCACAATGGAGTATTCGCATTCCATCGCCATATTCTCTGTGATTTCAATGACAAGGTATTTCGGATTAAGGGCTGTGAGCTCCAACACTTCTTCTACATGAGAAATAAGATTTCGAGTCAAGAATTGCTGAGTCGACAAGTTCAGTGAAATTTTGACAGGTGCCATTCCAGCATCTTGCCACTTTTTATTCTGAATACAGGCTTCGCTAATGACCCATTCACCAATTTGAGTAATCAACCCGTTTTCCTCGGCAAGTCTGATGAAACGTCCTGGGGCAAGTAATCCTAATCGCGGATGCTCCCAGCGAATCGATGCTTCGAATCCAATTAATGCACCAGATACATTATGGATTTGAGGTTGATCATGCAAGACGAATTCTTGGTTATCCAGGGCATTGCGCAATTCGATTTCCTAGACGGATTCATCAATCATTTCATCAGATAAGTCACTCGTATGAACGACGAACTGGTTTTTTCCTTCTTCTCATTGTGAGTATAATAATACACATGAGGCTAGAGTACGATAGTCAATAAGAATTATTGTGAATAAGCTATTATTTAAACTTTAATACAAGGCAATGTGTCTAGTTCTTCTTGGAAAGATGAATAACCTTTTTATCGTATACTGCTCTTCCTTATATATGAGTAAATAGAACCAATTGAATGATTGTATGCTTTAAATAAGGAAAACACTGTTCAAGGACTTAAAACGCGGATTTAAATGAAAGACAAGAATGAGAAAGTAACGGTTCTCGTTACACAAACAATTGACTCTATAAAATTTCATCACACGTC
>JARIBI010000248.1 GCA_029257435.1 Sporosarcina sp. | reverse complement strand
ACGCATTCGGCTCATAGGAATGGTTGAACAGCATGCCATATCCTAAGAGGATTGCGGAGTGGTTCACTCCATATTCAAATGCGTAATCGCCAAGAATCGTTTTCTCAATATGCTCGTGCTGATCGTTCGGATAAGAAATGACTGGTGCCGCATGGAGCAACTGGCCTTTTTCAATATCACATGTGGCAAAAACGCCTCTGTTGAATTCTCCATCACTAATTTCTGATGTTTTTACTTCTATCATTTATTCGCCTTCTCGCTTTTGTATTTATTGCCCCACTATAGCACAAGTGATACATCCAATGCTTTGGATAGCCACCTATCCTGAATGGTTTTTCGTCTGTGATTAGATGCCTTCCCCATAGTAGTCGAAAACATCCGCCAAGTCGGCGTAAATCTGATAGCCGTTCCCCCAGTATTCTTTTAACCATTCGAACAGCTGAATCATCTGCTCTCCATGCTGAGCCACTTTTTCTTCCAATCCTTTTGCTTCTATCAGCTTCGTATGACACCAGGCTGGTTCAGGAAGCGTGTCAAACCATTGCTTCTCGCCATCGTCCATCGGTTCTCCATAGTACACTCCCCACTCTGCCGGAAGCATCTTGGGCCATTCCGCTCCCAGTCCGATGTCTTCCATGACTTGACGGAAGTCCAGCATAAGTGAATACATAAAGCCTTTTTCATCTGCGTCCGGTAATTCCGGAAAGGAGAGTTTATAGGACTTGGGTGCGGGTTTTGCTTTTACTAACTTTTGAAGAAATGTAGGTTCCGGGGTACGATCATTCCATGTGTAATTCCGGATGGCGTAAAGGATGACTTCACTGTGCACTTGCATCTGTTCAAATCCAGGCTGCTTTTCATTTTTTTCAGTTAAAAGCTCTTCCAGTTCCATTTGTTCAGAAAGCGACAGCTTACTTCGAAGTTCTTTTATCCGTAAATCATGTAATCCTATCGCCTGTCGATGTTCCTGTTCCATATTCATATCCATTTTCCCCCATTCCATTTTACGTACCCTTTTAAAATAAACCGCCATCCACTAGTAAAGATAACGGTTTCTCATCAATTACTTCTTTTCCTCAGAAACCGCACAACTGCCATCTGCACACGTTCCATCTATTCCATTAGCAGGTGACAAGTTTTCAAATGCGGATACTGGCTTTTCTTCTTCCAAAATTTTCTCCAATGCTTGTAAAAATGCTTCCGGTGGCTGTGCACCTGAGATTGCATACTTCCGATTGAACACGAAGAAGGGAACGCCTGTGACACCCAGCTGTTTTGCTTCTTCAATGTCTGCCCGTACTTCATCTGCATAAGCATCCGGGTTACTGGCAACAGCAAGTGCTTCTTCCTTGGATAACCCTGCTTCTACTGCAAGCTCAACTAGGATTACTTCGTTACCAACGTCTTTGGATTGTGTGAAATTAGCATAGAGCAATTTCTCCGCTAATACAGAGTCTTTACCATGCACTTTTGCAAACTTCGTCATGCGATGTGCATCAAACGTATTCGTCGGTTTCATCGTATCAAAATTGAATTCGAGTCCAACTTCTTTTGCTTGTTCGGTGATCGAAACCATCATCTGTTTCGCTTTTTCAGCACCGCCAAACTTAGCCCCCATACTTTCGTAGAAGTCCTGCCCGCTATATTTCGGAGAGTCTGGATCCAATTGGAAACTTTTAAACTCGATGTCTATGCGGTCCTTCCCTTTGATTTCATCCAGCGCCAGTTCCAACTTACGTTTTCCGATGTAGCAGAATGGGCATACAAAATCCGACCAAATTTCAATTTTCATGTGTGTTCTCCCCTTTTTTGAAGTCTGTTCATTGTGACAACTATACCACTCTATAATCTGGAAACGAATTA
>JARIBI010000233.1 GCA_029257435.1 Sporosarcina sp. | reverse complement strand
TATGCATCCAGTGCGGCACTTGCGGTTGCTGTTCATCAAAAGTTTGGAGAGTTGGAGCTTCCTGCCTTCTTTGAAATGATACGTTCGGGAAGTGTTGAAGCAAACATCGTGTTTGAGAAATGGGTTGATGATTTGACAACTGGACTAGCGTCACTGGTAACCATTTTAAACCCGTCCATGGTAGTGATTGGCGGAGGAATTTCTGCACAAGGTTCTCTGTTACTGGAAGCTATTCAAACGTCACTTGCCTCGAAACTCATGCCGAATCATAAAAGCTGTTTAACTGTTACCCTGGCGGAAAAAGGGAACGATGCCAATCTGATTGGAGCGGTACGTCACTTTTTGAACAACAACTCTATTCAGGACGATTAAAAGAAAATAGGAGGATGTGAATGCAGACGGGACCGCTAAAAGGGATGAAACCTTCAGTCCTCATGGAACAATTTAAGCCTCAATTTTCAAAGTCAGAGCATAAGATTTATACGTACTTAACAGCAAACGAAACCCAAGTAATCTATCTTTCGCTCACAGAACTGTGTGAGGCTAGTGGCGCAGCTGAGGCAACTGTACTTCGTTTTTTCAGGAAGCTTGGATATAAGGGGTTTCAAGATTTTAAGTATTCCTATGTACAAGAGCTGGCAGCTGGTGCTGCTGCTCCAGAGCAAGGGACCTATCTTGATAAAATTTGAACGAATATGGTAAGAGCTGTAGAAGACTCTGCAGGACTTGTTGATGAAAAAGAACTTCAGCGTACGATAGAAGTCATGAAGCAGAAAGAGAATATCGTAATCTTTGGTGTAGGATCATCGGGTATTGCAGGACTCGATATGCAAAGCAGATTAATGCGGATTGGCCACCAAGCACCGGCAGTCATCGATCCTCATTTATAATCGATGTACTGTGTACTGGTTTGGCCGTGAAAGATGTAGGAAAAGCATAAGAAATTCAGACTGAGATCTCTGCTAATATCTCTAATAAGATTTATTGATAACAACTTTAATCATACTAAGTTAGTTCACTGGAGAAGGGCCGATTACCGTCATCGGTTTCACATCTGAAATCACAGATTCCCATAGGTTTCGATTAATGCCATATGCATACGGAATTACATCAGGCGGTGTTTGAGTTAACAAATCTGATCCGAAGACCACTTCGGGCACACCCACGTTAAAGATTCCTTGTAAATGGGTGTTCTCTTCATTTGCTAATTGGTAATGCCACCAGCCTTGTGGAATATTGACAACCTGACCAGGGGTAATTCGGTAATGTTGAAATTCTT
>JARIBI010000023.1 GCA_029257435.1 Sporosarcina sp. | reverse complement strand
TGGACGGATTGCTGTATTTGAAATCGATGTTGGGTCACTATTTAGATGAAGTCAAAGGACTGAATTCTGAATTGGAATCACAGCTTTCTAAATATGGTTAAAACTAGTTTGTTTTATTCAAACGCCTGCCATGGCGTTTTTTTTGTTGTAGAAAAAACATGTATCTGTTAACTCAGTTAATGACTGCATATAGTCCGAAGTCAATGTGATCAATACACCACTGGCAAATAAGTGATGACACACAACAATAAGGATAATTCTGGATATACATTTGTCAATAATTGATAATTGTCACTAGTAAATGCACTTTTCAGAATTGGAAATGGTATACTTGGTATACAAACTTGACTAATTTACATACAAATAGATTCTTTCACTTGAATGGGTCAAACTAGGAACTGCATAAGGCTTGAGAGCAATCTATTTAAACTAATTGGTTAAGAATATTTCATTCGGGCTGCCATCGGCTAGTGGTGATTTAAAGAAGAGGGGAGTTACATGATGTTTTTCCGACGGATGAACGAAAAGGAAAAAAAGAATAGCATAAGAGCGGTTTTGCTTGGTTTTTATACGTATATGATCGTATCTTTCATTAACTTTTTTTTCTATTTGTTAGTGGAAAAGGAACTATTCTCTTCAGCGATTGTTTTCTGGAGCGGATTGCTGGTTTACTTTGGATACAGTGCTTATTTGGATCTTAAAGACAAGAAAAAGTCTGCCCGCAGTAGAGATGGCAGTTAACTAATGTTTTGATGCAAATCTAGCCTGTGAAGTAAACCATCATTTTAGTAGAAGAGGGGAACCTATGACTTTTGAAGACAATGCCAGTAATTCTTTAAAACTTAGACCCATAACGTTGGAAGACTTTCCTAACGTTCTGAAATGGAGTAAAAACGACGCATTTTGTTTGGCAAACGACTGGGAGTTACATAGAGACGAGCAGGAACTATATCGATGGTGGCTTCATTGTGTAAATCATCTAGCTGAAGATTCTATTCGGTTGGGAATTGAATTTGAAAATGAGTTGATTGGATATGCAGACTTAGCCCATATTAAAGATAATTCAGCGGAATTGGGAATTGCAATTGGTGACAGTACGCTATGGGGAAAGGGAATTGGATATAATTCCTGTCTCTGCATGATGGATCATGCTTCTGCCCGCTTAGGGATTGCAGTTTTTCATGCTGAAACACACGAGACGAATATTCGAGCTAATAAGATGCTGGAAAGAATAGGATTTAAGGAAGTTGGCAGAATGGGTACTGAGGAATACTTAGGTGTTGAAACTAGGTTAATACAATACAGGTTGTCTGCATGAAGAAATCTTTCTTGTTAAGTGATACACAGTTATGCGGTGCCTTAATGTTTTACAAATAGGTCTGATAAAGTAAAAGACTTCTGCCATCAATCTTCTTGAAAGTCTTCTTCAACCCTTTTAATCGAATGAAGTTATAAAAAGCCTAATCCTCTTTTAAATACAGTGGATTAGGCTTTTTACACTATTCTTTTAGTGCTGTAGTTTAAATTTCCTTGAAGTTCTATCATTGCTAAACCGATATGCAACGGCTGATAATTGTCTTTGTATAAAATGCTAGTTGATAACGAACAGACATATCGTTACAGCTGTTATCACCCATTATTTTTCCAGGCGCTGAATTTCATCTGCCACTACAAATGCAAGGTCGTCGTTTCCGAACATTTGGAGAACATCGAGCATCGTTTCATTGTCGATCTGAAGTTCGTCAAATCCATCATCACTTTCAATCACTTCTTTCAACAGTACATTTATTGACTGTGCCGGGTAAGCCTTGTGATATAGAACTTGTGGGTCCAAGTCAAAGTTCGCGCACCATTGAACAAATAGGCGAACCATAAGCGTTTCATCTTCTTTATACTTCTGAATGATTTGCTCGTCGATATTTTTAAATTCCATAATCTGATCCTCCGTAGTGAAATTATAATTCTAAGTATATACGATAGGACTACTATCTAAAACGAATGTTGTTTCTTGTTTAAGAATCAAGGATTTTTTCTAGCATACCATCTTGAATATTAAGAGTGTCTCAAGAATACAATGGAAAGCTGCCTAACATGAAGGCGGCTATTTTCATGTAGAGCGAAGTGCGTTTATATCCTTTAACGATTTATCCGAAGGGAGTAAATTTTATATCGAACTGGCAGTAACTATTCCGAAAACTGAATAGTTATCTAAATCGATGTATTCTAACAAAATATAGTTTATAATCCAAATGGAGGGGGAATGGGAAATGATTAAGCAATCAATTATAGAAAACGTATTAGAAGCCGCGTTATCCACTGGTGGTGATTTTTCAGAGGTTTTCATAGAAGACAAGTTTGTCAATTCGATAGAGCTGCAGAGCGACAAAATTGAGAGAAGTATATCGGGGCGTGACTTTGGAATAGGGATCCGAATTTTCTCGGGGCTTCAAAATGTGTATACGTATACTTCTGATTTCACGGAAGAAGGACTAATTGAAGCGGCAAAGCGTGCTGCTTTAGCAATCAGCGGCGGCGGAAATGGAATTATCCATCCTCTGCAAAAAGAAATTGTTCAACCGATTCATACGATTGCCCAGCTTCCGCAAACCGTTGAGCATGCACGGAAAGTAGCAGTGATGCGAAAAGCGAACGAAATCGCCAAAAGTTATGATGATCGAATCCGGCAAGTGGGGCTTCGTTATGTTGATGAAGAGCAGCATGTCTTAATTGCAAATTC
>JARIBI010000211.1 GCA_029257435.1 Sporosarcina sp. | reverse complement strand
GTTAGAGGCTGTATCTTTTACAGTGTCTTTTTTTATGTCCTTTCTATACATATGGGTAAATTAGTAGTTCATCATGTGTACCATAAAAGTTTGGTTATAACGGTGGAAAAATAGAATGACTGAATTTATACAGGGAAGGGAGGGAACGCAAAATGGCAATTATTCTTGTTGCGGACTATCAAACAATCGATTCGGCGATTCAGGCAGCTCATCCGGGAGACACAGTGGAAATTGATGATGGGGTCTACCATGAATTTGTGAACATTGATAAGGAACTTATTCTACGAAGTTCAAGCGGAGATGCTCGTTCAGTCTGTATAACAGGCGGTGTTCATGTCGATACGATTGAAGAAGTACGTTTCGAGTCGATTACGATCGGATGCGGCAGTGCGCCGATTGAGTTTGGACTTCATATAGAATCAGGGCAAATAACTCTCCGTCACTGTCTTTTCTCTGAGATTCAAGGGATGGCTATGCGGGTGGATGATTCGGCAAGAGTATCGGCTGAGCATACGAGTTTCAAAAAGAATATTCAGGGCATCGTCGTGTCTGGCCGTCTGTCTCTGTTTGATTGTATCGTGGAAGAAACCATCGAGAAGGCGCAGATTGCTGTGTGTGATGGAGGGGAACTTGCGCTTACTGATTGCGGAATTTTAAGTGGTCAGGAGGAAGGGATCAGTCTCACTGGCGCCAGTCGATGCGCGATTACAAAGTGTTCCCTCATCGGAAATAGCGGATCACAAATTCGTTTAGAAGAAGACAGCTTCTTAGATTTGGAACAGACAAATTTCTTTTTAGGGAAGGCAGACGGGATTTCTGTTGATCAATCAAAAGGAACTATGAAAAACTGTACCTTCACTATGCAAACCCTGGCTCATGTAGAGCTTATGAATGGATCGCATTTCGAAATAAATTCCAGCAAATTTGAAAACGGAGAATCGGTGGGGATGACAAGCCGTGGCTCTTCTGTTGAAATTTCAGACTCGCTGTTTAAAGGGCAAAAAGCTGACCAGCTGAACTGTCTCGAACAAAGCAAAGTTTCGATTCATCGAACTCAGTTTCTTTCAGGGGAAGAACGAGGAATCGTTTGTGAGGATTCCTCGGCTACGATTCTTGAATCTGAGGTGAAGTACAATCAGATGACGCAGCTGTCCGCATTGAGCGGAAGTATATTAACGATCCTTGGCTGTGACATTGAAAAAGGAAAAAGCATAGGGATTTACGCTGCTGGCAGTCAGGTGAAGATTTCAGATTCGCATGTCAGCCATCACGATGACATACAGATCTTCGCTGCTGAACAAACCGATTTAATCGTTTCTGCGACTGAAGTGAAGAGTGGAAAAAGTTCGGGCGTGTCCGCTAAGAATGCAACCATGGAAGTCGCTAATTGTATCCTCTTCGGTCACAAAGGTTCGAACATCTTATTGAGTTCAGATGCGAAAGCCGAAATTACTGATTGCAGAATTTCAGACGGGGAAAAGAACGGTGTTCTTGCAGGCCCGGGGACAACTCTTTCGCTGGAACGAACGATTTTGTTTCATCATAAAAAAGCGCAAGTGAGTGCAGCGAAATCGGCCGAAGTAGTCCTGACGGAGTGTGAACTCTATGACGGCAGCTCGTCTGGATTGGCGCTGAGTCAAGTGGAGCGTGTTGAAGTGACGAACACGAATGTACACGGACATCGGGCGGACCAAATCGTTTTGCAGGATTGTTCAAACGTCCACTTGCAATCGACACAAGTGATGAATGGAACGAAAGCGGGAGTGCAGCTGGAAAAATCGATTCCTGTACTCGAAGACTGCCGCTTTGACAACAATCGTGGAGGAGATTTGAAACGGCTGGATGACAGTGAACCGGTATTGAAAAATACGAAATTGTCCATTCCTCCTGTAATGAACGGATCTAAAAATCGAGGAATAACAAGTCGAATTGAAACAAAAGAAGCCTTCAGCAACCCAGAAATGCTGGATCTTTTAATGAGGGAACTGGATGAATTCATCGGCCTTGAAGACGTGAAAGACAAAATGCGAGACATGATGAATCTAGTGGAAATCAATCATTTTAAATCACAACGTGGGTTGAAAACCATTAAGCTTGTAGCACCTCATATAATCTTTCAAGGAAATCCAGGCACTGGAAAAACAACCATTGCGCGACTTATGGGCGGTTTTTTCAAGTGGCTTGGCCTCTTGCCGAAAGGACATCTTGTTGAAGTGAAACGGGAGGATCTGGTTGGAACCCACGTAGGGAGTTCTGAAGAATTAACGAAACTGAAAATCAAGGAAGCGATGGGCGGTGTGCTTTTCATTGACGAGGCTTATACGCTTACAGCAGGAAAGAATTCAAGCAATGATTATGGAAAAAAGGTCATCGACACATTGCTGCCTGCAATGGAAAATCAACGTGGTCAATTTGTTGTCATTGCAGCAGGATATACGGAGGACATGGATCAATTCTTAACATCGAACCCAGGTTTGAAAGATCGTTTTACGGAAAAGATTCACTTCCAGGATTATACGCCCGATGAGCTGATGCAACTCTTCTTATCCAAGTGTGACGGGAGCTATTCGATTACCACTGCTGCCAAACAGGCAATCCATGATGAGTTTGTTGAACGATATCGCAAACGGGACCAGACATTCAGTAATGCCCGAATGGTGCGCACGCTTTACGATCAGATTGGATTAGCCCAGTCGCTAAGAATTGCGAAGTATCCGCGGGATCAATGGACAGAAGCGTTATTGACGATTTTTGAGGCAGAAGATGTTCATCAAGTAGTGAAAGAGCGTGACGTAAAAAGTTATCAAGTTCCGATTGACGAGGAATTGCTCAAAAAGAAAAGAGCAGAACTGCATCAGTTTATCGGTCTTGAGACAGTAAAAGCTGAAATCGATGAAATGATTGAACTGATGAGGTATTACAAAAGAGAAAACCATTCAGCCGATAAGCTGATGAACCATACACTGCTGATTGGTAAACCCGGTACAGGAAAAACCGAGATTGCTCGTGTGCTGGCGGGCATTTACCAGGCGCTTGGATTACTAGAAAGAGGCGAACTGATTGAAGTGGACCGCAGTGATTTAGTCGGAACGCATATTGGGGAAACAGAAAAGCGAACCGCGGAACAAATTGAACGTGCTATGGGCAGTGCGCTGTTCATCGACGAAGCCTACACACTCGTTGGAGGAGGGGCAAATGATTACGGAAAAAAAGCAGTGGAAGTGCTACTGAAGCAAATGTCCGATCGGCAAGGGGAGTTCGTGCTCATTGCGGCAGGTTATGAAAAAGAGATGACCAGCTTCCTCGACAGCAACGCTGGATTGCGACGTCGTTTTGGCTTAACGTTGCATTTCGAAGATTATACGCCGGAAGAACTGATGAAGATCACGGAACTCTATATCCGGGGGTATGGTATAACGGATGATGCGAAAAACGTACTGTATGACCATTACCAAGACA
>JARIBI010000046.1 GCA_029257435.1 Sporosarcina sp. | reverse complement strand
GGAAGAAGCCATCGTCGATTTACCAGACGATGAAATCGAACAAATTGTATTAGGAGATTTGCGGAAAATCTTCGAAATCAATGAAGACCCTGAGTTCTCCATCGTCACACGCTGGAAGGACGACCGACCGCAATACCGGGTCGGCCACAAAAAACTTATCGCAGATGCCAAAGAACAATTAAGCATCGCATTTCCAAACGTAGAGCTCGCAGGCGCATCGTACGAAGGCGTCGGCCTGCCAGACTGCATCGACCAAGGAAAAGCAGCAGCTGACCGTGTCATGCAGCGATTGACTCGCTGAAATTGATTCAGTTGAAAGACCTCACACAGCCGATTTCGGCATGTGTGGGGTCTTTTTGTTTGGTGGTCAGGTGGAAAGGGATGAGGGAGAATGTTGTCGGATATTCAGCGGCGGTTGAGGTATCGGCCAGATCCTAGTAGAAATCGGCCAAGTATGAGCATGAATCGGCCAAATGCCGTGAACAATCGGCCGCATAACAGTATAAATCAGCCAAATGTCGCGAACAATCGGCCAAAGCGAAGGAAGCCGCTGAAATCAAGCCCCTCAGAAAGCGTCCATCCGGAGTTGAAACCAACACCGTCTCCAACACAAAAAACTGCCGCAGAAGTCAGTATGGACTGACGTTCTGCAGCAGCCGATCAACCTAACCTATAACAGCAACTCGTTATTCTGAGCACGATGGACATTTTGTTTGATAGCACTCATGTTGCTCTTCGATCGTTTCACCGCAAGTAACACATTGTTTCGGAGGCAAATTCTTAAAAAATTCTACAACGTTTTCAATCATTTCTCATCCGCTCCATTCAATTTGTGGTAGTACTGCGTTATCCAGTGACGAGTGTTATGCAACAGAGGCGACAAAAAAATTGTGCTGCTCAGCTCCTTTGTACTAGCACTTCGACTTGTTACTCATAGTGTATTATAACAGATGACCTTTTGTCAATGATTTTCTAATAATTTAGAAAAATGGTTCAATACTCATATTGTTCCCTAAGTCAAATTATCCACGGGAAAAGGCAGTGCACACGGGTCACGAAACACGGAAAGTTATGATAGAATGGCAGTATTAACGGTACCATAAAGGAGAGAACCTAATGCGTTTTGTAGATAACCAAGGCATCACGGATCCACGGATTAACCTGGCAATTGAGGAATATGTGCTAAATACGATGGACACAGACGAGGATTCATATTTGCTGTTCTATATCAACGAGCCCTCCATTATTATTGGGAAAAACCAAAACACGGTCGAGGAAATTGATACAGAGTATGTCGATGCAAATGAAATTCATGTTGTCCGCAGACTATCTGGCGGCGGAGCTGTATACCACGACAAAGGGAACTTGAACTTCAGCTTCATCACAAAAGATGATGGACAATCCTTCCGTAACTTTAAAAAGTTCACAGAACCTGTTGTAGAGGCACTTGCAAAAATGGGTGTTAAAGCTGAATTGCTCGGACGCAATGATTTGTTGGTTGACGGTAAAAAAGTATCTGGAAATGCACAGTTTGCAACGCAAGGCCGTATGTTCAGCCATGGAACACTGATGTTTGACACGGAAATTGAAGAAGTCGTCAACGCATTGCGTGTGAAAAAGGATAAGATTGAGTCCAAGGGGATTAAATCGATTCGCAGCCGCGTGACAAATATTTCCGAGCATATGGATAAAGAGATGACGATTGAAGAGTTCCGAATGGAGATTTTAAAGTCGATCTTCGGCGGGGAAGAAAATATCCAGTACAAAGAATTATCCGAAGATGACTGGAATAACATTCATCAACTGTCGAAAGAACGTTATGGCAACTGGGATTGGAACTATGGCCGTTCGCCAAAATGCAACGTGCAGCACTCCCATCGTTTCCAGGTTGGCAGCATCGATGTTCGTCTACAAGTTGAAAAAGGGACCATTCATGAAGTGCACATCTTTGGAGATTTCTTCGGACTTGGCAGCGTTGCTGAGATTGAAGAACGTCTTGTGAATTGTCAATATGACCGCGAGTCTATTACAGCTGCAGTCAGCACGCTTGACATCCCGAAACTTCTTGGCGGAATTACGCAAGAAGAATTCGTGAATTTGATTTATTAACCTATGACAGACTTCCGCTGCCTATTCGGCAAAAGGAGTCTGTTTTTACATAAGTAAACAAGGCGATTCAAACGAATTTGCGGTATACTTAACCTACTTGTGAAAGGGGCGCGGATCTATGGAAAAGCATCGGATTTTTATCGTTGAAGATGATCGTAAAATCGCGGAACTGCTTGCAGAAACACTGAGGAAATACCAGTATGATGTAGCTGTTGCGGAGGATTTCAATCAAATCGCGGATGAATGTATGTCATTCGATCCGCACCTGATATTGCTTGACATCAACTTGCCGACGTATGATGGCTATTATTGGTGCCGCCAGCTCAGAACGCAAACGACGTGCCCGATTTTGTTCATCTCAGCACGTTCTGGGGACATGGACCAAGTGTTTGCACTCGAAAATGGCGGTGATGATTTCATCACAAAACCATTCCATTATGATGTGGTATTAGCAAAAATCAGAAGCCATTTAAGGCGGTCGTTTGGCGAGTATGCTCCAGCACAATCAGAACGGATTGTAAAAGCGGGAACTCTGACGCTATTTGCTGAACGGATGGAATTGCAGTCAGGTGACAATGTGGTTCCGCTGCAGAAAAAGGAATGCATTATATTGGAACTGCTCATGGAAGCGGCTCCGAAAGTCGTTTCGCGTGAAACGCTCCTTGAGGAACTGTGGGATGATCAGTCGTTTGTGGATGAAAACACATTGAACGTCAACATTGCGCGTGTTCGTAAAAAACTTGCTGATTTTGATATTATTTCAACAATCGATACCGTACGCGGTGCGGGATATCGTTTTGTATTGGCGCCTGAAGAAGAATGAACAAATACAAATTATTTATAAAAGAGCACGCAGCGTTCTTGCTGTTTCAATTGATGCTTCTGCTGTTTATCGTTCTCTTATTTTGGCTGGATGGAGCGAGGGACTGGAGCACAGCCATCTATGCAGTCCTGATGGGGATTTTATTAACATTCGGATACTTGCTCGCCAAATTCATTACCCGGCGTTCTTTTTATGAAGTGTTTGAACGAGAGCCGGGACGCATGGAAGATGCGTTAATCGGCAGGCCCCAAACGCCGGAGCATCGAATGACGGCACAGTATATGCGGAAATTGTACAGGCTGTATCACAGCGATGTTCAAAAGCTGGATGCGGCACAGCATCGTCAGCTGCATTTCATTAACCAATGGGTTCATCAGATGAAGACGCCGATTTCGGTCCTTGGATTACTCTTGCAAGAAGAAGAAATCGATCGGAAAAGTTTTCATGAAGAATTGGATCGGCTGCAGGACGGACTGGATGTGGTGCTAGTAAATGCACGGCTAGAGACGTTTGAAGATGACATGCGAATTGAACGCGTCGTTTTGGAAGATCTCGTCCGGCAAGTGGTGACGGAACATAAACGGTTATTCATTACAAATGGCGTGTTTCCTGAAATTCATATCGATTCTGGGTTTGTCGTTGCGACCGATCCGAAATGGTTGAAGATCATGCTTGGACAATTTCTAACGAACGCAGTGAAATATACATTTGAAAAAGGAAAAAAAGTTTACGTGACCGCGAGCAACACAGCTGAAGGGATTCAGCTGACGGTTCAAGATGAAGGAATCGGGATTCCTGAAACGGATGTGAAGCGAGTCACTCGCGCATTTTTCACTGGTGAAAACGGTCGGAAAACAGGCGAATCGACAGGGATGGGATTGTATATCGCATCAGAAGTGAGCGGACGGCTCGGGCACACGCTGACAATTGAGTCGAAAGTGGACGAAGGAACGGCAGTGTCGGTGTTGTTTTCAAATGGAGAGGCGGTAGAAAACGATGGCACGAAAAATCGTCGAATTGACGGAAGTGACGAAGATCTATGAAGGCAAAGTGATGCATCGGGCGCTAAACCGTCTGGACTTTGAGGCGGAAGAAGGGGAATTCATTGCAATTATGGGGCCATCCGGCAGCGGTAAGACCACGCTTCTTAATCTCATTTCAACAATCGATTTGCCGACGTACGGCAGAATTGCGGTGAATGGAATTGAACCAGAAACGCTGAATCAGAACGACCTGGCACTATTCAGAAGACGGAATTTAGGATTTGTTTTTCAGACAATCAATCTGCTTCAAATGCTGACTGTTGAAGAGAATTTAGTATTGCCGCTGACGCTCGATCGAGTGGCGGTACCTGAGATGAAACGCAGAATCTCAGCACTCGCCGACAAATTATCGTTAAACGAGATTTTATCCAGAAGACCGGATGAATTATCAGGCGGGCAAGCGCAAAGAACTGCTGTCGGACGTGCATTGATTCATGAGCCTGAACTGATTTTGGCGGATGAACCGACAGGGAATCTGGACTCGAAATCTGCACGGGATGTATTGGAATTATTATCGAAAATTAATAAATCCGCAGGCACCACCATTATCATGGTGACGCATGATCCTCTCGCAGCCAGCTACTGTGATCGCGTGTTGTTCATCAAAGACGGTGAGTTTTTCAATGAGTTGTATAAAGATGAACAGCGCCGGACATTTTTCCAGCAGATTTTGAACGTGCTGTCGTTGCTCGGAGGGAACGTTAATGACCTTTCGTCAGTTCGCATACCGTAACGTCGTCCGAAACCGGCGCATTTACGCAGCATTCTTCATGGCTAGTGCATTTTCGGTCATGGTATTTTACCTCTATTCCATGCTGTTATTCCACCCTGCAATGGAAGAAGGATTCGTACAGGAAATTGCTTCCACTGGAATGATGATCGCGGAATTCGTGCTGTTCCTCTTCTCGCTGTTTTTCTTGTTTTACTCGATGCGGGCATTTCTACAAGCCCGCACAAAAGAATTCGGTATTTTACTGCTGCTCGGCATGGCACGAAACCAGCTGCAGCGGCTGATTTTTCTTGAAACGATGCTGATTGGCGGCGTTGCCATCATTGCGGGGACGTTTCTGGGGTTTGTATTCTCAAAGTTTTTCTTGATGATTGTGAAAGAATTAATTCAAGTGCCGATGCTGCCTCTTTACTTTACCTGGCAGCCATTCGTGTTAACCATCGGCAGTTTTGCTAGTGTGTTTATCATTATTTCATTGCTCGCTCCGATGTTCATCCGCACCGGAGAAGTATATGACTTATTGCAAGGGGAAGCGGCTGAGCAAGACGCCTATTCCTCATCGAAATGGCGCGCGCTTGCTGGGATTTTGCTGCTCGCTGCAACGTATACAATGGCTGTGTACGCAACGGATACATATGTCATACGCGTCATTTATTTGCTTCCGGCTGCTGCAATAAGCGGAACGTATTTCTTCTTCAGTGATTCACTGCCCTATATGATTCAACTATTCAGAGCACGGAAACGGCTGTATTGGCGGCCATTCTGGCTGTTGTCGCTCTCTGAAGGCGTTGTCCGGCTGAAAGAGAATGCGCGCATGTTTTTCATCGTCACGATGGTATCGACGCTTGCGTTCATGTCCGTCGGTTTACTTGCGTCGCTCACTTCTTTTGCCAATCAATACCGGGAAATTAATCCGCTCGGACTCGTCTATAAAAGTTATCC
>JARIBI010000131.1 GCA_029257435.1 Sporosarcina sp. | reverse complement strand
CCGATACCCGCTAACGCCAAAACGAGTGCAACATTTACGTTTTTCGGGAATCGCTGTATAGCTTCACGAGCGGATCCTTCAAATAATACCTCTTCCGGACAATCACCATCCATTCCGAGCGATGCAGGGGATTTCCGTGTTGTAATCTGGACACGCTTCAACCCGTTCAACGCATTCGCGGATTTCAGCAAATCCAAGCCGCCAATCGCCCCTGATGGAAGATACATATGCCTGCCATTCTTTTTTGTAAGTGCACTTATTTCGTCCAGAAATTGAATGTCGCTAAAGGCGCCAATACTGCTGACAATTAAGTCTTTGTCATTTCCCAGAATATCTTTTGCATATAATTTAACAGCTTCTCCTGTAGCTGCTTCAACGACGATATCCATTGGGCTTTCCAAGAACGTTTCGAAATCTATATGAAACTCGACTCCGAATCGTTCGCTCAATTGCATACCGGCTTCCTGATTCCGTCCAAAGATCGCAACAACTTCTCCATCAAAATCATTATTCTTTTTCACTTGATCCAGTAAAAACGTAGAAATGTTTCCGGTTCCAATGATTCCAATCTGCATCCAATTACTCCTTTCAACCTGTAATCCAGAACACCTTATCGACAAATCGAGTCAATATGATATTCAATTGTCTTCCTCACCCGCTCGGAATTTAAGCGTTCCGGATCCAATATGGCATGGATTGCAAGGCCGTCAATCAGGCCATACAACCTTTCTATCTCTCGTTCCACCACACACTCTGGCTTCAATAACCGGTTCTCTTGTAAAAAGTACATCAGCTTTTCCGTCATTTGCAATATCTGATCGTCCGGCACATCAAGTGTATCACTTCGATGTTTCACGTATGCGATAAAAGCAAACCACACTTCCATCTCAATTCTTGTCGTTATATTGACAGGCACAATTTCTAAAATCACTGCAATTACTAATTCACGGGGGGATAAAGACTGCTGAAGCACAGCTTCTATTCGTTTTGCTGCGCGTTCTTGAACTAACCCCATCGCATATACGAGCAAGTCATCTTGGGTTTTAAAATAATACCGAAGCGCACCCAGTGAGAGTTTTGCTTCCTCCGCTATATTTCGTGC
>JARIBI010000013.1 GCA_029257435.1 Sporosarcina sp. | reverse complement strand
TGTCTTCATTAAGCTTTGAAGACGCGCATGTCCTATTTAATCGAGGATTTGAAGGCTATTTAGTGCCGATGCATTTATCATTTGATACATTCGTTAGTCGTTTTGGGAATGCTGGATTATCACCGGCATTATCCATCGTTGCATATGATGGAACAGAACCGATTGGCTTTGTGCTCCAAGGAGTTAAAGAAGTGAATGATCAAATGATTTCATGGAATGGCGGAACAGGGATTATTCCTGAATACAGGGGGAGAAAATTGGGTGCTTCCATGATGGCGGAAGCTGAAAAACTAATAAAGACACAAAAGGTAACTGTCGCAACTTTAGAATCTTTGTCTGAAAATATAGCAGCTATATCTTTATATGAACGCAGCGGTTACATAGTAGAAGACGATTTACTCTTTTTACGTGCAGATACAATCTTAAATAGTACGTTACCAGACCTTGGGGATTATGAAATTTCCAGAATTCCTGCTGAACAATCCATTGGATCAGATCTATTTCCACCTATTGTTCCCTGGCAAACGGATGCTCAATACACATCAAAAATAGGCGGAGAAGCTGTGATGATTTCAAAAAACGGCGTAGTAGAGGGGGCTTGTCTAATCCGGAAACAGTGTGTATTTGGCAATAACGCGGAAAGCATTACATTATATCAGGTGAAAGAAAATGGGAATGAAGATGCTCTCAACAAACTTCTTGCTTATGCGTTAGAATATGACCAATCTATCAACCGAACAACTTATAATTTCTTAAAAGGGGATGGCCGCGTAGTTTCATCTTTATTGGAAAGTGGATTTGAGAAAACTTCATTGTCTCAAGTTTTCATGACAAAACATTTCTGAGACTTCCACTTGAATTCTAAAAACTATATAGGTTATTACTGCAAGAAGTCCTTTCGGATACTAAAATCCAAAAAAGGACTTTTTTATTTTAAAATCTTGATGTACGTCAAGGAATCGATTATTTATGTTACGTAAAATGAAGATAGGGGGTAATTCTATGAAATATACGTGTTTGCTCACACTCTTATTGTTTCTAACTGCTTGCAGTAAAGAAGCTGGTGTTCCAACGCTTGTAGATCCAACACCCGATCAGCAGCTATCTGATACCCAGGCTGGCCTAACGATCTCTATTTTGCAAGATCATTATGCTGACTCCGCGCCTGAATTTAAACCTACACTGAAGAACTAAAGTGAGATTAGCTTTGAGTATGGCGAGTATTATCACATAGAGGTGTGGAAAGAAAACCAGTGGTATATAATGACCCACTCTGACAGTGTGTTCCTTGAAAATCCTAAATTTACGAACCAAGGTAAATTGCTGCCGGCGGGAGACACCGTGGAACAAACCTTTAAAACTGAGATCCTCGGAGTCCGTTTGGTTCCTTGGGAATATCGGCTCGTTAAGATATTTCAAAAACCACAAGCACCTTATTATGAAGTTACCTTAGCCGTTCCTTTCACTATAGAAACTGGAGATCTTTAATGGATGAAAAGTTCTTCATATGTTTTATATTTCTTATATGAAAGAAGGTAGACGGTTGTACCCGTATCTATATTAAGTAGTTCTAACCATACATGTATCGCTTGGAATTGCTTGGGCAAGCGGGATTTTGATTTCATGAACGGTCAAGATCTTGTTAAATGGGAACTATCTATTGAAAAAGCAGATGATAGACATCCAAAGTTCACACAATTACATAAAGTTACAATTACTATGCTCTGTCATGGCCATCTATTTTCACTTTCGCGGCTCTGCCAGTTGCGTTAATACTGCGTTACAAACTAAGAAAGAATGGAACCAGCCGGAAGAAATGAGTGCAATGAAATGCGCCGCCTATCATCACTGGACGTTTGGAATTCTGACTGTGATTGCACTAGGATTGGTTTTTGACTGATGAAACAATGAATTTGATCAAACAAAAACGCTATATCAATTTGCCAGTGTATTTGATGAAGAAATACACGACTTTAATGATATAGCGTTATTCAATACGTCCCAGGCAGGAATCGAACCTGCGACCCACAGCTTAGGAGGCTGTTGCTCTATCCCCTGAGCTACTGAGACATTTGGGTTTTAACTCTATTAGTATACTGCATAATTTCCATATCGGCAACCATTCCATGTTTATCAATCTATACTATCAAATTATTTCAATAATTTAGCATTAAAGCGTATACTGAGATATGAAGGTACGACATAATCACTGGAGGCGATTTTTTTGATACGATTGGAAAACAAAGTAGCAGTTGTCACAGGTGCAGGTTCTGGCCTTGGACGCGAAATAGCAGAACTGTATGCACGTGAAGGTGCAAAAGTGGTCATCGCAGATATGAATATGGAAGGTGCCGAAGAAACCGTTCAAACGATTAAATCAGCAGGCGGGGAAGCACTTGCAGTAAAGACAAATGTTACTGCTGAAGGAGACGTACAGCGCATGATCGATACAGCTGTTGAAACGTTCGGCACACTTGACATTCTAGTGAATAACGCCGGAATTATGGACAACATGTATTCTGCTGGGACGATTACTGATGATGTGTGGGACAAAGTGTTGGCGATTAATACAACAGGAACCATGCGTGCAACACGTAAGGCGCTATCCATTTTTGAAGAAAAACAAGCTGGCGTAATTGTCAATATGGCTTCCATTTCTGCACTTACAGGCGGGCGCGGCGGACTTGCATACACAGCTTCTAAACACGCAGTTGCTGGGATGACGAAAAACGTAGCATCTCATTACGCTCATTTGAATATCCGCTGTAACGCAATTGCACCCGCAACAGTTCCAACAAACATTACAAACAACTTAGTGCAGCCAGACAAGCATGGTATGGAACAGGCGATGAAAGGCGTTAGCCAATTAAGCCGTCCAGGTACGAAAGAAGAGATCGCGAACATTGCTCTATTTTTAGCATCTGACGAATCTTCGTATGTGAACGGAGTTATTATGCGGGCAGACAACGGCTGGTCTTCCTACTAAAATCTATCTAGTGACAGCAAACGACTACCTATATAGGGTGGTCGTTTTTATAGTTTTAATTAACCTAGTCGTACCATTCTTAGTTTTGTTTGCAGGCGGTTTATTTCTATTGAGTCAAACCCATACTGATCTTATCTTGCTTGCTGCAGGTGCCATTATTGGACTCGGTTTCGGGAACTTCCAATCATGTGCCCAGGCCATTGCACTCATCGGTGTACCAATTAAACGAATCGGAATCGCAACGTCTACATTTTACATCTTCCTAGACTTCGGTTTTGGTTTAGGCCCATACTTTTTAGGTAATATCGCAACTGCTTATGGGTATCGAGATTTATATATGATCCTCGCAGGTTTGGTTGTAGTAGCGCTTCTTCTTTACTTATTAATTGGACGTGAAAAGCGTCTGGTGATTCAATGAATAAAAAAACGATTCTCCAGCAGACGGAGAATCGTTTTTTTAAGAAAGAACCCGTTCAAATCCAAGAAAACGAGTACCTTGAAAACTTAACTTTCCAATGTCACCCTCAGCTAACATTCCGTACTGTTTACCGCTCATTTTAAACTCCTGCCGGTCACCACTCTCATATTCAAATGTCACATAGTAGGAGGTGGTCGCTCCTGTATCACCAGTTCCACCAGACGTTTTGGTGCGTTTCGTTTTCACATGAGCAGCAACAGTGATTTGAGGGGAGTTGTTGTTTTTACCCCATTCTGCTGTTCCTTTAATTATTGTGAACAGAATAATTCCTACGACAATACAAAAGATAATTGCAAAAAAGGGCGGGAATCCACCAAAGAAAGAATCATCAAAAGGATCCATGCTCAAACCACCTTCCTGTTTCTTTAGTATATACGAGTTTCCATGCAAACGGTTTCAAAAAAAGATTCTATTTTTTAATAGATATTGCTTTGCATTCGTAAAATTATATGATATTCTATTAATACTTTAACAGACTAAAGCGATGAAGTGGAGGTAATTAATATGAAGATGAAAAAGTTGAAGCTTGCGCTAGCAAGTATTGGTGTCATTGCACTTTTAGCGGGATGCGGTAACTCTAAAGAAGCTGCAAATGGTGAAAAGGAATTAGTCATCGGGGTGGATGATAAATTCGCTCCTATGGGATTCCGAGATGAAGCGAATGAGCTTACTGGGTTTGACATCGACTATGCAAAAGCAGCTGCAAAGCACATGGGCATGAAAGCGAAATTCCAGCCAATCGATTGGAAAGCGAAAGAAACAGAATTGGCAAGCGGACGCATCGATCTGATCTGGAATGGGTATACGATTACAGACGATCGTAAAAAGAAGGTTCTATTTACAAAACCCTATTTAAGTAATGCTCAAGTAGTTGCTGTTCTAAAAGATTCGAACATTAAGGACTTAGCAGACCTTGAAGGTAAAACAGTAGGTCTTCAAGCATTGTCTTCAGCAGCTGATGCGCTGGAAGCCAATCCAATTACGGATAAAGTGAAGAACAAAACGGAATTTGCGGATAATGTATTGGCACTTTCTGATTTGAAAAGTAAGCGAGTGGAAGCGGTCATTATCGATGAAGTCGTAATCGACTACTACATGTCTAAAGAAGACGGTACATTTAAAGTACTTGACGAAACACTCGCTCCAGAAGAATATGGTGTAGGTGTGAAAAAAGGGAACGACGATTTATTGAAAAAACTGCAAGATGCGTTAGATACAATGAACGAAGATGGAACAGCAGCACAAATTTCCGAAACGTGGTTTGGGGAAAACAAAGTTTTGAAGTAAGTCACGGTTTCTAGTTAGGTTGGAGGGATCTTCATGTCACCAGATTATTTAGTATCGATTTTAAAACCAATGCTTGAAGGGGCGCGCGCAACGATTCTCTTGTTTGTGATTGCAATTGTCGCTTCAATTCCACTTGGGTTCTTGCTGACACTTGCGGTTAACAGCAAGTTCAAACCGCTGTCGTGGCTGGCGAACACATATATTTACCTCATGCGTGGAACGCCGCTCTTGCTGCAATTGCTGTTCTTCGTATTCGGATTGCCGCTCATCCCGGTTATCGGGGAATACCTCGTCATGGATCGCTTCGCAGCGGCTGCACTGGCCTTCGTCCTGAATTATGCTGCGTATTTCGCCGAAATCTTCCGCGGCGGGTTACTTTCTATTGATAAGGGTCAATATGAAGCTGCTCAAGTACTTGGCTTGAACAAGTGGCAGACAACAACTCGAATAGTCATTCCGCAAATGATTCGGATTGCGCTTCCAGCTCTTGCAAACGAATCGGTGACACTCGTGAAAGATACGGCGCTGTTGTATGCAGTGGCCGTACCAGAATTGCTGCACTTTGCGCAGACTGCAGTTAACCGAGACTTTACAATCGTACCATTTGTAATGGCGGGTATTATCTATCTGCTGATTACCGCAGTATTGACACTCGTGTTCAAGTGGCTGGAACGACGATTCCATTATGTATGAGGAAGGTGAATAACAATGGCATTGATTGACGTAGTCGATATGAAAAAATCATTTGGGGATATTGAAGTCTTGAAAAAGATTACATTCCAGGTTGAGAAAAACGAAGTAGTAGCTGTCATCGGGCCCTCGGGATCCGGTAAAAGTACGATGCTTCGAAGTCTCGCTCATCTCGAAGAAATTGAAGGCGGAACAATCCGGATAGACGGGGAAGCGCTTGTAAATGAAGGTGTCTATTCAAGCACTGCCGATATCCGTAAGATTGGGCGGCGGATTGGAATGGTGTTTCAGCACTTCAACCTGTTCCCGCACTTAACTGTGAAACAGAACTTGGCGCTCGCTCCGAAACTGGTTAAGGGAGAACCTAAAGTAAAACTCACTGGACGAATTACAGAACTGCTGGCAAAAGTCGGCCTTGCGGATAAAGTCGATGCGTATCCGGCGAATTTATCTGGCGGACAAAAGCAACGTGTTGCGATTGCTCGTGCGCTAATGATGGAACCAGAAATTCTCTTGTTCGATGAACCGACATCCGCACTCGATCCAGAATTGACCGGGGAAGTGCTCGAAGTTATGAAAAAGCTGGCGCAAGAGAATATGACGATGATTGTCGTAACTCATGAAATGTCATTTGCGAAAGATGTCGCAACAAAAGCGCTGTTTATGGCAGATGGACAAATTGTCGAAGAGGGTATTCCTGCTGTAATGTTAACAAATCCGACACATGATCGGACGAAAGCGTTCTTAGCGCGCACTTTAGGCTAGGGTGAAGTGGCTCGTACTTTGCTCATATGGTAAACTGGCAACGTACGACAATTTACTAACAATGGAGTGATAGCGTTGAAAAATGCGTCTTCTACAATTGAAACGCCTATAAAAAAACGGAATTACAAGCCGTTCATCATCATTGTATCGATTATTCTAATCGGTGCAATCGGAGTTCTTTCAGGAATTCCCGGTGCAAAAAACTTTGACGCATTCGATATTACAATTCTTCCGATGCTGAATGCCATCTTTAACACATTTACATTTCTATTTTTAGTTGGTGCATTAATCGCCATTAAAAAACGCAATATCAAGGTACATAAAGGGTTCATCTACGCTGCGTTCGTGACAACCTTCTTCTTTTTGATCACGTATGTCATGTATCACTTCTTAGCGGAATCGACCGCTTTCGGCGGTAGCGGCTTCATGAAAGGCTTCTACTTCTTCATTCTTATTACGCACATTATTCTAGCAGCAGCAATTGTACCGCTAGCACTAACTAGCGTAGCCCGTGCGTGGAACGGAGAAATTGAACGCCACCGTAAAATCGTCCGCTTCACCATGCCAATCTGGCTCTACGTCAGCTTTACAGGTGTTCTAGTCTATCTCCTCATTTCTCCTTATTATTAAGGTGTCACTTAAAGGAATAGACCATCGTCATCAACATCATCTGCTATCTATAGTTGAAAAAGCAGGGACACCCCGTTAATAATGGGGGGTCCCTGCTTTTTCGTCTTACAACTCCTGGTACGGCTTCATAAACCGTCCGCTATCCTTCACTTCCGCGTGATACAACGCCTTCAACGCGAAAGCCCGTTCCAGCTCATGCTCTTTCATAATCTGGTTCAATCGTGAAGATAGTTCAGGCTCCTTTTTCACAAGCTGCGCCATCTTCTGCTGGTTATATTGCATATTCTATTCCGCCTCCGTTCTTTCCATGCCATTGTTATAGTATATCACGCTTCCGGTTGTTTTTCGATATCCATACAAAAACCCCTTAACCGAACTAACGGAAAAGGGGACTAGTGTTTCTCGTTTATAAAATCGTACGATTGTACTCATCCAAATCATGATCTGCTCTGCGCGGATAATCTCCATCCACAAGCACTAAAATCTTACCTTCATCGAAATGTGTATTGTACGCGTGTGCTTCTTCCTCAGGAATTCCCATACCGATGAGTGCGCCGGCTAAACCGCCGACTCCGGCACCTGCAGCAGCTCCGGTAATTCCTGCAACAATCGGTCCCGCAGCAATAATCGGTCCAATTCCTGGAATAGCAAGAGCTCCAATACCCGCAAGAACACCGCCTAGACCTCCTAATACTCCGCCTGTTGCCGCACCTGTAGCTGCGCCATCTGTAGCGTGCGTTCCAGTTTCTTCAACAACTGTATCGACTTGTTCGCGTTCTTTACTAATCACTGAAATTTCATCTGAAGAGTAGCCTTGCCGCTTTAAATCCTCAATTGCTAAAATCGCATCATTTTCACTGTTATAGTAACCTACTACTTGTCGTTTTACCATGTTGAACCGCCTCCTGGAATTTTTACTGATAGAATTCGTTGCTAGTTTGAGAATACCCGTGCCGTACTTTCTGAAACCTTTTTAATCACCACATTTCATAATTAGAACGTTTTATATAGATGAAGGAGTTTTAAAAATTATTTTTTATCGGATAACAGGTTTTAGTTCTGACGAGTAGGGAATAAAACAAAGAACGATTTTTTAGGGGGAACTTACATATGGATCAGACAGATGCGCATCAAAAGCGCAGAAAGTTAACGAAAACGCTTAAACCATCATGGGTCTTCGCAATTGCGCTAGGGTCTTCAGTTGGGTGGGGAGCCTTCATCCTTCCAGGTGATTGGATAGGAGAATCAGGTCCACTTGGCGCCATGATCGGTTTGCTAATCGGAGCGCTCGTGATGATGGTTATCGCATCAAGCTACGGAGTAATGATTAAAAAATTTCCTGTATCCGGGGGAGGATTTACATATGCCTTTATAGGAGCGGGTAAAATTTGGGCATTTATATGCGGGTGGTTTTTGTCACTTGGATATATATCGATCGTCGCATTGAACGCTTCGGCATTTTCATTGCTTCTCAAGTTTTTAGCACCCGGATTCATGAAGCAATTCTATTTATATAGTGTTGCTGGCTGGGATGTCTACTTGCCGGAAGTTATTATATCTTCAGTAATCATCTTGTTGTTTGCTTTCATTAATTCAACAGGGACTAACATTTCAGGACGTATTCAGTTTTACTTCAGCATTCTATTAGTTACTGGTGTTGTACTGCTTGGGGCATTTACATTTGGTATAACAGAAGCACCATTTGAAAATATGAAACCGCTTTTCAGCGGTAGCCAATCTATTATGACATCAATTCTGGTCATATTGGCAATCGCCCCTTGGGCATATGTCGGATTCGACAATGTTCCTCAAGCAGCAGAAGAGTTTAATTTTTCACCGCGAAAAGCGACAATGCTCATTGTAGCTTCATTATTTGCATCATTCCTTATCTATGCAGTAATGATTGGACTTACAGCGTGGACTTTTCCCGCAGGTTCTTCTGTGGGCGATGGAAGTCTTTGGCTTACAGGTGAAGTCGTGAATTCTGCCCTCGGTTATGGCGGTCTAATCGTAATGGCTGTTGCGATTATGATGGGGATTTTCACAGGATTAAACGGCTTTTATATGTCTTCTAGCCGCTTGCTCTTCTCCATGTCGCGCGCACGTGCACTGCCTGATATGTTCCGAACGATTTCGAAGAAAAATCAGACGCCTATATGGGGGATTTGGTTTGTAACGCTCATTACTCTTCCTACTCCTTGGTTCGGGCGCCAAGCACTATCTTGGATTGTAGATATGTCTTCTACAGGTGTATCCGTAGCATACTTATTTACATGTATCGCTGCGTATAAAGTACTCGCTTGGGGTGCAGAAGACGCCAATCGTGAAATCGCTCCCATAAAAAAAGGACTGGCGTTATTCGGAATAGTGGCTAGTATCGCGTTCTTACTATTATTGCTCATACCATTTTCTCCAGCTTCCCTGACAACACCATCCTATATTCTGTTAGTTAGCTGGGCAGTACTTGGAGGTATTTTCTATAGTGTCATCCAAAAGCGCTATAATAGTCTTACCCAGGAAGAAACAGAATATTATATGCTTGGGAAGACAATAGAGTCTGAAGTGGATACTACTGTAGAAGTGAAAACGGAGCGGCCTAAGCCGAAAAGTACAGATACAACGGGAACAGGTCTTCCTACGTAATTCGACATATAAGTTTAAGATGACAGCATGTCCCTCGTAGTACGATGGGGCATGTTGTTATTTTCAGTCAATTATAGGCATTTCGTAGGTTAATGCTTGCCATTACTAGGAGTAATCGATTACAATTAATAATAAATTAGGTGTTTTCCAATTGTTTAATAGGACGGAGGGTTTGATATGGCTTGCAGAACCGCGTGTATAGTTACGGAATTACAAATAGAAGTTAGGGTGGATGACCCAACAAAATATAAGATGCTAACAGAACATATGGAACGACTCAAGGTTCTGGTTGCTTTTGATAAAAATAATGAAGGCAGCTCAGTATTCACTGTGACAGAAGCCGGACTCAGAGACTTGACGGACTTTGCTCAAGATTATTTGGATGTCACACAATTGTTCTTTAGAATCGCAGGGGAGACAGAATGGAGAACCTTTGCACAAGTAGATGAAGTGTTTGCATCCCAGTGGATTGATGATCTCATTCAACAAGAACGTGTGATTTCGTATTATCAGCCCATCGTCGATGCGGAAAGTGCTGTTTACGGGTATGAGTTACTGGCTCGTTTTCACTCGCCAAAAGGTCGAATGATTTATCCTGATGAAGCTTTTGCGGCAGCAAGAGCACGGGGAAGACTGTATGCACTTGATCGGTTATGCAGGATTACCGCGGTTCGGCATGCAGCGCCTCTTATCAATCAAAAAGCATTTATTAACTTTGTACCTACGTCTATCTATTCGCCTGAGTTTTGTTTGCAGTCGACGGTTGCAGTCGCGAATCAGTTTAATATAGATCCTTATCAACTCGTATTTGAAGTAGTTGAAACAGACAAAGTAGATGATGTTGAACATTTGAAGACGATATTAAGATATTATCGTGAAAAAGGATTCCATTATGCACTCGATGATGTAGGCGAAGGGTTTAGTACAGTGGAATTGTTATCAGAGTTACAACCTCATTATATGAAGCTCGATCGGTCATTTGTAGACGGAGTTGCTATAGATAGTAAAAAACAAAAGAATGCAGAAATGTTTTTGATGAAAGCAAAAGAGAGCGGATCTGTGCCGCTAGCCGAAGGAATCGAACGGGAAGAAGATTTTAAATGGTTAAAAGAAAAAGGGTACCAGCTGTTTCAAGGTTACTTTTTTGGAAAACCTGCTCCATCCCCATTATAATAGAGGGAATTCAAGGACTGCCAAAATGTGCGGTCCTTTTTTAGGAGGGATTTCTTGAAAACAATTGTCTGGTTTAGAAATGATTTACGCGTTCATGATCATCCCGCTTTGAAAAAAGCATCTGAATGTGGTGAAGTTCTTCCCGTATTCGTACTCCCGGACCGGGCGTTTCCAACAGCTTCTGATTGGTGGGTGTATAAATCTCTAAAGCATCTTCAGCTAAAGCTAGTCGAGTTAGGGAGTGAATTGACAATTTTAAAAGGCCATCCCTTAAGCACACTATCCTTACTAGCAGAAGAAACACAAGCAGACGCTATATTCTTCAATGGGCAAGTGGATCCTGTTTCTCGAAAAGAAGAGATGGCGTTGCTTGAACTCGAATCTTTATCCAAAGTGGATATTCAACGTTTTGATGCGAATATGCTGCTCGATCCTTCCCATTTAAAAACAGGAGCTGGTCAGCCGTATAAAGTTTTCGGTGCATTTTGGAAATCGTTGCAACAGCAGAAGATTCCTTGGCCGACCGCTGCTCCAGCTTCTCTGACCAACTGGACCCAAGAGATTACAGGTTCCATTTCGTTAAAGGAATCCGGTTTACGCTCGCCAATTCACTGGGATGCAACACTTGAACAAGCTTGGGAACCAGGTGAAACTGCTTCTTTTGAGCAATGGGCAACTTTTCGCGACAAAAGGCTTCAGTTTTACAATTTCAAACGTGATTTTCCATCGTTAAACGGTACATCCAGATTGTCTGGATATTTGGCGTCGGGGAATATGGGCATTCGGGCTCTTTGGCATGCAGTGAAGCGTGCACAAGAAGAGGGAATTGCTCCTCAACCTGAAGCGTTCCTCAGACAGCTTGCATGGAGAGAGTTTTCATATTACCAGCTGTTTCATTTTCCTGATATTACCGAGCGGCCGTTACGAACAGAATTTCTCACTTTCCCCTGGCGTAATGATCCAGAAGAATTGGCGTCTTGGAAATCCGGCAAGACCGGGTATCCGCTCGTTGATGCCGGAATGCGTGAATTATGGGAGACCGGCACCGTTCACAACCGCGTAAGAATGGTTGTTGCTTCTTTTCTCATCAAACACTTACTTGTCGATTGGCGAATTGGTGCGGAGTGGTTCCGTGAAACACTCGTTGATTATGATGTTGCGAATAATACATTAGGCTGGCAGTGGGTTGCGGGCTCTGGTTTTGATGCAGCCCCGTATTTTAGAATATTTAATCCAACAACTCAAAGTAAGAAATTCGATAAAAGCGGAGACTATATTCGAAGATGGATTCCGGAATTAGCCAAACTTCCAGATGTACATCTTCACGAGCCGCATACAGCATCTAAAGATGTATTAATGACAGCGGGTGTAGTTCTCGGTGAGACATACCCTCTTCCTATTTTGGACCATTATGCAGCCCGGGCACGTGCGCTTGATGCGTATGCGCTCATAAAAGGCAAGAAAGAGGAGTTCGGATGAAGAAATTTCTTCGTGCAGCAATCTACGGACTAATTGGAGGGGTGATTCTAACCTTCCTGTTTAAATGGATTGAATCTTCTACAGGTGAGAAGGTCTATACGTTCTTACTCAACGTCGATTACATACCTGTAGTAGGGAACATTGCATTTCCAGAATGGCTGGAAGTGTTCTTTCATCTCGTTGTCTCAGTTTTAGTGGCGATCGGATTTTGTTTGATATACCTATTGCGCCCCTTATGGAAAAAACATGCCCTTACGATTTGTACTGTGGGCAGCATGGTTATAGGAATCGCTCTATTTCCGACTACAGCGCTTTCCGACCGGACTCCCGCGCTGACGGACGGTATTTCACTGCTTTACTGGATCGTCGGTCACGCAATTTTCGGAGCAGTGTTAGGTATTCTTTTCAAATTTGAAAGCGAGACTATTTCATAGAAAAAGCACTTCAGTTGTCAGTTGGACAGACCTGAAGTGCTTTTTTTGAATTAATGAAAGATCCCAGCTTCTTTCGATTTTTTCAAGAGTTTGTTCGTCCCTTTATTAATGCGTTCTTTAAGAAATGCCCCGAACAAGATAAAGGCGATTGAACAGCAAGCTAGGAACGACAAGTCTTTTGCTACGCGTTGCCAAACAATGCCGCCAACAGCTTCACGCATGACATCGATTGCATACGTGAATGGAAGAAACGGATTGATGATACCGAAAAAGTCCGGCAGTAAGACAACTGGATACGTTCCTCCTGATCCTGCTATTTGCAAGACAAGCATGACGATTGCCATCGCTTTACCAACATCACCGAATACAGAGACGAGCGTGTAAACAATTGACATGAAGACCAGGCTAATGATCACTCCAAAGACCACAAACCAAATGGGTTCACGTATGTGAACATCAAGTAGTAACAAATCACCTGAAACGACAATGAGCATTTGCAGTAAGCCAATTAGCCCAAATGTCAGAAGCCGTCCGAAATAGACTTGACGTGTTGTGAACTCCTCTCCATGCACATCTGTCGACAACAATGAGATGAGGAGGAGACAGCCTACCCACAGGGAAAGGACGGTGTAGAATGGAGTCATCCCGGTTCCGTAGTTTTCAATCGAATACAGCCGGTTTTCTTTTAACTGAATTGGTTCTTCAAAGAAGCTTTTTTCAGCGTTTGGATCATTTTGCAGCAAATGAATAATTTCATATATATTTGTTTCACCTTGAATGCTGCGAATTTTGTCCGCTAGCTGATTCACTTTTTCAGAGACGTAAGGATACTCTGCCACAGCTTTTTGAATCGTTTCCTTTCCCTCTGCTAAATCCTTATCCGAGTTACCTAGAATTGTTTGCACTTTCGGAAGAGTGGATTGGATTTCCGTTAAAAGTCCTTTGGCTTGTCCGAGTGTTCCTTTGGCCGTAGAGATTTCTTTCTTTACAGTAGGTTCAATAGTATTTGCATATTCTTTCATAAATGCATCCAGTTCAACAGATGTATTTCCTGCGATTTTTTGTAAGTCATCGACAGCCTGGTCCAATTCTTCAGCTTTTCCTGTGACCACGGTATTTACTGTTCGAGCATTCGTTTGCGCTTCCTGCAACAACTTTTTCAAATTGTCCGTTTTTGTAATCGCCTCATTCAGTTTTCCTGACAAGTTAGACGAAGGAAGGGAAGGGGTTGGCTGCAGTTCATTACCTGGTTCTTCATCAGTACCAGGTGAAGGTTTTTCATTCGGTTTAGGCAGCTGCTGAACCAATTCCTGCAGTCGAATAAGGTCTTGCTTGACGCCATCCACGCGTTCAATACTCGCTGTCATTCGGTCGTCCAGCGTCTTTTTAGCAGTGTCGAGTTCCGTGAAATCTAACTGAACTCCTTGAAGTTGTTTTAAAAAATCATTCGCCTGATTAGAAATGTCTGTGACTTTTTTCAAATCGGCTTTAATCTTCGGAGACATTTCATCTAACTTTTGTTCGGCTTCATTTAAGTAACCCACCGTTCGATTGATTTGGCCAAGACCGTTATCTGTGACTTGTTTCGCTTCAGGCAGTTTCCCTTGAGCTTCATGGATAATCGACTGAGCATCTGTTGCATCACCAAGTCCGCGATTCAGCAGATTGTAGATTTCAGGTAAGCTTTTTTCTGCTTCAAATATATAATTTTCGAATCTTTGTATGTCTGGCAAATCAGCTTGCAATTCGAGTCCTAACGAATTGAGTAAGTCAAAAATCACGCCGTTCACTGTAGATACGAACTGACTGCTCACTTTTTCGACAATGACTGTCGCACCTTTTTCAGTAATTTTCGGTGCAATGGAGTTCAGTTTCTCATTCACAAAATAATCGATTTCCGCTTTTTTAGGATTCCCGGAAACGACAGAAGCAAGCTGCTCCGATAAATTTTCCGGTAACACCATCACCGCGTAATAATCTCCGTACTCAACGCCTTCCATTGCTTCTTTCTTAGAAACAAAGTGCCATTCCATAGATGGATTCTTCTTTAGTGTGGATACGATTTCTGCACCCGTATCGATATGCTTATCTTGCACATCCGCTCCTTGGTCTTCATTGACGACAGCAACTGGTAACTTATCGGTCCTGCCGTACGGGTCTGAAGATGCATAGATGTTGAGCCATGCGTACAAAGAAGGCAAGAAAATTAAGCCGCCAATTAACACAGCAGCGACCCAGTTTGTTGAGATGTTGCGCACATCCCGTTTGAAAATTGAAAAGATATTGCGCATTCGTCTGCCTCCATTCATTTAACGATTCGCGTCTATCCTGTCTAATTTAAGAAGGAAGATGTTGGGCTCTGAATCAGATGTTCTCCTTATTCTTTATAATACCCAAAAACCCCCTATCCTGAACGTCAGGAGCAGGGGGTTTTGGATGTTAGGCGATCAAACCGTCTTTCATCGTTACAATGCGATCAGCATAAGGTAACATTTCTTCATCGTGCGTGACCATAAGTGTTGTGATTTTAAGTGTTTTAGTTAAGTTTCGGATGATTTCCATCACTTCCTTGGAACGTTTAGAATCAAGACTTGCTGTTGGCTCATCTGCAAACAGCATTTTCGGCTGGTGGATGATAGCACGTGCAATTGCGACACGCTGCTTTTCACCTCCGGAAAGGGAAGAAGGGTACGCCTCTTTCCTATGCGACATCCCAACAAGATCCAGCACTTTTGCCACTTCTTGCTTTTGCTGTTTTTTGTTCAACTTCGTTTCTGCCACATCCAGCATGAGCAGCAGCTGATCTTCTACCGTCAAAAAGGGAACGAGGTGGGAAGACTGGAACACAAATCCGAATTCGCTTGAACGGATTTTCCGGATTTCTTCTTGGCTCATTTGCGTCATATCATGACCTTCAAAGAGTACTTGACCGCCGGTTGCTTTTTGCAACCCCGCTGCAATCGTCAGGATTGTTGACTTGCCTGAACCAGAAGGACCAACGAGAGCAGTTATTTCGCCTTCATTTAACTCAAGATCCACACCCTTTAATATCTTCTCACTGACATCACCCGTTTTGAATGTTTTTTCGACATCGTCAATTGCGAAAATCGCCATTTTACATCTCTCCTTGTTGGATTGCCTGCAACGGCTCCACTTTTTTGATTTGGAATCCGGAAATGGTCGCTCCGATAAAACCGATGACTAAAAATACACCAGACAATAATAATGATGTCTCAAGGGGCAAGCTGAACGGCATACCTGCAGGAGCTACCATACTGAACACTTGGCTGAGCCCAACAGATAATACAAGCGCAACAGCTGTAATAAGCAGCATTTGGTACCACATCATACTAAATAGCGAGATGGTTTTCACTCCGATCGCTTTCAAAATACCGTATAATCCGATTTTCTGTACATTCATCATATAGAAGAATATCGCAAACAGCATACCGCTAATAACAACGAGGAACCAAATGATCATATTGAGTGACATTTGTTCTGCGCCATAACTCGGAATCGTATTCAAAAACTCTTTATTCGTGAATGCTTCAAGTCCATTAATAGAATCAGGTCTATCCGATCCTGGAATGAAAACCGTCTGAATCTCCATCACACGATACATTTCTTGATAGTTTTTCATACTGATGAAAGCAACAGGTGCGTGGCTATACGTTTGCTTTTCAGCGAATCCAGCAACTTTGAACTCTCCACTGAATTGGTTATTCGTCAAAATGTCGCCAACTTTGATTCCTTCATCTTTCATTGAAGCGTCTAACACGACTTCATTGTCTTTGACGTTCGGAAATAACTCACTGTCAGTAGACGTCACAAATGCAACACTGTGCTGCTTGTCTTCTGCATCGTTGACAAAGCCCATTTGAATGGACATTGCCATAGCACCTTTATAGTCTGAGAGCAATTTGTCTTGCTGTTCCGTGTCGATCTTAGAAAGGTTATACGTTTGCTTTGCATCTTCATTTAAGTAGAACTGCCCGTTCGGAACATTTTTAATGAGGGCAGCGTTGTCTTCTGACAATCCGTTTGCAAGCCCAGAGATGATGAACGTCAAGAAACTAACTAAAAAGATGATTGAACCGAGTATCAAGAATTTCATTTTACTTTTTTTAACTTCTTTCCACGCCATTTGCATGAAAAACACCTCCGTTATTGATAACCTTCAGTTTACGCTTCCAACATGAACGCTACATAAACACAACATTACAAATGAAATGAAGCATTACGGTCAGCTGCTTGCTCCTAAAATAGGAGATGAACTTCAAACATTTTTACGCTTACGCAAAATTCCCCAATCTTTACGTAACCGTTGGAAACAATATGGTATAATTATCCGGAATAAAAGAGTTAACATTCGGAAAAATTCCCTCGTTTTTTCATACATAGTTATAGAAGGTTTTAATAAACTCTCAACTTGTAAGGAGGAATTCTGATGGAAACAAGCATGATGTTTTCAAGATTACCCATTCTTTCATTGCTTTTTTATCTAGTGCCACTTGTGTTCATTATTTGGTTTTTACTTACTTTCATTAAATTACAGAAAGAGAAAAATCGAATTTTGAGAACCATTGCAGAGAAGATAGAAAAATTGTAAGCAAAGGGGGAAAAAAAATGAAGCAATTACAGCGAGGCGATACAATCGGTATCTTTTCACCATCCTCACCGGCAACCGTTAATGCTGAACCACGCTACAGAAGGGCGAAAGCGTTTTTAGAATCAAAAGGATTTGTCATAAAAGAGGGGAACTTGACTGGGAAATCGGAAGGGTACCGTTCAGGCACACCGAAAGAGCGGGCAGAGGAATTAAATGAGCTGCTCCGGAACCCGGAGATCACCATGATCATGTCTGCAATTGGCGGCACCAATTCAAATAGTATGCTGCCTTATCTTGACTACGAAGCATTTAAACAGAACCCTAAACTGGTTGTTGGCTATTCAGATACTACTGCACTATTACTTGCGCTTTATGCAAAAACAGGCATCCCGACATTTTACGGACCCGCTTTGGTTCCATCGTTTGGAGAGTTCGAGCCACTAGTCGATGTTACGTACCGCTATTTTGAGCAGTATTTTATGCACGATGGTGTCATTCCTTATGAAGTGCCGATGCCAGACTGGTGGTCCGACGAGCCGGTTAACTGGCTGGAGAAGACGACAGACAAAAAGTTATACCCAAACGAATGGGTAACAGGTCAGAGCGGTGCAGCTGAAGGACGGCTGATTGGGGGGAATTTAAATACGATGTACGGCTTTCTCGGGTCATCGTATTTTCCTGAGATTATGCAAGGGGATATTTTATTAATCGAAGACTGTACAAAAACGGCAGCAGTTGTGGAAAAGAATTTAGCGATGTTGAAAGTACATGGCGTCTTTGAAAAAGTCGCCGGCATCATCTTAGGGAAACACGAATTATATGATGATTTAGAGACAGGCAAACTGCCCTTGGATTTATTGCTGGAACAGCTGGATGGTCTGTCAATTCCAATTCTAGCTGAATTCGACACTTGCCATACTCATCCTATGCATCCATTAGCTATCGGGAAAAAGGTCGAGTTAGATGCAGATGCGAAAACAGTGATTTGCACTGAACGCTGGCTGGATAGTGAGGAATGAAGTAATTACATGGGATTTCGGTGTTATTATAGATGATCTTCTGAGGAGGAAATAAGATGCAGGATGTACAGCTATCCAGAACTTTTATAAACTTTGCAAAAACAGAATGCAGGGGCTCCAGTGACCTTTATGAATTTTTGTCTTTGAAGATTGCAGAAGACGATTTCCTGCTCGATTTGTGCAAGGCAGTTCAAAAGGGACAGCCGGCACCTAACCTATTATTCGGAGCAGTTCATTATCTTCTATTAAAAGGGAATGAACATTCGTTAAGAAGTTATTATCCAAGCATCACAAATCCGCCCGAGGATATGGACAACAAGACTTTTAGAGGTTTCAAAGATTTTTGTAATAAGTATCGGGATGAAATCACTTCAATTTTAGAAACTAAGAAGGTTCAGACAAATGAAGTTAGACGATGCGGCTATCTTTACCCTATTTTTTCATGGATTTACAATGAAACGGAAAAACCGTTGTCACTCATAGAAATCGGTACAAGTGCAGGTCTGCAGCTTTTGTGGGATCATTACAGCTATTCATACGGAACTGCCGAAACGTTCGGTACTAAAGGCGCTCATCTGCACATTACTTCAGAAGTTAGAGGAGATCATTTCCCGAACTTGCTTTCTGAAAGTCCTCCTATTGCATCGAAAATCGGAATCGATCTAACTATCAGTGATTTGTCCAATCCTGAAGATTACTTGTGGTTAAAAGCACTCATTTGGCCAGAACATCAAGAACGATTGGAGTTATTCCATAATGCTGCCGCATGTTTGAAAGAACATCCAGTAAAACTTGTAGAAGGCGATGGAGTACGATTACTGCCAGACGTTGTTCAAACAATACCTGAGGATTCTGTAATCTGTATTTTTCACACCCATGTCGCAAACCAAATTCCAGCTGAATCTAAGGTTGAACTGCTCGAAAAGATTGCAGAAATCGGAAGTGAACGAGATGTCTTTCACATATACAATAATATGTGGGACCGGCAACTTCATCTTGATTATTACAAAAATGGAGAAGAATTTAAGAATACGATTGGCGATACAGATGGGCATGGAAGATGGTTTGAATGGAATTTATGAAACGTGTATTTACTAATGGAAGCTCCCATTCATCAAGTTTTTTGAAGAAAGTAATGATTGTGAAGTCATCCAGATTGATTGTTTAAAAAACGAGAAGGGGGTGCGAAGTAAATGGTATGGGGAACGATTCTGCTATCCATTGCAAGTTTGTTTATCTTGTATGTTGTCATTTTTTCTGCAGTAAAGGATGGGATTGACAAGTCAGAAGTTGGTCAGCTCATCAAAACTCAGTATAGCGTTCAAGAAAAAAAGGTTACGATTAGTGATGAAGAAATCGAAAAAGAATTAGAAGACGACTTTAAGAATTAATATGTGCACATAACTGACTAGTGATCCACTTCATTTCACGTAATTCACATCATATGTAAGGGGCGATTCCAATTACCTTAGAAATTTCCAGCTGGATCGGAATCAGTTCGATCGTATTTTTGGCACTTTGTTTTTACTTCACACTCTCATTTATCGAAAGTCTGCATAAAGATGACCACCGGATTACGAAACAATCGAAGACAGCAGCTATGGTGTGTCTATTAATCGCTTTGTTCGTGCCTGCTATTTATGTTCTGATTTTTAAATGAGCGGACGCAAAAACTTAAAGGCAGCAAAACGCCATATTTAACCTGTCTTTGATGCTTCTATATATGAAACTCATCACCGATGCAGATTACGAATAGGAGGGATTTTATGAGTAACGAAAGAAGAAATATGAACAAAAGCCGACCTGGATTATTAGCATTTGTCGTGCTTATATGGATTGCTTATGCAGTTTGTGGAATAACGATAGGGCTTGGTTCATGGATTGTCAAAATCCTCGGTTTAACAGCTGTTATTGCGTTTGGAAGATTGCTCTTTATAGTTTGGAAGAATAAAGAAAATAAGAATGAGTTGTGGGATTAATTCTAGTGACCACTATTCGAAGCAAACTAGAAAGTCTATTCTTCAGAAGGAGGATGTGCGTTAATCGGCGCTTTATTTGAATTGCTTCGCGTATGTATCATCCTAATATTTGGCGGAGGAATAGGATGGATGATTGTAAGAAACCTATACATATTGAATCATGCAGATGCTGACACCATGTGGATGGAGATAATCGCTGTTTTCCTTTCGCTGTTTGTTTTATATCGATACAAATTACAGTTATCAGGGTGGTATAAAGGAAATAGTAAAGAGAAACTCCCTAAAACTGTTTCATTAGCATTAATATTGATTTCGTTCATCTTACTAATCACACCATTACTCATTAGTTTTGCCAAAAGCTAAAAGTTCACCTTTTTGTAATTAGAACGTTCTCATATTATTAGATTGGACAAAATTATTTAGGGATGAATACGTGTTACTGCTCTTGTTTTTTATATTCTAGTGATCCCTTTCTGTACTTTATTACACGAAGCAGGTCATGGGTTAGGGGCCGTGCTTTCATCAAAATCCCATGCTCGTATTTATTAAGGAACGAAAAGTGATCGCAATTAGGAAGTTTTCAGATTGGCAAGGCTGCACTTCCACTTAATTTGGCCCTATTTAGAAGTCTTTGGATTAGCGGGTTCACTTTTTTACTGTCATCGGCTGTTGTTTCTCACATGAATTGTGAAGCAACTGAAAAAGTACCCGTGCGTGGAAACTCCTATGAATGTCTTAACATCCTGGGGAATTTGTACACAAGTACTTTTTTAATTCCGTTTCAGGAACGGATTTTAATGAGTAATTGCCGGATTGGCGGTAGTCTTTTTTTGTGAAAATCCGCCAAGAAGCAGCTTTCCGTGAGGCAGAAACTTTTGTATGATGATGGAAAAAATGATGGGAACGGCCAAACCGAATGCTGTGAATCCAACAATGCCATATGTGAAGTAATCGTTTAACAAAATGTCTGTAAAGATGTGCAAGTACATAATGGTTAAAGAATGCTTTTCGATTTTTTGCAACCATTTTACTGACAGCTGAGCAGCCATGAGCTGGAATACGCCAACTAATACGAGTGTGAATGAAAGTGGAATGACTAAATCTAAGATGAAATGTTCATAACGTAAAAATTTCATGCTTAAATGATAGTCAATTACTTGCATCCTATCGAGTGAAATGGCTGTAACACTGCCTATTAATCCTATAATTAACCAACCTCTTGAAACGTTCATCCAAATACTCTTCAAGTAATACCCCAATGAAAAATAGACGACTGCCATAAGTACAACATCGATGTTCCAAATCATTGGGACTGTTTGGGACGCAGTGTCTGGTGCCCCGCCTACGATGCTCATAGCAAAAAAGCTTTCATAATGCGCAATACTATAAGAGATTACCAAAATAATGATTTGTTTCGTGCGGCTAAAGTATTTAGTCATCCATAAGAAGAACAGATACGTAAAGAAAAGTGTTGTAACAAACCAGAAGACACCGTATGCACCTCGGGCAAAGCGTCCGCCGACAACAAGTGTCCATAAATCATTTACATACCATGATAAATCAATATTGCCTGAACTAAGCTCAATCCCGTAACGGATCAGCGTAATACTTCCTAAAAAAAACAAATAAGGAACAATTAATTGTAAGAATCGTTTATGAACCGATCGTTTCATAAAGCCCTTTTCAATCACAGGCTTAAAAAACAAACCACTTAAAATAAAGAAAGCAGGCATGTGAAACCAATAGATATACTTAACAAGTGGAAAATCAAGTTCTCCTGGATAATGACCAATGACGACAAGGATCATTAAAAATCCTTTTGCGCCATCCACCCAGGATAAGCGTTTCTTATTCATAAGTAAGCACCTCAAGAAAATTGACGTATCTTCACTGTACATCCTTTCTGCAATTTGAAGTGTAATGTTACCGAATTGACTTGTGAATGTAAGTAAGCTGGCAATACATAGCAGGATTCTCTTAATTTATTACGAATAACTGACTAACTTGAATAATTAGTGGGGATGGATGGATGCATGAGGTGGTTGATTGAAATGAGAGAAGGTATCATACGGCCACTGGTTATTTGTGTTTTCCATCAGGAGGATACTATCCTTGTTGCAGAAGGTTATGATCCAGTGAAAGAGGATTATTTTTACAGGCCAATTGGTGGAGGAATTGAATTCGGGGAAACCAGTGAAGAAGCACTCATCCGGGAAATGAAAGAAGAACTCGATACAGCTGTTACCAAGCTTGTCTACTTAGGAACGCTAGAAAAATATTCAGCTTCAACGGAAATACAGGGCACGGAATAGTAAGGGTCTACGATGCAGCTTTCACCGATAACTTTTTCAACAAAGCGATTACGTTTGAAGGCATTGAAGATAACGGAAAAAAATTCAAAGTTCTGCGTCTGCCTATACAGACGTTTCAATCAGGAGAGATTCGCCTTGTTCCAGAAAACTTATTGAACCTGCTTGAAATGAACGGCATTGCCCATAAATGATACAATTGAGACTAGCTACAACTTCACTCTGGAAGCATCAATTTACTCTTCCAAAGAGGAAGTACAGCAATTGACTATCTCAAACCACAGCTAATTAAGGAAAGGATTGTTTTGCAATGAAAAAAGTTACTCCATTTTTGATGTTTCAAGACGGGAAAGCAGAAGAAGCGATGAACTTTTACACATCCCTCATTGAGGATTCAGGCATTACAAGCATCACTCGCTACAAAGCCAATGAAGCCGGACCAGAAGGGACTGTAGTACGTGCATTATTCAATTTAAAAGGTCAAGAATTCATGTGTATCGACAGTCAGGTGACCCATGCATTTACCTTCACTCCTTCGTTTTCGATCTTCATCACTTGTGATACCGAATCTGAAATTGATACGCTGTATGAAAAGCTGATGGCAGAAGGACAAGCTCTCATGCCGTTAGGCGACTATGGATTCAGCCAGAAGTTCGGCTGGCTGAATGACCGATTTGGTGTTTCCTGGCAACTTGATCTCCCTTTTAATTGAATTAAAGAAGGTTCAAAGACGGTAAGCTGTTGCTAAACGCAGCAGCTCCGCTAGAAATCGTCTCTGTAAATGATTTTTATTCAGAAAATTTCAATGAGTGCGATAAATTTGGATGACGAATTCACAGTCTTGAGGATTAAATCTATAGATCTTTACTTTTAAACTGGGGGAAAGCAAATGGCAACAGTTCTTTTGTTTCATCACGTGCTTGGATGCACCGAAGGAATTCATCACTTTGCAGCGCAGATAAGACAGACAGGGCACACCGTCCATGTCGTGGATCTTTTCAAAGGCCGTACATTTTCAACGATAGAAGACGGCTTCGCCTATGTAGATGAAATCGGTTTTGACACAATTTTAAAGCGTGCTGAGCAAGAAGCAAACGAGTTGTCGCGTGACATCGTCTATGCTGGAATTTCACTCGGCGTCATGGCAGCCCAGAAACTCGCGTCAACCCGAAAAGGCGGACAAGGAGCACTGTTCATCTCTTCTTGCGCGCCATCCTCGGCATTCGGCTCGCCATGGCCGGCTGAGCTGCCCGTGCAGATTCATGGCATGGATCGAGATCCCTTTTTCGCTGTAGAGGGAGATCTTGAGGCGGCACAGGAACTTGTCGCTCAATCTGAATGCGCTGAACTTTTTGTGTACAAAGGAGATCAGCACTTTATCGTCGATGACAGTATGCAAGCATACGATGCCGAAACAGCAAATCTTCTTCTTCAGCGGGTTCGTGTTTTTTTAGACCGGGTGGATGCTGGGCGCAGCTAGTAATTGGAGAATATAAACAACCGATCCCTATGCGATGGAAGTGCTGAAGCGTTTTCCATTTGCCCCTTGCCCTGCGCTGATTACGTATCAGAAGGCGAAAAAAGAAGAGCTCTCATAGCACGTGCTCTAATGAGTAATCCGGACATGCTCATTTTAGACGAACCATGCTCAGGGCTAGACATTTTGTCACGCGAACAGTTTTTGAATTCATTGGAAAAAACTGCGTCAAGCGGATGTCCTATTGTCTATGTGACACATCACATTGAAGAGCTAGTAAAAGAAATTTCTCATGTGCTGCTGTTGAAAGACGGCGAAATCGTAGCAGCGGGGCCCAAAGCAGAAGTGCTGCAAAACGAGCTGGTAACTGAAACAGTCAACGTTTCAGTATCGGTAAACTGGTCCCAAGACAGACCCTATTTGACAGTGACTGAATAGGTGTGATGGTAAATCATAACTACTGACAGAAGGACAAGAATCGTTAAAAAATCAACTCTATAAGTGTTAGGAGAATATATCGTGATAAGACGTTTAGTGGAACAAGATGCAGAAGATTACCTTGCGTTAAGATTAGAAGCTTTACAAAACAGTCCGGAATCATTCGGCTCTACATATGAAGAAGAAAAAGACCAACTTGCAGATAAATACAAAACAAGATTTCAATCACAAGAATCCTTTACATTTGGTGCTTTTGAAGATGATCTCCTTGTTGGAATTATTACGTTAGTTAAAGAACCGCGAATAAAACTGCGCCACCGAACATCTATTGTGGCCATGTATGTTTCGCCGAGTAAACGCGGTTTCGGCCTTGGTAAGGCTTTAATGGATGAAGCAATCAGGACGGCAAAAGAATTGGAAGGTGTAGAGCAAATCTATTTAACCGTAGTTACGACAAATAAATCAGCTAAAAATCTCTATACTTCATTGGGATTTGAAACTTTCGGAACTGAGAAACGGGCATTAAAACTGAAGAATCGCTATTTTGATGAAGACTTAATGGTCCTGTTTCTTTAAATTACTTTCACTTGTTCATAGATTGACCTACTACGTATTTGCTGATTACTCAGAAAATCCAATGTAATATTCCGAGATTTATGGTAAAATTTAAACTATATTATTGAAAGGTGTGATGAAAATGTACTATAAATTTAATTGTAATTACGAAAGGCAGTCTACCGGAGGATCTACCGAGTAATTCAATGAACGATTTCATTGGATGCTCATTAATTTGATAATTATTGGAGGAGCATTCATGTTAACAAACCAAGGATTCAACTTATGGGCAGATAATTATGACCAAACGGTGCAAATCAGTGAAGAAAATGATAGTTATCCCTTTGCCGGATATAAGGAAATACTCAATACTATTTTTAATGAAGTCATGCAAAAGGAGCAGTCTCAAGTCTTAGATATTGGATTTGGAACAGGTGTCTTATCTAGTAAACTGTATGCGCATGGACACGAAATTGATGGGATAGACTTTTCATCGAAAATGATTTCCATTGCTCAATCTAAAATGCCCGCTGCTAACTTATTTGAGTGGGATATTTCAACAGGATTGCCTTCACACATTCTTAAAAATACGTATGATGCCATTATCAGCACTTACACATTACACCATTTGCCTGATGATGAAAAAATAGCGTTTATATCCGGCTTAATCCCTCTTCTGAAAAAGGGCGGTAAACTGCTCATTGGTGACATCGCATTTAAAAATAGGGAACTCTTGGATCGGTGTCATGAGCAAAACAAGGAATCCTGGGATAACGATGAATTCTATTTTGTACAGGATGAAATCATTACTTCATTAAAGCATCCGTGTGAGTTCTATCCAATCTCACATTGCGGCGGCATATTCATTATTACGGCATGAAAATTCGAGTGGCAAGAGTTTAAACTTCTGCCGCTCTTTATTTTTAACCGCAAGTCACATATGGTGCGGTGAAAAATGAAGGGGAGGGCTTTAGTCGGCCCGTGCCCTAAATAATTAGATGGGAAAGGAGATAAGCAGAATGTCACCACCCAAACATATTGTTTCAGCCGCAGCGATTGTCTTAAACGATAAAAATGAGCTTCTGTTAATAAAAGGACCGCGCAGGGGATGGGAGATGCCGGGCGGAGGGAATAAAAATGTTAAAGTATTGCGGTTATGCAATGATAAGCGGATTTACAGGAGCCCTTCTAATTGCCACGGGTATGATGTTGAAAAACATTGTTACCTATTCTCTGTCAGTTGGATAGGCGGAGCTATCCTATTCTTTGCTGCTGCTTATTTCGCTATAAAATCAAATAAGTATGGTTCAGAACAAACTCCTTAATGGGTTATTGTTTATAAAAAATGCTCGAAAGGTTGAATGGGGAGCAAGCTTAATGCTTAAATTTTTTTTCGCGTTTTGCTGCGGTTGTCGCAAAGAGCTGTCCTTTAAACAGGCCATATTGGAAAAAATATAACTAAGAAAGTAAGTGAACAAATGATTCCGTTAGTATATGACCAGGTTAATATTTGGGGTAAAGATGATGATTTCTTCTTAGCTCTTTTAAAGAAATTAAACGTTAAAGAAATAGCTGATTTGGGTTGTGGAACGGGCAGATTAACAACTCATTTTGGCAAAGAAGGATATCATATTACAGCGATTGATCCGAATGAAGAAGCAATTGAATATGCTAAAAATAAAGATTATCCAAATGAATTGACTTGGATTATTGGTGATAGCACTAATTTACAAACAAAGGCTTTTGATGCTGTGATTATGACTGCAAACGTTGCACAAGTATTTCTTACAGATGAAAGCTGGCAACACACTATTTCTGATATATACCGTGCATTAAAACCTGGAGGATATCTGATTTTTGATACCCGGAACCCATTAGCAAAGGTGTGGGAACAATGGGAGAAAGATCTAACGCCTGATATTGCAACAAATCTTGCAACCGGAGAACCTCTTGAAATTTGGACGGAATACGAAGGATTTAAAGAAGGCATTTTCACTTTTTTTGAAACGGTTAAGAATGCACAAACCAGTGAAGTAATGATTCAAGAAAAAATCCAATTAAAATTTCGAACTCTAGAAGAAATTAATGTTTCACTGCAGCAGGCGGGCTTTTCCCAGATTCAGACATATGAAGACTGGGAGTTCAAACAGGCAACTGAAAAAGCGAAATCTTTTATTTTTCATTGTGTTAAATAATAAAAAACAACTGAGATCTTCGCAATCTGGGAATACGGCAATTACGAAGATTACCTGAAGATTGAAAGTAACGGTAAACATGACGGCGCACACTTGCATCACAAAACCAGGATATTAAAAGAGGTGGTATTCGTGATAACGATTGAAGATTTTTTAAAACTTGATATTCGCGTGGGCACTGTGACTAAGGCAGAGCCATTTCCCGAGGCACGGAAACCCGCAATAAAATTAGAAATTGATTTTGGTGATATGGGTATTAAACGTTCTTCAGCTCAAATTACACGAAGATACGAGCCGGAACAACTTGTTGGGAGTCAGGTGGTTGCAGTAGTAAACTTTCCTCCCAGACGGATAGCTGGTTTTAAATCTGA
>JARIBI010000230.1 GCA_029257435.1 Sporosarcina sp. | reverse complement strand
GTGAGGATGAAATTATTTTCACAAGAGACGCCATCGTGATGGAACTGGTTATTGATCCGAAAGATGAAAATCGATTATTTTACATACAAGCTGATAAGTTTTCTAATTACTCACCAGGAGCAACTTTATATCCTTATGACTATGATGTACACAGTTATCAGATGAAAAACGGCAAGCACCAGAAGCATACCGAGTTGAGTAAATACAGTATGTCCTCTCTTCAAGTTTCCAGCGAAGACGACTCCATCTTTATCCAAATGGATGATGATTCGGACGTTGAAACTGCGGAAGATACCTTTGAAACAAAAGGCCGTGTGTTCAAAATTCCTTTATCCAACTCTGGCCGTAAAATGGTCATCAGTATTCCGGAAGACACACAGGATCTCTACGATTTCGTACTCATTCCCGATCGTTCCGAGCTCGTTTACCAAGCAGTGGCAGGAACGGATCATGAGGGGATCCTGGAATACGAATTGTTCTCATATAATTGGGACACACAGAGTATTACACAACTCACCGACCTGAACGCGTATGCAGAGTATCCGATACATGGGGCTGATGGGAAAGTGTATTTCATAGTCGATCGTGCATTCGGCGAGAATACCCCGGATAATGCATTATATCGCATGAACCCCGATGGAAGCAGCGTTGAAGAAGTATCTTTCGAAGAATAACAGTCCCACCGTATAGAAGCAGATGAAAAAGCAGAGACCCTCATATTTTGTGGATCTCTGCTTTTTTAAAATTACTTTGTACTCTTCCCATATATTCACCGGTTTCAGGATTATAATAAATCTCAGCTTGCTTGCCGTCGATCAACCCATCCACGGAGATGAATATATTTTCAGCGTCCCTAATAAGACGGAAATGAAAACCGTTGGAGAACGAGTCACTCTTTGGCCCGGGTTTCAGCCGGAATTCTTTGATTGCCGATTTTACTATCAAGCTGCTGTCGATTTTAATGGAAGAAGGTTTGATGGTTGGCTCTTCCGTACCGTCCAATATTTCATAATCGATTAACTTCCCTTTTTCGATAGCGAATAACAGCCGCTGATTGGTATTCACCAATGCTAGGACACCTTGCCAATTCCCGCGCTTGCCATTTCTTCCGCTCACTTCGCCATCATTTACGCTATTCATAAAGAGGAGTTCAGGATGCGGATCGAATTCTTTCGCCTTTTGCATAGCGATGAAATAAGCATCCAGCAGAGTAATTTCCGTCTTTTCTACAACAGCAGGAAAGCATATATCGAGTAAGGATTTATCCGAAGCTAGTAATTTATAACTGATGAAGCCTGTAACAACCAGGATAGCTGCTAGCAGTAGTTTCCATTTCAAGAGTGGTTCCTCTCTCTAAAGGTATTCAAGAACAATGAAACTTTAGAGAGCTTATGCTGGCGTGACTGAAAATAGAGCATTGTTATCCGTACATTAAGTCGATACCGTTTCTAGTTCCTCTTCGGTCTTCGTCCCTGTCACTTGGCGGATGACAGAAGCTCGCAGCAGGATGAACACCGTCAGAATTAGAAATACGCTGGAAGAGATTAAAATCCAAGACGCTGGCAAGACATCATACAAAAATCCGAACAGTACCATCCCTAGCGGCATAAGCGCCATCGCCATCGTCTCCACGATAGAGAACACACGTCCTTTGTAGTCGTCTTCAATCAGTTTCATCATGAACACTTGGATAGGGGTGTTAATAAGCGGTCCCAGGGCCCCGTTGAGGAACGAAATCGTTAAGTAAAAAGCTACTATGCCGCCGTATGGCAGTAAAATCAACAGAGGCACTGCGATAAGTCCCATCGATACACCCATGGCTGCGATTCCCCATTTAGATACATGCAGAGGTGAGGAAAACGGTTTACGTGCTGCTATATAGATGGACATGAGAAGCATGCCGACCGCCATTCCCCCTTCAATCAGCCCGAAATGAGCGGGAAGTATTTTCAGTTTTTCAATAAGGATGAACGAATAGCCGACCGTGACTGCACCAAACAGGAAGTTAACGAGCAATGCGACCCAAATCATTGCCATCAAAAGCGGCTGCAGTCGGGCATAGGCTAACCCGGCTTTCATGCTGTCGAGCATTTTTTCTTTAACGGCTCCATCTTCCTTCACTTTCCGCTTGGCAAACAGGTTGAAATCCATTGTCGACTCAAGCACGGTCGCAAGGATTGAAGCACTGGCATAAAGGACGAGAAAGACCGGCATGGGAACAGCGCCATAGAGTATGCCGCCGACGGCCGGACTGCCGATTGCTGCAAAAGAGACAGACATCTGGTTCAGCGACATCGCTTTTTGAATTCGTTCTTCATCCACCAGACCTGTGATGGAAGATGTGAAGGCGATGCCAGAAAATGTTGACGCTATGGATAGGACAACCGTTGTTGCGTAAATGGCGGGGAGTGATAACCCATAAGTCCAATAAATAGCGAGCAGACCAAGGATAGCCATGGATGAGACAATCTGCGCAATAATGACAATTCTTTTGCGAGAATACGTATCTGCCACGTATCCGGCAAATGGGGCCATAAGTGTGCGAGGCAGGATGCTGCAAATCAGATTCGCTGCAAAACTCGTGGCGGAACCGGTCAGTTGCAGAATGTAAAAACTGATGGCAAATGCATAGATTTGTGCACCGAATGCACTGATCATCTTGCTCGCGGTAAAGGTCCAAAGATGATACGTGGCGCGTTTCAGCTTTTTAACAGTAGTATCCAAAACAGTCACTCCATTCAGAAAGTTTAATTTGATTAAACAAATAATAGCATAGCAGCTCTTCCATTTCAAGAGAAAGTTTAATATAATTAAACTAAATGACTGGTTCAGGAGTGAAGCGTTATGAGAACATTAGGAGAGCGGATTAGAGCGCTTAGGAAAGAACGGAAAATGACGTTAGAAGCCTGTGCGGGCGAGCAGATGACAAAAGGCATGCTCAGTCTGATTGAAAATAATAAAGCAAATCCTTCTATGGAGAATCTCAATTATTTAGCGAAGCGTCTCGAGGTAGAAGTGTCTGAACTGTTGGAAGAAGTGAGCGGCAGCGAGCTCCAATCGCTGCTGGATAATGTAGAAAAAATCGTTAAGGAAGAAGACAAAAAAAGCTACGGGGATGCTTTGGAAATGATAGATCCATTACTCCAAAAGCTTTCGTCCGGGTATACCGCTGGACGTCTTTTAGAAATTTACAGCAAATTTTCATATTTACTTGGCCGTTCAAATTGGCAGTCAATAGCGGAAAGAGCATCAGCCATTTACGAAGAGCTCAATATTGTACCGCGGCGCGCGGCTGTCGGGATTTTCCGAGCGATGGTCTTGTTCACGGAACATCGTTATGAGGAAGCACTCGCCCGGCTGTTAGAGGAGAAGGCTGAAGTGGAAAGCCGCAGCGGTTACATCGATCCGCTGACACGCCTGGATTTATACACATATGAAGTGATTCTCCGTTTTGCGGTTAATGATACGGATGAAGCAACCCGGCTGATGAATGAAGCTATCAGCTATTCGAAAGACAAAATGATTTTTTACCAAGTCGAGCAGCTTTACCGAATGGCGGGGTATCGGGCGTTATTAGACAACGACGAGGAAAAATTAGATTACTATGAGAAGAAACTGCTCCAATACGGGGAGTTTGCGGAAGATGATCATGCGGTCTGGTACACGAAACTGATCCGTATCCATCAACTCAATTCATTTCAGCATGACCATGATACGGCACTCAGAAAACTTTCAGAACTGACGGGACCGATTCCAGAGCATGAGTTTTTCCAAAATCTTTTTGCGCTAGAAAGCGGGAAGGCGCTCTACGGGGCGGGCCGCTACGCGGAAGCATTGAACATGTTGAAAAAAGTTGTCATCAGTGAAAATGTGCATCATCCCTTCGATCTTTCCATCTATTATGAAAAAGATGCCTATGCAGCGCTGTGTGCGGAGCAACTGGGGGATTTAGCGTCAGCCCGTGAGCTCGCTGAAATAGCAGATTCCAATATGGCGCAGTTGCCAGAGACACCCTATACACAGTTTGTCCGGGAGACAGCGAAACGCATAGCGGAAAGATAACTAACACGCAAAAACAGAGAATGCACCGTTCAATGCGCTCTCTGTTTTTTGAGGTTGTGTTTATTTGAATACGTGCAACCGCTCTTCGATTGGAAGGAATTCCTTTTCACCTGCAGGCGAAACAGCTTTTCCGAAAGGCATTTGAGACATGAGCTTCCAAGAAGCTGGAAGGTCCCATTCTGCTTTTACGTCCTGATCAATCAATGGATTGTAGTGCTGCAGACTTGCACCATATCCTTCATCGGAGCGAACTAAAGCGAAGCATGCCGGGAATTACGCAGAAGATGCTGACCAAGCAGCTGCGTGAGTTAGAAGACGAAGATATCATTCAACGCGTTGTGTACCCAAAAGTTCCGCCAAAAGTGGAGTATTCGATGACAGACTATGGGAGAACGCTGAGCCCGATATTAGAAGCGATGCATGAGTGGGGCACTAAACATGTCATCCATAAGCAGACACTGGAGATATCTGAACCGCAAGCAAAATAGGAATAGATTCGATTGAAACCGCTCAGACTAATCTGAACGGTTTTTTGTTGCGCATTTTGAACATTCAAGCAAAGTAATTTACATCTTGAAAAATCGTGCTATGCTATAAAACATTAAATGTAAGTTCTTTGTTTTAAATAAAAAGTTGCACAAGGGAAAGAATGTTGGGAGGCTGCTCATGAGTAATGAAAAGAACGGTTGGCTTCGGGAAAGCTCAGGGGTCAGTCTTGAAGAAGTGAATAGTACGATTGATGTCCGAAATAAAAAAGGATTCTGGCGCAAGCTGCTGGCATTTGCCGGCCCAGGTTCACTCGTTGCGGTAGGATATGTTGACCCTGGTAACTGGGCAACATCCATTGCCGGCGGTGCGCGTTTTGGATATTTGCTGCTGAGTGTCATTCTGATTTCAAATTTAATAGCTGTGCTTCTGCAGTCATTATCTGCAAAGCTTGGAATTGTAACAGGGAAAGACTTAGCGCAGGCGACGAGTGCATCTGTTGGGAAAAAGACGTCGATTTTTCTATGGATCATCACTGAATTAGCCATTATCGCAACCGACTTAGCTGAAGTAATCGGTTCTGCGATTGCATTAAATCTATTATTCGGGATTCCTTTATTAGCCGGTATCGCCATCACAACGCTGGATGTCCTGCTTCTTCTCTATTTGCAAAGAAAAGGGTTCCGCATTATTGAATCCATCGTTATTGTTTTGATGGCAACTATTTTTATTGTATTTGTGTTTGAAGTGATTTCATCTAAACCTGAAGTTTCTGCTTTGTTTGCAGGGTTTTTACCTCGAACAGAGATTGTAACAGATCCGAGTATGCTGTTCATTGCGCTTGGGATTTTAGGTGCTACTGTCATGCCGCATAATCTTTACTTGCATTCTTCCATCGTGCAGACACGTAATTACGAACGGACGCTGCAAGGGAAAAAGGAAGCGATTAAGTTTTCACTGATCGATTCAGGATTCTCACTGTCAGTAGCGTTTTTGATTAACTCAGCAATCCTAATTTTAGGAGCTGCTGCATTCTATGGAACAAAGCTGGATGTCACTGAAATTGAAGCAGCTTATAATTTGCTGAGCCCGACGCTCGGAGTCGGGATTGCGAGTACGCTGTTTGCAGTTGCGCTCCTTGCTTCCGGTCAAAATTCCACGATTACAGGAACGATTAGCGGTCAAATTGTCATGGAAGGTTTCATTAACCTTAGGATTACCCCGTGGCTGCGCAGACTGATCACGCGCTTGCTGGCGGTAATTCCTGCCTTTATCGTCACTTGGATTGCCGGGTCTAAGGGTACTGGAGAACTGCTGTTATGGAGTCAGGTAATTTTGAGTTTGGCGCTGCCTTTTGCGGTCGTTCCGCTCGTGAAATTTACGAGTGATGAAGAGAAAATGGGCGAGTTCGTGAATTCATTGCCGATTAAAACTCTCGCCTGGACAAGTACGGTGGTCATTATCATTTTGAATGTGTTCCTAATCGGATATATTGTTGTGACCGGCCATGACCTGGGGTAAATGGAAAGCGCCTCTTTTATAGAGGCGTATTTTTATGGAGAAGGTGGCGGTATCCCGTTGTTTTTAGTATGATTGCGAGTAGATGTGAAATGGTAATCCAATTCACTTGAATCTGGGAAGAAAGAATAGGTGTACAACATGAGTTTATTAACTGTATCAAATTTGAGTCATGGTTTTGGAGACCGTACAATTTTTGAAGACGTGTCGTTCCGTCTGTTAGCTGGCGAACATATTGGGCTTGTTGGTGCAAATGGAGAAGGAAAATCGACGTTTATGAATATAATCACGCGCAAACTTGAACCAGACGCGGGAACAGTATCTTGGGCGAAACGTGTTCGTGTTGGTTATTTAGATCAGCATGCTGCGTTGA
>JARIBI010000059.1 GCA_029257435.1 Sporosarcina sp. | reverse complement strand
TCCGCAAAAAAGCAGCGCAGCTAGACAATTTCTGTCCCACTGCACCACTCGGGTAGTTAAATCATTTTCGCTTGTCTTAACATGAATGCGCGTAACACTTCTGCACCTTCAAGTAATTCTTCCATAGATGTGTATTCCGCAGGGTTATGACTAAGCCCGTCTTTAGATGGCACAAAAATCATACCTGTCGGACAGAATGCCGCCATATTCATAGCGTCGTGTCCGGCACCGCTTGGCATTTCCAGCCACTTCACACCGCGTTCTTCACAGACAGCTTTGAATTCGCTTACAATGCCAGTGTCCATTTGAACCGGCTCCTCACTGGAAATGGCGTCTATCCAAACGTCTAACCCACGTACTTCAGCTACTTCTTTGACTGCCTTTTCAAGTGCAGAAACGACGCGCTGCCGTGATTCCGTGTTCGTTCCGCGAATGTCGATGTCCATTTCTGCAGCGCTTGGGACAACATTCATCGCTCCAGGTTTTATTGAAAAAACGCCTACCGTTCCAACTGTGCCATACTCAAGCTCTGCTAGAGCAGCTTGCTCAACAGCTAATGCAATTTCAGCACCGCCAAGTAATGCATCATGGCGATAATCCATTGGAGTTGTTCCAGAGTGGTCTGCGGTTCCCCCAACATGAACATGGAATCGAACAGGCGCTGCAATAGCAGAGACGACGCCGACGGATGCGTTTTGCTTTTCTAAAACCGGGCCCTGTTCGATGTGCAGTTCTACAAATGCTTTGAACTCATCTTGAAAACGCATCGCTAAATGGACTTCTTCTAAATCGAGTCCATTTTCTTCAAACGCCTGCATGAGGGTGATGCCATTTCGATCCGTCAGTGAACGGGTGTATGCTGGATCCAATCGTCCTGACATCGCTTTGCTGCCGAGTGTAGACGCTCCAAAACGTGATGATTCCTCGCATGCAAAGATGATGACTTCCATCGAATGCTCGGTTTTAATGTTTTCGTCTTCGAGCGAACGCATCACCTCAAGTGCAACAAGCACACCAGCCGTTCCATCAAACTCTCCTGCTGCGTAGACCGAGTCAATATGAGAACCCGTTGCTACGACAGGCAGATCAGCGGTCTTCCCTTCACGGCGTGCGACCACATTTCCCGCGTAATCTGTACGCACAGTAAGACCCGCCGCTTCAAACTGGCGGATCATATACTCCCGAGCATTGCGCTCTGTTTCCGTGTAAGCAAGCCGGTTGATGCCTTCTCCTTCGTCTGTAAACTTCGCAAGTTCTTCAAATGACTGACGCAATCGATCCAGCTTCATGGCAATTCCCCTTTTCATATAAGTAGCGTGATGCAAAATAATTCACGAAAAATTCGTTCACTCCTACTATAAAGTATCGCAATTTCATAGAAAAAAATCAAACCGGCGTTCCCTTTTTACTGCAGGGAACGCCGGTTTATCAGTTCATCCATTCCATAATCACAAGAAAAATACCAGTTGCAAAGAGTGCTACGTGTCCAATGCAAAACTTCGGAAAGAGTTTTCGTGTCATTTCTTTCTCCGCATCTGTTTCAATCGAACAGGTCATACAGCGGAATTTGTAAATTAAACGTTTCACTGAGACTCTCCACGAAGCGCTTTTTGAACGCCCTCGGGATCAAAACCTAAAATCCAAACGTCATTCAATTTGGTTTGAGGTACCCCCATCTGTCCAGTCGTTTTTACAAGACGTTTTCCCGCTTCTGGATCTTGTGAGACATTAATTGTTTCATAGGTAATCTCTTGTTCATCCAAGTAATTTGTCATCATTGTGCAATAAGGGCACGTACTAGAAACATAAACGGTAGCTTGATTTGTCATAACATACACTCCTAATGATTTGATTGACTTTATCATATACCCCTCTAGGTATTAAATCAATTATTCAGCTCTCTCCTAATACTATTCTTTTGATACCTCACTAAAAGTCCATAACTTCCAGAGAGTTGTCAATGAAAATAACCTCTCACGCAACTCTGTATCTTATAAAAAAGGCAGCAAACAAAGACGAAAATCTGTCCATGTCCACTGCCTTTAGTAATCTATATGCAACTATTTTAAGATTGTGCGACCGTTTCTTCTTGTTCTTTTGAAGCACTCTTTCGTTTTTCAGTCCGGCTGATTAGTGTCGTTCCTACAAGGTCACCTGTGACGTTCAGTGCGGTTGCACCCATGCCAATTAATGCGTCAATTGAAGTCAGCAAAGCGACCGCTTCAATAGGCAAGCCGAGTTGTACAAAAACTGTCGCAATCATGACAATCCCTGCACCTGGTACACCTGCAGTGCCAATGGAGGCGAGTGTCCCGATTAAAACCACCAATAACATATCCGTCAAGGACAGAGGGTTACCGGATATATTAGCTGCAAAGACGGCAGATACGGCGATCCGTATCGCGGCGCCATCCATATTGATCGTAGCGCCGAGCGGTAAACTGAATCCATATAAACTGCGCGGCAATCCTAAATCATGCGCGGCCTTTAACGACAAGGGTAATGTACCTGCACTGCTTTGTGTAACGAATGCTGTCGCAATCGGAGTCCGGGCGTGCTTGAAAAATGTAAGTGGATTTACTTTAAACAGCAGCATGGCAACAACATATAAACCAATTTGTGCAAACAAAGCCGCGTACAGTACACCAATCATTCCTCCTAATGAGAGGAGTGTGTCTATCCCTTGGCTTCCTATTGTTTTCGCCATAATTGCAAATACACCAATCGGAACATATTGCAAGATTCCTTTTAGGATGAATATTGAAGCTTCGTTCAATGCACTGACCGTTTTCATCAGATGATTACCGAGTTCGTTCAGTCCTTCTGAACTGCGCATCGCAGAAATTGCAATCCCGAAAGCGAGTGCTGTAAAAATAATTCCAAGCAAGTTCATTTCCGTAAAGGCAGTGACAATATTTGAAGGGACAATATTCAGCAATACATTGACAATGCCGGGATTATCCGGCACATCGAACGACGCATTCCCATCCAATTTCATGCCAGACCCTGGCTGGAACAGCGTGGCTACTGCGAGTCCTACGGTAATCGCGATTGCAGAACTGACCGTATAATAGATGAATACTTTCCCGCCCATGCGGCCAAGATTCGATATTGTCGTTTGATTTACACCGACGATGAGTGTAAAAAGGATAAGAGGAATGATTAAGAACGTCAAAAGACGGATCAGCAGATCACCTAGTGGCGCAAACACTGTTGCTTGCTCGCCCATAAGCAGTCCAACCACTATTCCCAGTATTAAGGCTATCGTTATTTTAAGGATTAAAGATGCGTTCGCATATCGGTTCCAGAGCGCTTTCATTGTATGTCGGCATCCCCTTTTCTCTATTTTTCTGATTAATTCCTACCTGCATACTAGGGAATATAATAGTCTACAATAATGCACATAAAAAAGCTTGTCAATGTCTCTGCTCAATACGGTAGGGTGTATTCATTACTTCCCTATCTGATGCGCAAATAACCCTATGACATGGTACAATAATCTGCAAACATTTTGATAACTCGAGGTGAACGATATGAAAATTAAGAAATACGATATTAACGGCATTGTAATCTCGGGAATTACCTTGAAAGACACACATGCCCCTGAAGATAACAATTTGGCATTACATGCTTGTCATGATCCATCAGCTGTCCTTAAAAACCGTGAAACCCTTGCAGTTTCTCTTGGTTATTCAACAGCTGACTTTGTCTTTGCCAACCAGACTCATAGCGCCAACTTTCATAAAGTCACACGTAAGGATTGCGGACGCGGTGCAACTGACCAATCTACGGCAGTCCCTGATACAGATGCTTTGTATACACGTGAGAATGGCATAGTGCTCGCTGGGTTCATGGCAGACTGTGTCCCAGTTATTTTCTCCAATGAACCTGCGGGTATTGTAGGCGTCGTCCACTCTGGCTGGCAAGGGACTGTTAAAGAGATTACATCAAAACTGCTGAAGCACCTTATCGAGGAAGAAGCGTGTCTGCCAGGGGACTTTCAAGTAGTGATTGGACCCGCACTTAGCCAGGAAAAGTTCGAAGTTGACGGTGACGTTTACGAGAAATTTCTGTCACTCGGCTATGCGGAACCCTGGATTTCATTCAACACAACAACTGGCAAATACCATATTGATAATCAGAAGACTGTAAAGACTCAGTGTGAACTCGCTGGCATCCCGAGTGCCAATATCACAATCGATCCAATCTGCACATTTCTAAGCGACGATGGGTTTTCGTACCGGCAGGACAAAATGGCAGGGCGCCATTTAGCATTCATCGGATTAAAGTAACCGAGCGGATAACGCTCGGTTTTTAAGTTTGTGCTCCTTCTTTAAGCACAATTGCATAATACAATTGGACTGCTGAGCTAAATCGAGTCGGGTCCAGCCCAGTGAGTTCAGAAATGCGTTTAAGGCGGTACGAGAGTGTGTGCCGGTGGATCCCAAGCTCTTCTGACGTATTTTTCGCGTGCTGATCATGATCTAAATACGTTTTAAGTGTTTCCAGCAGCTGTTCATTCAGACTGCCCAATACCCTCTCGATATATTTCCTATGCAAAGCTTGTTGATATGCTCCCATCAACGCCTGAACTTCTATTTTTTCAAAATCGCTGATGATCTCTTCTGCCGACCCGAATTGGATTGCCTGGCGGGCAGATTCATAGGCCAAAACGATATCCTCTTCCTCGAGAACCGTCTTACCGATTCCAATCTTCAGTATCGAACTCCTTTGCTGTTCACAAGACCATTTCACTCTTTTGTTCACGTGTTCTCGATCCACCCCCCATATTAGAAATGGGATGGTATTTCCCTGGTCAGCTCCAGCCAAAACTGAACGAACCGCCAGCGTTTCTGCCAGCCAGTCCGCTAGATGATTCGGTGTGCCGGTTGTCTTATTTCGATGAACAATCACAATCGTAAACGGGCCTTTCAGGGAAATCGATAACATGTTCATCCGATCCTGTGTAACACCTGAAATAGGAAGCCCGCTGACTAACTCTTTAAATACCAATTCTCCAGCTGTCCTTTTCCACTCCGTTTCAGAAGTCAATAAGGACTGGTGAACCATCATTTCCGTCGTCAACTGGACGAGAGTTGCCACATCTCGCAACTCTTTTTCAAATCCTGATATTCCAATTACACCGACCAGTCGAGATTGATAGTGAATTGGTAAATTTACTCCAGGCTTGGAGCCCGGCCAATCCCTTAGATTAGTTACGTCGATCCAAAGCGGCTTTTCCGTTTTTGCAACATGGGCCGCTCCTTCATGAATTTGATTCACCCGTTCTCTTTCACCTGAAGCTAAAATCATTCCGTTTGTATCCATCACATTCAAATTACGCGCTAATCTAAACATCGTCTGTTCTACGATATCCTCCGCAAGCCGTTTCGTCAGCACAACTCCACCCCAATGTATAAAAAATTCTTCAAATTCAACGGATTCTTATACATCAAGTCTAATGTATTTTGACTATTCTGTACATATAATGTTAGACATCTACTACTACTTGATGGGAATGATGCACACATGAAAATACTAATTGCACCAGACTCTTTTAAAGGAAGTTTGTCTGCTCTGCAAGCAGCTGAAGCAATGGCTGAAGGCACCCAAGCGGCAGACCCGGCCAGTACATCTGTTTTATTGCCTGCTGCTGATGGCGGAGAAGGGACAATGCAAAGTTTAGTCGATGCAACGAACGGGAAATTTGTATCTCTGCTCGTTGAAGGACCACTTGGCCGCCTCATCCCCGCACGCTACGGGATGCTCGGGGATTGCGCTGCTTGCGTTATTGAATTAGCAGAAGCTTCCGGTTTGACGCGTCTGACTGATCAAGAACGAAATCCACTCATTACATCTTCATTTGGAACCGGGCAATTACTCGTCCATGCGCTTAATGCAGGCTTCCGCGAATTTATAATCGGCCTCGGCGGAAGTGCCACAAATGATGGCGGCGCAGGAATTTTACAAGCCCTAGGCATGAGGTTACTAGATTCGAATGGGAATGAACTTCCTAAAGGCGGGGGCGCGTTGCAAAGTCTGCATGCCATTGATTCTGCCTTTTTCGACCCGCGAATCGCTGAGAGCAGGTTTCTGATTGCAGCAGACGTTACAAATCCATTCATAGGGCCAGATGGAGCTTCAGCCGTTTTCGGACCGCAAAAAGGGGCTTCCAGCGCTGATGTTGAACTTCTCGACAGCAGTCTTACCAACTTTGCAGACATTATAGAACAGCATACGGGGATCTCTCTGCATCATACTGCTGGTGCTGGTGCTGCAGGTGGTGCAGGAGGCGTGTTCCAAGTCTTTTTCCCGAGTACTTTCCAGCCAGGCATAAACGTCGTTCTGGAAACACTCCATTTTGATAAACACCTAGAAACCGCTGATCTCGTTATTACAGGGGAAGGCCGCTCTGACAGTCAAACATTCTCAGGGAAAACGCCTTACGGAATCGCACGGGCGGCTCAACAAAAAAGTGTTCCTGTACTGCTTGTATCTGGAACAATCATGCCGGAAAGTCACTCGGCACTCGCTGACTTATTTGCAGGCGTGCACGCCCTCACTTCGGATAGCATTACAGCAGCTGACGCGATGTTGAATCCTTATAGTTTATTGAAAGAAACCACTAAACAAGCAATTCTGCACTATACAAATAAGGAGGAATGTTAAATGTTGTTTGCCATGATTATTTTAAGTGTCGTTCTTATTATCTTTTTAACAGCCGTTTTGAAAGTTCATCCATTCTTATCACTTCTTGCGGGTGCATTTTTCATCGGAATTACCTCAGGAATGCCGCTATTGACTGTTGTGGATACAGTGAATGAAGGATTTGGTGGGCTCATGAAAGGAATCGGGATTGTCATCGTTGCAGGTACTATCATTGGTGTCATCCTAGAGAAATCCGGTGCCGCTTATAGAATGGCTGAGGTCGTTTTACGTGTTATTGGCGAAAAGCGCCCTCAACTTGCCATGTCACTCATCGGTTATATTGTTTCCATTCCTGTATTTTGCGACTCAGGATTTGTAATTTTAACAAGCTTAAAGAAAGCGCTTGCAAAACGTGCAGGGGTGACAATCGCATCGATGTCTGTTGCACTGGCGACAGGATTGTTCGCGACACATACTCTTGTCCCCCCTACTCCCGGTCCGATTGCAGCTGCCGGGAATATCGGTGCCGAAGGTTATTTAGGGGTTATTATTTTAATTGGTCTAATCGTTGCAATTCCAGCAACTGTTGTTGGATACTTATGGGCTGTAAAGGTCGGATCAAAGATTACTGTTCCTGAAGACGAAGAATCCGTCACATTTGATTATGATGAAATTGTAAAGTCTTTTGGTGAAATGCCTTCAGCTTTTAAAGCATTTCTGCCGATTGTCTTGCCAATTATTTTAATTGGAGCGGGTTCTGTTGCAAAGCTCACTATGGGAGAAAGTAGCCTCAGCTCATTCTTGCAGTTCATTGGTTCCCCTTCCGTTGCCCTGCTGTTTGGAGTGCTTGCAGCGTTCCTGCTGTTGCCGAAATTGAACGAAGAAACACTTACTGGCTGGATTGGTGTAGGTCTTAAAGAGGCGGCTCCTATCCTGCTGATTACGGGAGCCGGCGGGGCATTTGGTAAAGTCATTTCCACTTCTGGTGTCGCTGAATTGATTGGTGAAATGAATTTCACTGCGCTTGGAGGCGGTGCGTTATTCCTCCTCGTTCCGTTTTTCATATCCGCAGCTCTGAAAACCGCGCAAGGTTCTTCCACTGCTGCATTGGTTATTGCTTCCACCTTAGTAGCACCGCTGCTTCCTGCAATGGGGATTGAAGGAGCGATTCCGCTTGCACTGGTTGTGATGGCTGTAGGAGCTGGCGCAATGACCGTGAGTCATGTAAACGATAGTTTCTTCTGGGTCGTGACAGAATTCAGCGGCATGAAAGTGACAGACGCCTATAAAGCTCAAACGATGGCGACTTTACTGATGGGTGTAACGACCATTGCCGTTACGATGTTATTATGGCTGGTTCTTGTTTGATTGAAACCCGGACAACGAATGGAACGTAGCGGGAGCGTTACTCGGGAATTCATGGTTAGTAACTCTTGTATATTTGACCTTGTAGACAAAGTAACTCACTTCCACTGAAAAAACAGACATTCTGGAGTGTAAATTCCTGAATGTCTGTTTTTTTGATTATAAATCTGCTTCTGCAAGTGCTATAGCAATAGCGTCTTCTATTTGAGATACGGGTCCCGTAATGTAATTGTTAATCATAATTGAGAAAACCAAGGGTGTCCCTTTTTTTGTCGTTACATACCCTGACAGCGTGGAGACACCAGTGATGGAGCCTGTTTTTGCAGCCACGTTTCCTTTCGTAGAATCCCCTGTCATGCGATTGCGGAGTGTTCCGCCAACCATGCGATCCCCTTCACCCGCGAGCGGCAGTGATTCCCTGAAAGCTGAATACCAAGGTTTGTCTTGAGCACGCACGAGAAGTGTCGTTAGCGTTTCAGATGATACTAAGTTTTTGTGGGACATCCCGGAACCGTCGCGCAGCAGAACCGTCCCCTTTGTGATTCCGAGTCTCTCAAGTGTTTCAGACATCACTGAGAGGCCTGCGTTCCAGCTGCCTTCGCCCTTTTTCACTCTTCCCATTTCTTTCACAAGCATTTCCGCATGCCCATTGTTACTCAGTTTCATGAATGGAATATAGATTTCATTCAACGGCATAGACTTTTTAGTTACAAGAGCTTTCGCATTTTTAGGAGCAACTCCACGCTGAAGCCCGCTTTTTCCAAGCACTTGAATTCCTTCTTTTTGCAACGCACTTCTGAAAACATCAAGTACCAGCTCCGATGGCTGCCAAACGGCCGTCCATGAACGTGAACTTGAAGCACCTACTGGAATGGTACCTTCTACAATAATTCGATTTGTCCCATGTTCCCTATGGATGGATATCTTCTTTTCTCCATCCTTCCCAACTGTTTTCGCCTCATTTACAATTACGGACGTTTCGGTTTTTGGCGTTAACGTGACAGCCGGCAGCTCCCCCTTTTTTCCCCCCGGTTTCACTTCGACTATAACGGTTCCTGTATCATAATCTTCGTTCGGAGATAGTGTGAGAGCCGATACTTGTGCACCAACATAGTTGAATTCATCCGACCAATTCAAGTCCTGGGAGTATCGATCATCATCGTACCAACTGTCATCTGCAAACAAATTTCCTTTGATGGTTTTAATGCCTTGTTGCTTCAACTCTTCAGCAAATTTCACGAGGTCACTTTGAAGAAGTGTAGGATCTCCCTTTCCCACTAAATAGACATCCCCTTGAAGAGTAGAACCCTTCTGCTTACCCGCAGTTGCCACTTCGGTTTGAAATCGATAGTCTGGACCAAGCATCTCTAAAGCGGCGGCACCTGTCAGCAATTTCATATTAGATGCAGGTCTCAATCGGGTATCTCCCATATGCGAATAAATTGATTTTCCAGTATCCGCGTTTCGAACACTTACACCCGTTATCCCCCCCTTCAATTTTGGATCTGCTAGTAGGACGTCCAATTTTTTAGATAGCTTAACTGATGCATTTGCAGGTGGGGTAATTAGAGCGGCTGAAGCAGCCAGTGCGGGAATCGTTTGCTCATACGCGATTGGGAGATATGCGATAGACACCAATATCGCAACTAAGAGCAGTTTTTTTCCAGTTCGTTTGTTTACCATTTGACACCATTCCCCTTCAATTTTTCTTTAGTATATCAATTATTTGGTGGAATAAACTGTTATAATAGAGAATAATCAGATTTTAATGAGTTAGTTATAGAACCCTCGAGTAGGTCGCCTGTCCCATATTATCTACTACCGATATAGTTTATGTAAGTTAGTAATGGTGTATAACTCGTTTAAAAAATGATTTTGGTTGTGGAAAGACGGTTGAGCTGGGGTTAAATGGGCGGGGCCTCCTCTGGAATGAGCGGGTCCCACGCTTTACGAGCGGGTTCTCCTCTGGATTGAGCGGGTTCCGACGCTTAACGAGCGGGGGCTCCTCTGGATTGAGCGGGTTCCGACGCTTAACGGGCGGGGGCTCCTCTGGATTGAGCGGGGTCCAACGCTTAACGGGCGGGGGCTCCTCTGGATTGAGCGGGTTCCGACGCTTAACGGGCGGGGCTTCCTCTGGAATGAGCGGGTTCCGACGCTTAACGGCGGGGGCTCCTCTGAAATGAGCGGGTTCCAACGCTTAACGAGCGGGTTCTCCTCTGGATTGAGCGGGTTCCAACGCTTAACGAGCGGGTTCTCCTCTGAAAGGAGCAGAACTATGAAAGGGGCGTTAATAATGAGGGAAACAACTCAAGACGAAACAGTCAACGAACCTAATGACGGAATACATTTGGTTGTTATACTGGTCATTGCAAGTATTGGCGTGTGGCTGCATTTATCTGAATGGATTATCGGCTCAATTGAGGTTGCCTATTTTTCAATCATTTTCCTTTTCGTTGATAAAAAAGGGTGGGTCAGATTTTTGAAACTAGCAAGTCTTCTTCTCATCCTTTGGATTGTGCAGAAATGGCTAGTTAGTTTTTCATTTCTATCTTAACCTCCAAAAAAGAGCGGCAATGGTTAACACCCTGCCACCCTCTTTTATTCACCTTTAAATTCTGTTTCCCATTGTGCAATCGCTTCTCGTACTCTTGGTGCTACTTCTGCACCGAGCAAACGGATTGCACTCATCACTTCGTCATGCGGCATAGACCCCACTGGGACGTGGAGTAAGAACCTCGTAATTCCTACTTCTTTCCGCAATTTGATAATTTTTTTGGCTACATAATCTGGATCGCCTACATATAAGGCCCCTTCTGGACTTCTTGCATCGTCGTATGCATCACGAGTATAAGGAGCCCAGCCGCGTTCTTTGCCAATTGCATTCATGGCATATTGGGTAGATGGGAAAAATGCATCCGCGGCAGCACGCGTTGTTTCTCCAACAAACCCATGGGAATGGGAAGCAATCTTCAATTTTGATACATCGTGTCCTGCGGCTGCGGCTGTTCGCTTATACAATTGTACCAGTGGCGCAAATTGTGTTGGCCGCCCTCCGATAATTGCCAGCACAAGCGGCAATCCTAACTTTCCTGCGCGTACAACCGATTCTGGATTTCCTCCGCTGCCTATCCAGACTGGCAATGGCTCTTGCACAGGCCGTGGATATACACCCCTGCGATCGATTGCAGGTCGATGCTTTCCATCCCAAGAAACCACTTCTGACTCACGTAAACTCAATAACAAGTCCAGTTTCTCATTGAACAGCTCATTATAGTCCGATAGATCTTGTCCGAATAATGGGAACGATTCGATGAATGACCCTCGGCCAGCCATAATTTCAGCACGTCCATTTGAAATCCCGTCAAGTGTGGCAAAATCCTGAAACACACGCACTGGATCCGCAGAGGATAATACAGTAACTGCACTGGTTAGACGAATATTAAAGGTTTGAGAAGCCGCTGCAGCCAGTAAAACGGCTGGGGAAGAGGCCGCATAATCTGCCCGGTGGTGTTCACCGACACCAAACACATCAAGGCCAACACGGTCTGCCAGCACAATCTCCTCGACCACTTCACGCAGCCGATCTGCATGACTCTTAACTTCCCCGGTTTCCGGATCTGGTGTTGTTTCAACGAACGTAATAATTCCTATCTCCATCGTTTGTTCCTCCTAAGTGCAATATGGTTTCTCTATTGTACTCGTGAATGCGCAGAAATGGGGAAAGAATGATCTCATCATTTTTAGTTTTCAAAAATACGAAACTATACACACTTCAAAACGTATACCTTATTATGGACATTATTTTATCAATCATGTACGAACTAAAGGGGGAAATGCCATGGAACCCACTCCTATCGTGGAACTGAAGAATCTAACAAAAGTCATCAAGGGAAAGAAGATTATCGATGATTTGAGTTTACAGCTTTACCCTGGTCAAATCACCGGCTTTCTCGGTCCGAACGGTGCCGGTAAAACGACAACCATTCGAATGATGGTCGGTCTAATGAAAAAAAGCGGCGGCGAAGTCGTAATCGACGGGCAAACGCTTTCCGCAGACTTTGAAAAAGCCCTTTCTAAAGTTGGGGTCATTGTTGAAAACCCAGAAATGTATAAGTTCATGTCAGGGTACAAAAACTTGCTGCACTTTGCACGGATGCAAAAAGGGGTAACGAAAGAACGTATCGACGAAGTCGTGAAACAAGTTGGGATGCAAAACCGTATTCATGAAAAGGTCGGAACTTATTCACTTGGGATGCGTCAGCGCCTGGGGCTGGCACAAGCTTTGTTGCACAGACCTAAGTTTTTAATTTTGGATGAACCGACAAATGGTCTGGATCCTGCTGGTATTCGTGAATTCCGTGACTATTTACGTCTGATCGCAAAAACAGAAAACGTTTCTGTTTTCGTATCCAGCCACATGCTTTCAGAAATCGAGCTCATGTGTGACCGGATAGCTGTCATTCAAAACGGTAAACTTGTAGATCTAAGAAATATGCGTGAAACTCAAGAAGCTCATTATTACGTAGAAGCTTTTCCTGCTGATCAAACCTTTCAACTTCTTGGAACTCTTGGATTCAAAACAGAGAGCGTTAATGAGGGATTTGTAATTCAAGCAGAAAAAACTCAAATTCCAGAACTTGTTAAAGCTCTGGCAACAGCAGGACTTGAACTATATGCAATCCAGCCGCATCGGAAAACACTTGAGGACCAATTCCTCGAATTGACAGGAGGTGGCCAGCTTGCTGAAACTGCTTCAAAATGAATGGATGAAACTGTGGTCCAAAAAAGGTACTTGGATTATGGCGAGTTTGGTAGTTGTACTCATTCTTGGAATGGCGGGAATCGTGAAGTGGTCTGATAGTCTAACAGGCGATGAGCCCGACTGGAAAGTCAGCGCCAAAAGCGAATTGGAAATGGACAAAAACTCATTAGAAATGGATGTTCTAAAAGGAGAAAGTAAACGGCATGCTGAAGAGAATGTTCAAATCCTGGAATATAGACTTGCAAACAATGTCGCCCCACTGAAAGACATTAGTCGCGAGGGAATGATTTACGATCCGTCAGTCGGCAGCATCGCATTGCTACTAACTGTTATTGTGGCCGCAGGAATCGTGGCAACCGAGTTTTCTCAAGGAACGATAAAAATGTTATTAACGCGTCCCGTTAAACGTTGGAAAATCATGACATCCAAGTATCTGGCTATCTTGCTATTCGGCGTCTTACTGATGATAATTGGCTTTGTAACGACGATTCTAAGTGCTTTCGTTTTCTTCCCATCAGGGGGCGGGCAAGCCCTTGCGATATCAGGCGGCAACGTGGTGGATGTTTCGATTTGGGGCCATGGGCTATACATGTTACTGCTCTCGTTCGTCAACGTAATCATTACCGCAACGTTTGCATTCATGATTGGCAGCGTGTTCCGCTCAAGCGGTATGGCAATTGGATTATCCCTTTTCATTTACTTTTCGGGTAACGTAATTGTTGTACTGTTAAGCCGCTTCGAAGTCGTTAAGTATTTACTCTTCACACACATGGATGTGACCATGTACGAATCTAATTTCGTCATAAATGACGACCTCACTTTGCCATTCTCGTTAGCCGTCTTAGCTGTGTATCTAGTCGCTTTCTTAATCGTCAGCTATTCAGTGTTTACTAAACGAGATATTACTGCTTAACTTATAAACACCATCTCTAATGGGCATCCTGTCTAAGAGTTGGTGTTTTTTGTTTTGTAAGTTCCTTGTACGTCATTCCTGGTTCAATAGTTTGAACGTTATTGCACGATTTCAGCCATTGCTTTGTATCAAATATTACAGAATTTTACCTTGTATTCTTGGAAATTAGTTTACACCTTACATCTACCGGGTAAAATTGCTTAAGAGGAGGGACAGAATATGCAGACAGAAAGTGAAAATTATGTGATGGTTCGTGAGTTACATCACCTCAACCAAGAATATCAACTTGCGCCCACTCCATTGAAATCCGTTATCCTCACTGATATCCGCCTGATTGAAGATGCCCTCAGCCTATTGAAAGTTGACATCACACCACCTATGTAAGTATTTCTAGATCCTTTTATCTCGGAAGCTAATGAAATGAGTACTATACCCCTTACACAATTATAGAGTTTGGGGATTTTCATAAAAAACCAGCTCATTCGGTATTGAATAAGCCGACATAAGCTGGTTTAAATGTTTTATAAATGAGCAGCTAGCGCTTGCTTTTCAGTAAGCTCAATTTCGAATCCGAGATCTTCCAGCATATGAAAGTCCGAATTGCGTTCCTGACCATCCGTTGTTAAATAATTACCAACAAATATGCTATTGGCAGCATACATTCCCATTGGTTGAAGTGATCGTAAGTTAACTTCACGACCGCCTGAAATTCGAATTTCCTTTGAAGGATTCATGTAGCGGAAAAGCGCTAACACTTTCAAGCAATACCGTGGATTCAGTTCATTCGTACCTTCAAGTTTTGTTCCATCAATCGCATGCAAGAAGTTTACTGGAATAGAGTCTGCATTTAACCTGCGCAGTGCACGGGTAATGTCAACAACATCTTCTTTTGTCTCTTTCATTCCAATTATCGCACCAGAGCAAGGAGAGATTCCATACTTTTTCGCAATTTCCACTGTGTCCACACGATCTTTGTACGTATGCGATGTTGTGATGAAATCATGATGACGCTCGGATGTATTCAAGTTATGGTTATACCGGTCGACGCCTGCAGTTTTTAGCTGCTCTGCTTGCTCTTCTTTTAAAATCCCCAAACACGCGCATACTGTCAACCCGTACTTTTCCTTGATCTCTTCAACGGCTTCGCTGACAACGCGTACGTCTTTTCGTGTTGGTCCACGTCCGCTAGCTACGATGCAGTACGTTCCGATATTGTTGTCAAATGCCCGTTTAGCCCCTTCTAAGATTTCCTCTTTGGAGATGAATGGATACCTTTCTATCGGAGCTGTCGATTTCGAAGATTGCGAGCAATACCCGCAGTCTTCCGGACAGAAACCACTCTTAGCATTCATAATCATATTCAATTTCACTTTTTTCCCAAAGTAATATCGTCTGATTTCATAAGCCCCGTCCAGCAGCGCTAAAACATCGTCATCACTTGTGTTCAAAATCGATAGTGCCTCTTCATTTGAAATTTCTTTTCCTTCAATGACTTCTTGTGCGAGTGTTTTCCAATTCATTTTGTACGCCCCTTTAAACTTATTTTTGCGTCAACCGTTTTAAAAATAATGTTAACACAAATATACCGACTAGTATACAATGCTAAAGAACTTTGATTTAAGCGTGGTTAATGCTTTAAAAGATAGAAAAAGTTTCCATTAGGCACAAAAAAACCAACCACATTAGACTAACTCATGGGTTGGTTTTCTAATTATTTACTTCTTAACTGAAATCAATCGGTCATCTAGAACTGCAGCTGCATCAATTGTTGTTCCTGCTGCTTTCATTGCACGGAAGTAATCTGCGAATAATTCACGCTGGAAATCAGGCGTTGACGTCCATTCTACTTCTCCAAATGTATCAAAACCGTCTCCTTCGCCTGTTCCCAGGAAGTTATTTGTTACAACTTTCACCTTCGAATCTGAGAACTTACCATCTTTGTATAAAGATGTTCCGTCATTAAGAGTAACGGATAGAATGCGATCACCGTGAGCTCGTTCTGCGTCAAAGACTACTTTTAGTCCGCCATATTGAATCGTTAAGAAGTTTGACCCGTCTTTCAGTGGACCTTCTAAAATCTTCTTAATTTGCTGAGGCGTCATCTCAGAAACGATATTATAGTTATCAAATGGGATGACACTGAATACGTCTCCATATGTGATATCACCGCCTTCCATGTTTGCACGGACGCCTCCAATGTTTTGGAATGCCACTTGTGCATCTGCCTTTTGCATCATGGCATCACTGATTAAGTTCCCTAACTGGCTTACACCGTACTTCCCTTCGGATGGAGTGCGTGTCAAATCCCCAGTTGTTTTGCTTACAACTTCTGCAGCAATTTCTTTAACTTGTTCTTGATAACCTGATACAATTCCTGCGACTGCATCATCTTCCTTTGTAAGCCCAACTTTAGTCTCCAAGATTCCAGATTCAGAGGAGTAGACTTGCTTCGTCTTTTTGTCGATAAACAACTGGATATGCCCCATAGCCGCTGTATAACTTTGGGCTTCTACGACTGGAATATTGTTAACATGACCAGATACCCGTTGATGAGAGTGCCCGCCAACAATAGCATCCAAACTTCCCTTGGACTCCTTTGCAAGATCCGTTAACTCTCCAATGATTTCAGCGGAATCTTTCGCATGCTCTCCCGGTAAATGTGATGTCACAATAACAAAGTCGGCTCCTTTTTCACGGAGTTCAGCTGCTAGTTCTTTCGCAATTGGCGCTGGCGTTGGGAAAGATAATCCTTCTACGTGCGTTGCAAGTGTTGTAGCAGGGGTTTGAGGAGTCGCAAATCCAATGATTCCGATTTTGTAGCCACCCTTTTCAACCATTGTATAGGGTTCCGCCCAATCTACGCGCTTGTTCGTTTTTTCATCATAAACATTGGCACCCATTACAGGGAATTTTGCCTGTGCAATTCGATCCTTCAGAACGTCTACGCCCCAATCGAATTCGTGGTTCCCGATTGCAGCCGCATCATATTGAATCGCATTCATCGTATCAAATGTAGAAGCTCCTTCAAATGAGTTTGAAATGAGTGTGCCTTGGAAAATGTCTCCGCCATCTACAACAACTGTGCCATCCGGGTTCACTGAACGGAATGCATTCACCAAACCGCCAATGATAGCCATGCCTCCATTTTGGTACTTCTCGTTAAACTCAATGTTTCCGTGAATGTCATTAGTTGTTAAGAAATCAATTACGTCAAAGACTACCGGCTTAAATGCTTTAGAAGCCTCTGCCCGTGTAATCTCTTTTTCGTACTCGAACGCCTTGCCATATTCGACATCAAAGGCACCGCCAAGTATCGCGTAAGCAATATATGGCTTTAAATATGTCGGTATTTTTGATGCATCTGTATAGTTATTAAGAATGGATAAGTCGACTGAAGGTACTTTTCCGCCTGTTTCACTCAATGTAAAAATCGTAGCGAATTGTCCTTTTGTAAGAGAATGATTCGGTTTGAATGATTGCTTGGTAAAACCGCTTACTAACTTTGACTGTACTGCTTTTGACACGACATCTTGATATTTTCCAGGTACATCTGTAAAGGACAGTTTAGCTTTAGATCCTTCAAGTTTCCCCGCACGATCCAACATCATTAACAACTCTACACGTTGAAGGGCGTCATTGACTTTGAGATCACCATTAGGCAATCCTAGTAAAATCCCTTGATCCCGCATAAGTTCAGCAGGATCCTTCACTACCATATCGAAGTTAGTGTTCGCCTCTGCCTGTCCAGCCCCAAGTAACGATAATGCAGCAACTGGTGCCACTAACGCAGCAAGAACTTTTTTCTTCATTCCCTCTCCTCTTTCCCTTATAGGTTTGAGTCACGCCATTGTCTCTCTTGTACA